>NZ_FOZL01000001.1:3600000-3900000 GCF_900114625.1 Granulicella pectinivorans
CCGCGAACAAAGGCTGGCCTGCCATCATGACGCACAGCAGAGCCACGACAGCCGTTCTCACATCCCCAGCATTTCCAGCACAATACGAGCGCATAGCGGAACCTCCGGCACGCCAACCACCCTGTTCCAGTGGACGAAAGGCGCGTCTGTCGTTCCAGACACGCCTTCGAACCATCAGTTGCGATAACCGGACCGATTCCTTACCAGAGAACGCAACGCTCGGACTCGGGCCGCACCATCGCGTCTCCTGCCTTGCAGCTAAATGCCCTCTCGAACTCCGGCATATTGCTCAGTGGTCCAAGCACACGAAACTTCCCCGGTGGATGAGGATCGGTCGACGTCGAAACCCGCAGCCACTCCGGCCGAGCCAGGGCCCCACGCCATTGTCCTTCCGCCAGAAAGAACTGTTGCTCCGGCGTGAACCCGTCCACCGTGGGTTCGGGTCCTTTGCCGACTCGCGACCGCTCATAGGCCCGAAATGCCAAATTCACGCCGCCCAGGTCGCCGAGTGCCTCGCCAGTCACGAGTTTTCCCTGGAGATGCAGTCCCGGCTCCACAAAGTAGCCGTCATACTGCTTTGTCGTGCATCCCGTCCGAGCCTCAAACTGCTTGTAGTCTGCATCCGTCCACCACTTCTCCAGGCGGCCATCGGCGGCAAACTGTGCGCCTTCGTCGTCCACACCGTGCGAGATCTCGTGCCCGATGCTCACCCCGACCGCGCCGTAGTTGATCGCATCCAGCCCCTGAGGATCGAACCCGGGCGGCTGGAGATACCCCGCCGGAACGACCACCTCGTTCATCGATGGATCGTAGTACGCATTCATCGTGGGCGGTGTCATCCCCCAGCGTCCGTGGTCCACCGGCTTGCCAATCTGCCCTAGATCGTCCCGGACAGCATAACGCCTCGCGCTCATGACGTTCTCCAGATACGCCCCGTGCTCCACTGATACCCCCGAGTAATCCTTCCACTTGTCCGGATACCCAACCTTGATCGTCAGCGCATCGACCTTCTCCAGGGCCTTCGCCTTGGTTGGAGCCGTCATCCAGTCGCGCGACTCGATCGAGATCTTCAGCTCGTTGACGATGTTCACCGCCATGGTCCGCGCTCGTGCCTTCGCTTCGGGTGGCAGGTACCGGTCGACATACTCATGCCCCAGAGCCTCGCCCAGATTTCCATCGGTCGCGATCACGCACCGCTGCCAACGCGGTCTCTGTTCCTTCGCTCCGGTCAGCGTGGTGTCGTAGAACCCGAAACGCGCCTCTTCAAAGGGCGTCGACAAGTACCGTGCGCTGACATTCAAAAGCTGCCACCGCAAATAGAGCTTCCAGTTCCCGATCGAGGTCTCACCGATCAGAGTGTCGAAGGCCGCCACCTGTTTCGGCTGCGACACATTCATATGTCCCGTGGTCGTCACGCCCAACAACTTGAACTCGGCGTCCCAATCAAAATGCGGAGCCAGTGCCTTCAAAGACGCGAAGGTCATCGGATTGTCCTGCACCTTTGGATCCCGCAGAGCCACGCGGCTCAAACGTGCCTGGGCCAACGCCGTCTCAATCTTCATCACAGCCGCTACGGCAGACGCAGCATCCACGTCCTTGGCGCCAGCCAGGGTAAAGATCGTGCTCATGTACTCCAGGTACTTGTCGCGCGCATCCTTGAACCGCGGCTCCTCCCGCAGGTAGTAGTCGCGGTCCGGGAGGCCGAGGCCGCCCAGATTCAACTCCGCAATCACCTGCTTCGGATCATGCAGATCCTGCGTGGACTGCAGGCGAACCGGCGCGTCGATTGCCATCTCCTGCAGACGGATGATCTCCGCGCTGAGTCCTTTCGCATCCTTGATCCCGTCGATGCGTTTCAGTTCCCCCTCGACCGGTTTCAGTCCCAGCGCATTGACCTTTCCCTGATCCATGCACGCGCCATAGAAGTCTCCGGTAAGCCTACCCGGCGATCCTTTCGCCAGGGTTGAGGCCTTCGCCGCATCCTCTTCTGCGATCACCCTCAGTCGCGCTCTCGTCTCATCCTGGGTGACTGTTCTCACCGCCCACACCGTCTGGATCGCCGGCATCGGATGCGCAGCCCTCCACGCCCCGTTCGCATAGGCGTCAAAGTCGCTGCAGGCATTCGCGCTGCGGTCGATGTTCTCTGCCGCCACACCGCGCATAGGAGCTTGCGACACAGCCGTAACGGTTATCAAGGCAAGACAAAGGGTCGAAAAAATGCGCAAAGAGATCTCCTGGAATTGCTTCCACGATACCCTACCATGCACCATTGGTCCTAGGCGGAGTGAACCGCCATCCCGGCCTCGACTTCATCGAAGGTCAGGTTCTCGGCGCTGCTCTCCGTGCGGGCCTTCCAGTCGAGAAAGAGCTTGCCGTAACTCTTCGTCGTGCAGGCGGCAGGATCAATGTGGAGCGCCTCGAGCATCCTGTCGATCCACGCCGTAGGCCCTTCGAGTTCGCCGTAGATCCCAATCGGCGTCTCGTCGATCACCAGATGCAGAGGCGAAACGGCATCGTCCGTCGGATGCGACCACTCGGTCCGGAACTTCTCATACCGGAACATCGCGCAATAGCCGAGTTGGCAAAAGATCTCGGCAATCGCGGGGGCGTCATCCACATGGGTCTCGGTCTCGATCCTCACCTTATAACGTGGATCCCCATCCACCGCATCGGGACGCTTATGCGTCACGGTCCAAAGATC
Source organism: Granulicella pectinivorans (assembly GCF_900114625.1). Lineage (NCBI taxonomy): Bacteria > Pseudomonadati > Acidobacteriota > Terriglobia > Terriglobales > Acidobacteriaceae > Granulicella > Granulicella pectinivorans. Next base: position 3,602,702 of record NZ_FOZL01000001.1, read on the forward strand.
GCCGTACTGGCGAATCCGAAGAATCTGCTGCGATTCCCGGAGGCGTCGTTCCGGCGTGTCGTACAGGGTATTTTGTTCAAAGGTCCGGGGAGTGTCGAGATGGAAGCCCAGGGCTGGGAGGCGGGCTTCGAGGTCGGCGGCGTCGGCGATGAGGAACTTCAGCTCAATCTCTGCGCTCTGCATAGCGTGAGTATAGGCCTGACCGCATAGGATAAAGAGGATGAAACTAACCGAAAGATTGGGTTTGGACGGCATACGAAACGCGGCTGAGATCCTGAAACGCGGAGGACTCGTCGCATTTCCTACCGAGACCGTCTACGGACTTGGCGCGAATGCCCTTGATGCAGCAGCAGTTGCGGGAATCTTCGAAGCTAAACAGCGTCCAGGCTGGGACCCCCTGATTGTTCACGTCTCTTCCCGCCTCATGGTTGACCGGATCGCAGAGGTTTCCGATGAGGCCGAAAGACTGATGGCCAGGTTCTGGCCCGGCCCCCTGACGCTCCTCCTGCCCCGAAAAGTCACGGTTCCAGATGCCGTCACTTCCGGAAGAGATCTGGTCGGCGTACGGATGCCCAACCATCCCATAGCCTTGGAGTTGATCCGTCTCGCTGGGGTTCCCATCGCCGCACCCAGCGCAAACCGATTCGGTAGAACCAGCCCAACGACGGCCGCGCACGTCCTCACGGATCTCGACGGACGGATCGACGCCATTCTGGACGGAGGCCCAACCAGCGTCGGCGTGGAGTCGACCGTGCTCGATGTCGCTGCGAAGGTCGTCTATCGCCCCGGCGCCATCAGCCTCGAGGTCCTTGGCGAAGGTTTTTCCATGTTCTCCGGTTCAGTCGGGGAATCCCCCGAGAGCCTCCCGTCCCCAGGCGTCGGCATCCGTCACTACGCCCCCCGGGCCCGACTCATCCTTGTCGCCGGGCAGGCCGAAGTGGAGCAGGTTGTGGACGGCCTCGAAGCTCAGGTGGGAGTCATGCTTCCCACCGGTTGGACAGCTCGCGCTGCCTCCGCAGTCTTCGACTGGGGAGAATGGACCGATCAGGAAGTCCTCGCTCAGAGAGTCTTCGCCGGCCTTCGCGCTCTCGATGCCGCAGGTGTATCGGTGATCGTCTGCCCCCGCCCCCTTGGCGAGGGTCTTGGCGCGGCGCTGCGGGATCGCCTCGAAAAAGCTGCGCGCCCGCGTTAGAACCCCCGAACGGGTTGCGCCAACTGCGTCGCAAAGCTATCCAGCGAGAGGTTCCGCAGCAGATTGCGGCGCATCCCGCTATAAACCTGATCCAGCCCCCGGCTGGCCTGCTCAATCCACTGGAACGTAACCATCTTGGCCATTCGCTCGAGCTCCGGTCGCAGGTCAATGTTCCGCACCAGCTCCGGCGTTCCCGACATCAACAACAACAAATCCTCGAGCAGCAACGTGATCCCCCGAAGCAGAGCGGTCGTCTTCTGCTGCCCTTCGGCGCCGGCCCGATAGGTCTCGGTCATGCGGAACAGCTCCGTATGCTCCGGATCGCCCTGATCGGAAGCAGACGCAGCGGCATTGCGCAAAATCATCATCGCGTCAGCTCGCGCGACGGTGTACTCCTCAAGGTTGAAGGACAGCGCTCGTCCCGCAGCTCCCTGAGCCAGCCGCGCAATCAGCGATCGGTGCTTTGGCGTCACGTCCGGACGGCGATCCGCCAGGAGCATCTCCAACTCCTCCACCGGAAGCGCACCCAACCGCACCGTAGCGCAGCGCGAACGAATCGTAGGCAGCAGCTCCCCAGGATTTTCCGCCAGGATAATGAGGTGGACCGTCGCCGGCGGCTCCTCCAGAATCTTCAACAGAGAGTTCGCTGCCTCTTTCATGAAGTTCGCCGCCGTAAACAGAAACACACGCCGCGGCCCCTCCGAGGGATGTCTCTGCGCCCTTTGGATGACCGTGCGAACCTGCCCAAGCTTGACCAAGAGCTGAGGAGGATCGGGAGGAATGATCAGCACATCCGGGTGCTGCTGAATCAAGACCCGTGTCTCTTTCTTATCCGTCTCACGCAGGTCTTCCCGTGCCGCCACCGCAGCATCCACTAGCTCCTGCAACTCCGACGCCGAAGCGATCCGCGTGCAATTCGGGCAAACGCCACAGAAGCTCGCCAGCGACTGCCCCGGATGCTCGCTGGTGCCGGACCACAGGTCGCGTGGCTGCCGCTCACACTCCAGCGCCATGATCAGCATCAGCGCCAGCGTGTACTTCCCCGCTCCTGCCGGCCCCGCGAGAATCAGCGAATGCGGCAGGCGACCGGCTGCGATCGCCGTCCGAAGCTGGTCAACAGCGGGGGTATTCCCAAGGAAATCGTTGAAGGTGGCAGGTAAAGGCATCGCGGCTCTCTCTGAGGATACCGGATGAAGCCCAGGAAGTCGTCTCAGCCAGCCAGGTGACGGGTCAGCCGTTTAGCCGTAAACGCGTTGCCATGCGAAAACCGCGTAAGCGGTCCGAAGTGATACGCCGAGGCCAAGCCCACGAAGTACAGCCCGGGCACAGAAGACTCGAAGAAATTGGAAAGGACCGGTGCCTCTTCATCCGTCTTGATGGAAGCGCGAATCTCCGGGGAAAGAAACTTGAGACGGGCAATATCGGTCTTGAAGCCCGTGGCGGCGATCACGTGATCGACCTTCAGGCTCGTATCGGTTCCGTCCTGTGCGATGAAGTCCACAATGGCATGGCCGTCCTCCACTCGCACCCCCTTCAACTGCGTTCCCAGATATCGGGCGATCTTGCCCTCGACACGCTCCCGCATGAACCATCCAGGTGCAGGCCCCAGATGCCGCTTCACAGCTCGGAACCGCAGATTGCGTGGCAAGCGGTAAAAAGCCAGTGGTCCGATCGTAGCGAGGACAGATTTCCAGCCCCCGCCAAGGGGCGAGATTGGGTGCGTGAGGCGTTCCCAGAGAGACGGATTGGGGTTGTGTGGTGGGTGATACGCAATGTAATGGCGGCGAGCGATGACAACAACATCCGCTCCCGATTCGTGCAGAAGCGCGGCCACGTCGATCGCAGACGCCCCAGCGCCGATCACCGCAATCTTTCTCCCCTCAAAATCTCCAATCTCATTGATCTTGAGGCTATGCGACAGATACTCGGGGGGAACGTCAGAGAGAAGCGGAGGCACGTGGCCAAAATGGCTGATCCCGGCGGCAATCACCACCTGTTTGGCCTGAAGGGTCTCGCCCGCCGCACTCTGCAGCTCGAAACCTCCCGGAATCTGGCGCACGGAGACGATGTCGGTCCGATCGAGGTTGGGAACCAACCGCCGCTGAAACTCTTCGCCGTAAGCCACGAAAACGTCGCGGGGTACGGGGTAGCCTTGGTCTGCATACCGGATTCCCTTTTCCGCGCAGTACTGGCCCAGCGTCAGCGACTTGTCGGGATCGGACAGGTTGGAGGCGTTTCCATCGCTCTTCAAATGGAAGCCCTGCGGCATCTGGGTCGCCCAACTCTTCATCGGGGTTCCGAAGATGCGGAAGTTAAGTTTCGTCTTGGCAAGATGCGCGGCAAGGGATAGGCCGTATGGTCCGGCTCCTATGATAACTACGTCGTTCAAGCGCAGTTCTCCAATATTCCTGGGATGAGACCGGATTATACGCCGGAACGGCAAATCACGGTTGAATCGATGCAGCGGAAACCAGGGAAAATGGTAGGCCCGACGACGAAACAGCGGCTGTGCGCATAGCGGACAGAACCTGCGCCGCGGTCCACGAAGGATGAGCAGCGCGATAAAGAGCAGCCACTCCGGCCGCAAGCGGAGCCGACGCACTGGTCCCAATGGCCTGCACATACTGGCTCTGCCCCAGGTTGAAGCACCCGAAGGAGTGCTGCGCATCGGGCAATCCGGTCTCGGTCTGAGGCAAGCCCGCGCTGCATGCTCCGCGTACCCACCCGGAGACACTCATATCGTCACCCGCCGGGTAGCTTCCACCCGGGGCGGCCAGAGCGTTCAGAGGAGTTCCGTAGTTTGAGTAATAAGCGAGCGACACAGGCCCCGAAACACACGCAGCTCCGTTGGCCAGCGTCTGCGCGCAGCCTGGGTTCGTGCTGGCAACCATGGCGAGTACATCGCGCGACTGTGCCGGAATTTCGACGTAGCGTGGATTGCTGAGGTCCACCCCGTCGTTCCCCGCTGCCGCGATGAGGATGACACCCGCGTTCGTGGCCGCGTGGGTCACCGCATCGAACGTTGCTTTGAGCCCCGCACCGTCCCCCGTGGAGAGGTCGACGACCGAACCGAGCGAAAGCGAGATAATGTCGGCGTGATTGGCGACGGCGTCCTCAATTCCCTTGATCACCCAGCTCAACAGCCCGCTGGCCTGTCCTGCGTTGCATTGTTCAGCCAGGCTAGCCCCCGCACCGGGAGTCCGCTGGAGCACCTTGATATTCAGGAGGGTCGCTGTGGGTGCCACGCCGATCATCAGCCCCGTGTTCTCCCCCATCGCCCCTGCTGCCAGCGAAGCGGCAAACGTTCCATGGCCCTGTTGATCCTGCGGGGTGCCATCGTCGCACGAACTGGGCATCGCTTGCCCGTCGATCTCGGAGAGGTTCAGCTTCAGATTCGGCACAAGATCCGGGTGGTGCTCATCGAGCCCGGAATCGAGGATCGCAATCCGCACCCCGGTCCCGGTCGTCACATCCCAGGGCCCGGTGGCCGGCCCTCCCGGGACACCTTTCCCATATCCACCCACCTGTTTCACGGCCCAGTCCTGCGGGTTCTTGGTATAAAAGCTGTCGGACTGAACAGGCTCCGCGATGCTCGTAAACCCCTCAGCGGAGGAAGGCACATGAGCCGGGTAACGATCCGTGTTGGGAAGCGGTCGAACGAGAAGCGAGTGCGCACTCACAACGCGATCCTGAACCACGGAGGCGACATGCGGCTGCGCCTTCAGTTTTGCCAGCATCTCGGCGTCTTGCACGGCAGTAATCGTCCCGCGGGGCTGCGTGGTATCGACGACAGCGATCCCCAGTAACGGATGCGTCACAACCACGCGCGCATGAGGAATCGGCTCATTCACATCACCTGGAACCTGCACGTCGCGGTAGGTCACGAGAAAGCGCCCCGGCACAACCTTGGCCGTCTGTTGGGCAACCATGGGGAGGCAAACGAAGAAAGCGGCAAAGCGGATATGTTTCATGGAGATACCTCAATGCACACCACTCACATCGGCGCTCGATCGCCACGGCAAACGGGATGTCCGCATTCGAGACACGGACAGAGGTCGCCCTGAGTATGAGAGAGCCGTTACAATCTGGGAGCGAGGAACATCGAAGATGGCAGAGAAGGCGCAGAGCGTAGTGCGTGGCCGGGAGGTTGAGAAGAACCTCCTGTCGCGGGAGCAGATGATCGAGTTTTACCGGCTCATGTATCTCTCCCGCCGAACCGACGACCGCGAGATCATGCTCAAACGGCAGCAGAAGATCTTTTTTCAGATCTCATGCGCCGGACACGAGGCCCTCCTCGTCGCCGCGGGCATGGCCATGCGCCCCGGATACGACTGGTTCTTTCCCTACTATCGGGATCGCGCGCTCTGCTTGGCACTCGGCAACACGGTCGCAGACCAGATGCTGCAAGCCGTGGGAGCCGCGTCAGACCCGGCCAGCGGTGGACGCCAGATGCCCTCTCACTGGACGAGTCCAAAGCTGAATATCGTCTCACCAAGCTCCTCAACCGCGACCCAGTGCCTGCACGCCGTCGGCTGTGCCGAAGCCGGACGCTACTTTACCCGTCACCCGTCCGCCGCGACCAAGAGCGAGACGGATTATCGGGCGTACAAAGACGTCAAATTTCACGGCGACGAGGTCACCTACGTCTCCATTGGCGAGGGCTCAACCAGCCAGGGTGAGTTCTGGGAGTCTCTCAATACCGCGTCGAACGGCAAGCTGCCCATCCTCTATATCGTTGAAGACAATGGCTATGCCATCTCGACGCCGGTCGAGGCCAACACCCCCGGCGGGAATATATCCAGGCTGATCGCCAACTTCCCTAACTTCCACTTCGCCGAGGTGGACGGGACCGATGCGGTAGCGAGTTATCGGACGATCGTGGAGGCCGTCGAGTACTGCCGTTCCGGTCGCGGCCCCGCGCTAGTCCATGGCCACGTCATTCGCCCCTACTCGCACTCCTTCTCGGAGGACGAACGGGACTATCGCTCTGCCGAAGAGCTCGAAGCCGACGCCCTCCGCGACCCCATCGCCAAGATGCAGGTGCTCCTGCTGCGCGAAGGAATCCTCGATCAGGCCGGTATCGATGAACTCGAAGCCAGCGTGAATGCCGAAGTCCAGGCTGCAGCCGACGCCGCCGTTGCCGCTGCCCTTCCAGTCGCAAGCTCCATCCTGAAGAACCAATACTCCGAAGATCTGTCGCCAACCGACCCGCGCTACGCAACCGAGCCAACAGCCTCGGACGACAAGAACGAGCGCACCATGGCCGACCTCATCAACACCTGCCTCAAGGACGAGATGCGCCGCGACGAACGCATCGTCGTCTTCGGCGAAGACGTAGCCGACGCCACGCGCGAAGGCGCGCTGAAGGGTGGCAAGGTCAAGGGCAAGGGCGGCGTCTTCAAGCTGACCGCCGGTCTACAGACCGAGTTCGGCAGTGACCGTGTCTGGAACTCTCCTCTCGCCGAAGCCAACATCGTGGGCCGTGCCATCGGCATGGCCGTCCGTGGCCTCAAGCCGGTCGTCGAAATCCAGTTCTTCGACTACATCTGGCCCGCCATGCACCAGATGCGTAACGAGCTCTCCGTCATGCGCTGGCGCTCGAACGGAGCCTTCAGCTCCCCCATCGTCATGCGAGTGCCCATCGGAGGCTATCTCACCGGCGGCTCCATCTACCACTCACAGTCTGGCGAGAGCATCTTCACCCACACACCTGGCGTCCGTGTCGTCATGCCGTCCAACGCCCTCGATGCCATCGGCCTCCTCCGCACAGCTATCCGCTGCGACGACCCTGTGCTCTTCCTCGAGCACAAGCGCCTCTACCGCGAGACCTTCGGCCGCGCCGCCTACCCTGGCCCGGATTACACCATCCCCTTCGGCAAGGCCAAAATCGTCCGCCCCGGCAAGGACGTCACCGTCCTCACCTACGGTGCGGTCGTTCCCCGCGCCCTTCAGGCTGCCGTCAAGCTCCACCGCGAGACCGGTATCGACGTAGAACTGATCGACCTGCGGAGCCTCAGCCCCTTCGACTGGGATGCCATCTCGACCTCGGTGAAGAAGACCAACCGCGTCATCGTGGCCCACGAAGACATGCTGAGTTGGGGCTACGGCGCGGAGATCGCAGCCAAGATCGGCGAGGAGCTCTTTCACGATCTTGACGCGCCTGTCCGCCGTGTCGCCGCCATGGACTCCTTCGTCGCGTATGCGCCCGTCCTCGAAGACGTGATCCTCCCCCAGCCCGAAGACCTTTACAAGGCGATGCTGGAAATAGCTCGTTTCTAGCCAAAAGAACGCAAGAAGGGAGATAAGAAAAGGCATTTGCCTGTTCTTATCTCCCTTCTTGCGTTCTGATCGAAATTATCCAAAAACTCACCAGGCGTCGAGACACCGCCCGGAAAGCGCTTAGAAGATCTGGAAGTTCACCTCGACGTTCATCTCCACCGTAACCGGCTTACCGTCCTTGCGGGCCGGCTTGAACTTATACTGACGAACAGCTTCCATCGCCTTCTCGTCGAGTCCCATGCCAATTCCGCGGATCACACGCACGTGTGTCGGGTTGCCATTCTGGTCTACCCACAGGTAAACCAGCACATTCCCGGCGACCTTCGCCTTACGTGCCTCCTCCGAAAACTCCGGATCCGGCATCGAAATCGGCACGGGAGCCGAAACGCCTCCGCCAATCCTCATCGCGCCGCCACCCGTATTGCCACCCGAACCCGCACCGACACCAGCACCATTGCCCGACCCGATACCCGTCCCGCTGCCATTGCCCAAGCTGCCCGTGCCCACAATCGGCGAGTTCGGCATACCCATGTTGGGCAGTTTGCTGTCGGCCATCTTCAGGTCCTTCTGCATCACGACCGTCGGCTCAACGGCAATCTTCGGCTGCTCCAGCGGAGGAGCCTTGGGCGGAGTAATCTGCTCCTGCGCAAACTTCGGCAGGCGTCCCTGCGCCACCGGAGTAGGGCTCTTCTGTCCACCGCCGCCACCCATCACATTCGCTTTCGGAGGGGCCTTCATCGGAGGCGGAGCCTCCAGATTGGTCATAATGGTCGGCGGAGGCGCCGAGAACTTCACCTTCTTCGCTACCAGAAACACGATCAGCAGGATCACCAGCGCGTGAACTACGACCGCCACCGCAGTCGATTTCGGGTCGCGCTTGACCGCCATCCGGTCTACAACCGCGATCGGCTTCGATTCCAGCACCAGGGGAGGAAGCTTCTTCGGGAAGAAAACGTCCTTGATGCTCTCGACGAGCGAACCAAAGACACCGACCTCTTCGACTTGATTGCCCCACAACGGCTCATTCGCCGGCTTCAAGATCGGCGCTGCGTGCTCGGTGCCATCTTCATGTGGAACGAGATTCAGATTATCCATAGCGTGATGCGCGTGATCGGCGTTCGGTCTTAGCCGATACGCCTTCCCTTCTCAAATCTTAAAGTGTTCCCAGGCACGTGCCCGGTCTTATTGCCGAGTCCCGTATGCCCTGCTATCCGTCCGCGCCATCTCGCTCACCGAACCTGGCTCCATCTTCAAGTCTACAAAAGATTTCAGTCTTCATCCCAGCCTTCGCACACCCATCGACTAATAGACGCATGAGACAGCAGATTGGACGCTTCTCTGCGCATACCGTCAACCGGCTGCATCCCGGCTACAATAAAGGTTTGCGGCCAGGACCGCTACAAGATACGCACGATCGCACTCAAAAGTTACAAAAGTTAGAGGAACGAATGACCGAAGCACCTGTGAAGCCGAATCCAGACGCGCCAAAGCCTCTGAAGTCCACCCTGAATCTCCCCCAGACCGACTTCCCCATGAAGGCCGGCCTCCCCGTCAACGAGCCCATCCGACTCGCCGCGTGGGAAGCGCAGGACCTCTATACCCAGATTCGCCTCGCCCGCGCCGGGTCGCCCAAGTACATCCTCCACGACGGCCCCCCCTACGCCAACGGCGCCATCCACCTCGGCCATGCGCTCAACAAGTGCATCAAGGACTTCGTCGTCAAGACCAAGACCATGGCAGGCTTCGACGCCCCCTACGTCCCCGGTTGGGATTGCCACGGTCTGCCCATCGAGATCAAGGTGGACGAGCAACTGGGCCGCAAGAAGCTCGACATGGACCCCGTCGCCGTCCGTCAGGCATGCCGCGCCTACGCCGACAAATACGTCGACCTCCAGCGCGAGCAGTTCAAGCGCCTGGGCGTCTTCGGCCGCTGGAACAACCCCTACAAGACCATGTCATTCCCCTACGAAGCCGCCATCCTCGAGACCTTCTACGAGTTCTTCGAGTCCGACTTCGTCTACAAGGGCCTCAAGCCTGTCTTCTGGTGCATCCACGACCGCACCGCCCTGGCCGAAGCCGAGGTCGAGTACGAGCAGCACACCAGCCCCTCGATCTACGTCCGCTACGCACTCACGAGCGACCCCGCCGCCCTCGACGAAGCCTTCGCCGGTCGCGACGACGTCTACACCATCATCTGGACCACCACCCCCTGGACCATCCCGGCCTCGCAAGCCGTCGCCTTCAACCCGGAGATGAGCTACGTCGCGCTCGCCTGCACCACCGGCGTCTACATCGTCGCCGAAGAACTGCTCGACTCGGTCGTCAAGGCCTGCAACCTGAAGAGCGCCCTCGCACCCGAAGAGCCGGCCACCGCAGCCGATGTCCTCGTGCGCCTCGCCGGCCGACAGCTCGAAGGCACCACCTACAAACACCCCTTCCTCGACCGTCAGATTCTCGGTGTGACCGCCGACTATGTGACCGCCGACCAGGGCACCGGAGCCGTCCACACCGCGCCCGCCCACGGCGTCGACGATTTCTACACCGGCAAGCGCTACAACCTGCCGGAGATCCAGTACGTCGACAACGCAGGCCGCCAGCGCAATACGAACGGCCAGCCCTTCGAAGACCTCACCGTCTTCAAGTCCAACCCCGTCATCACCGAGCTCCTCGAAAAGCACGGAGCCCTGCTCAGCGCGACCAGCTTCGTCCACTCCTACCCGCACTGCTGGCGCTGCCACAACCCCGTCATCGTCCGCGCCACCGAGCAGTGGTTCATCGCCATGGAAACCCCCATGCCCGCCACAAACGTGGGTGCCCCACATCCCGCTTCTGGGATGTGGGATTCCACCGAAGCTCAAGGCACAACCACCTTCCGCCAGCGCGCGCTCGACGAGATCAAGAAGGTAAAGTGGGATCCGTCCTGGGGCGAAGAGCGCATCTCCAACATGATCGCCACCCGCCCCGACTGGTGCATCTCCCGCCAGCGCATCTGGGGCGTGCCCATCGCCGTCTTCCTCTGCAACAAGTGCGATAGCCCCCTGCGCGACCCCGCGATCAACGCCAAGGTCGTCGACCTCTTCCGCGAACAGGGCGCCGACGCCTGGTACACCCACACCCCTGAGCAGATCCTGCCCGCCGGAACCGCCTGCGCCTGCGGCAACGCCGACGTAACCGAGTTCCGCAAGGAGATGGACATCCTCGACGTCTGGTTCGAGTCCGGTGCAAGCTGGCACGCGGTCCTCGACATCGAGCCCGAGCTCTCCTTCCCCGCTGACCTCTATACCGAAGGCGGCGATCAGCACCGCGGCTGGTTCCACTCCTCCCTGCTCAACTCCGTGGCGATCCGCGGCGTCGCGCCCTACCGCATGGTCGCAACCTCCGGCTGGACCCTCGACGAGCAGGGCCGCGCCTTCTCGAAGTCCCTCGGCAACGGCGTCGACCCAGTCGATGTCGCCAAGCGCCTGGGCGGCGAGATCATCCGTCTCTGGGTCGCATCCGTCGACTTCCGCGAAGACGTAGTCGCCTCGGAGTCCCTGATGCAGCGCGTCTCGGACAACTACCGCAAGCTGCGCAATACGCTGCGCTTCCTGCTCGGAAACATCCACGACTTCAACCCGGCCACGGACGCCGTGCAGGACTTCGCGAAGCTCGAACCGCTCGACCAGTACATCCTGGCCCGCACCGCTGAGCTCGACGCGAAAATCCGACACGCCTACGACACCTTCGAGTTCCACCGCGCCTATCACGCCCTTAATGAGTACGTGAATACGGACCTTTCCGCGCTTTACCTCGACGTGCTCAAGGATCGGCTCTACACCTTCGCCCCCAATGCCCCCGCCCGCCGCAGCGCGCAGACAGCCCTGTGGCGCATCGCCGAGGCCCTCACCCGCCTCGTGGCCCCGCTCCTCAGCTTCACCGCGGATGAGGTGTGGGAATTGCTCCCGAAGATAGAAGGCCGCGAAGCCAGCGTTCACCTCGCCCTCTTCCCTGCCATGTCGGAGATCATCCCCGGCAGCGTCAAGGCCCTCGAAGAGGACTGGGAACAGCTCCTCGCCACACGCGCACAGGTGCTCGCCAGGCTCGAAGGCCTGCGCGCTGCCAAGATCATCGGCAAATCCCTCGAAGCCATCGTCACGCTTCCCACCCAGGCAGCACACCTGGCAAAGTACGCCTCAGCGCTGCCGGAACTCTTCAACGTCTCCGAGGTGGAATTCTCCGAAACCGAGGAGATCGCTGTTCGCGCCTCCGATCAGCCCAAGTGCGAACGCTGCTGGCGCTACGTCTCCGACGTAGGCACCTCCAACAGTTATCCCACCGTCTGCCAGCGCTGCGCCGAAGCCCTCGAAGCCATCGCCTTCGCTCCCTACGCCGTAACCACGGAGTCCAACGCCTAAATGTCACTCACGACCCAGTACGACCGAACCATCGAAACCCGCACCCGTGATGCCCGCCCCATCCTCTTCGGCATCACGGTGCTCATCATCCTCCTCGACCGCTGGTCCAAGCTCTGGATCATGCACAACATCATCGGCGGATACGGCCGCGTGATCATCCCGAACTTCTTCCGGCTCGACCACGTCTACAACACCGGCGCGGCCTTCTCCATCTTCGCCGACTCCATGTCGCCCGACGCCGTACGCCGCTCGCTCATCGGCTTCTCCATCTTCGCCATCGTCATCGTGCTGGTGATGCTCTGGCGGACTGGCCGCATCTTCAACGCCTCCGGCGTAGCTCTCGCCCTCATCCTCGGCGGAGCCATCGGAAACGTCTACGACCGCATTGCCTACCTGCACGTCGTCGACTTCCTCGAGTTCCACATCAAGACCCACTTCTGGCCCAGCTTCAACATCGCCGACTCCGCCATCGTCACCGGAGCCTGCCTGCTGTTGCTCGAAATCCTCCGCCCCCAACCCAAAGACGCCGAGTAGCACCATGCCCATCCTCACCATCTCCGAAGACCTGCAACTCGTCATCGACAAGGCTGTCCGCGAAGACGAGTATGCAGACGCCGTCGAATACATCACCCGCCTCGTCCGCCAGGACCAGAAGCGTCGTGCCAAAGAGCAAATCTTCGCGACCCTCGCACAGGACCCGTCCGGAGACGAAGCCGAAGTGGAGAGTCTGGCCGAATCCTGGCGGAAACTCCGCCTCGAACGCCACCGGCATCCCGACAGCGATTGACCCGTGCGGATTCTGTCAAGAACTATTTCGCAAGCCACCTCGTTTCAGGCACATGCAATCCTTCCGTAGAAACTGCGATCCGGTAAACTAGAGTTTGCGGCCACAAATGGTCTTCCCCCGGGCAAGCATCCGGGGCCAGTTCTTTGTCAACGCATGCAAGTCCAGACTTAACTCTCATGTTTGGAGTACTTTAGACACAAAGACCAGGGGAGAGGGGCGAGAGCCCGGACCTCCTCCAAAAGCCCCGCTTCAAGAGCATCGGTATTCTTTGCCCGATCGATTCGCAATCCCGGCCCATCTAACCGACAATAGAGAGTGGCCATGATTGAAGAAATAGCAGAACCAGCAACCTCCCGCGTCTCCGCGATCGATCACATCACCATCCGCGGAGCCCGCACCCACAATCTCAAGGGCATCGACGTCGACATCCCGCACAACGCCCTCACGGTCGTCTCCGGCGTCTCCGGCTCGGGCAAATCCTCGCTCGCCTTCGACACCGTCTATGCCGAGGGCCAGCGCCGTTACGTCGAATCACTCTCCGCCTACGCCCGCCAGTTCCTCGAGCGCATCGAGAAGCCCGACGTCGACCACATGGACGGCCTCGCCCCCGCCATCGCCATCAAGCAGAAAAACACCACCCGCAACCCCCGCTCCACCGTCGCCACCGCCACCGAAATCTACGACTACCTCCGCCTCCTCTACGCTCGCTGCGGCACCGTCACCTGCCTCCACTGCGGAGGCATCGTCAAACGCGACTCCGTCGACGAGATCGTAGCCTCGCTCCTGGCCCTGCCAGAAGGCACACGCACCTACGCTCTCTTCCCCATCGTCCGCGCCGAGATCAAGCTGGAGCCCATGCAGGCCCCCTCGGTCGAGGAGGCCCCGGCTCCCAAACCCGCAAAAAAGACCGCCACCAAAAAAGCAGCCGCTCCCATCACCAACATCGCCGCCCTCACCCTTACCGAAACCCTCAAAGAGCGCCTCCTCGAACTCCGTCGCCGAGGCTACAACCGCCTCTACCAGCCCATCGAATGCCAACCCGGCAACATCGTCGAATTCTCCACCCCCGAGAGCCTCCTCGAACTCAACTTCGATCTCCCCATCTTCGTCCTCGCCGACCGCCTCTCCATCTCCCCTGAAGGCCGCTCCCGCATCGTGGACGCCATCGAGACCGGCTACCGCGAGTCCGGCGAGATCCAGTTCCACACTGTTCCCCGTGACTCCGAAGCCTCGGTGAGACTCCGCTTCTCTGCCGCCTTCGAGTGCACCACCTGCCACCGTGCCTACCGCGAGCCCGAACCGCGCCTGTTCTCCTTCAACAACCCCTTCGGCGCCTGCCCCCGCTGCCAGGGATTCGGCAACACCATCGACTTCGACCCCAACCTCATCCTGCCCGACAAGTCCAAGTCCCTCGATCACGACGCCATCGCCCCCTGGGCCTCGGGCAAGTACAGGCCCTTCCACGGCGAGTTGAAGCGCGCCGCCAAGGCTGCCGGCATCCCCACCTACGTCCCCTGGTACGACCTCACGCCCGCCCAGCAGGAGTTCATTTACGAAGGCAAAGGCTCATGGCCCGGCGTACGCGGCTTCTTCAACGAGCTCGAACGCAAGAAATACAAGCTCCACGTCCGCGTCTTCCTCTCGAAGTACCGCGGATACGCAAGCTGCCCCGACTGCCGCGGCACCCGCCTCCGAGCTGAAGCCCGCGCGGTCCTGCTGCAAGGCAAAAACATCACCGAGGTCACAAGCCTCACCATCACTGCGGCCAGCGAGTTCTTCAACTCGCTCCAGCTCTCGCCCGCCGAGACCGAGATCGCCGGCAAGATCCTCGAAGAGGTCCGTCAGCGGACCCACTTCCTCCACCAGGTCGGCCTCGACTACCTCACGCTCGACCGCCTCGCCAGCACCCTCTCCGGCGGCGAAGCCCAGCGCATCCAGCTCGCCACATCGCTTGGCTCCCGGCTCGTAGGAGCCCTCTACGTCCTCGACGAACCGAGCATCGGCCTCCACACCCGCGACACCGCCAAGCTCATCCACATCATGGAGGAGCTCCGCGACCTCGGCAACACCATACTCGTCGTCGAGCACGACCCCGATGTCATCCGCGCCGCCGACTATCTCCTCGACCTCGGCCCCGGAGCCGGTGAACTCGGCGGCAAGCTCCTCGCCGCAGGCACGGTCGCCGAAGTCACCGCAAACCCCAACTCCATCACCGGCAAATACCTCTCCGGCCGCCTCACCATCCCCGTCCCCAAACACCGCCGCGAGCCCGGCCGCGAGCACCTCAAGCTCACCGGAGCCCGCATCCACAACCTGCGCGGCGTCGACCTCGACATACCCCTCGGCCTGCTCTGCTGCGTCACCGGCGTCTCCGGCTCGGGCAAGTCCACCATCGTCCACCAGGTCCTCTACCGCGCTCTCCAGCAAGCCCTCGGTCAAGGCGACGGAGCCGGCGACCCCAGCCATCTCTATCGCGAACTCTCCGGCACGCAGCACCTCAACGAAGTCATCCTCGTCGACCAGTCCCCCATCGGCCGCACACCCCGCTCCAACCCCGTCACCTACATCAAGGCCTTCGACGACATCCGCGCCCTCTTCGCCGCGCAGCCCGACGCCAAGCGCAAGAACCTCGCCGCCGGAAGCTTCTCGTTCAACGTCCCCGGAGGCCGCTGCGACGTCTGCGAAGGCGACGGCACCGTCACCGTTGAAATGCAGTTTCTCGCGGACATCGAGCTGCCCTGCGAAGAATGTAACGGAACGCGTTACAAAGCCACGGTCCTCGACGTGAAGTACCGCAACAAGAGTATCCACGATGTTCTCAATATGACTGTCAAGGAGGCCATCGTCTACTTTGCCGGGCATGCCAGGATCGTCGACAAGCTGTCCGTTCTCGACGAAGTGGGCCTCAGCTACGTACGCCTCGGCCAGTCCGCAACCACCCTTTCTGGCGGCGAAGCCCAACGCGTAAAACTGGCTTCACATCTGGCCACCGCACGCAGCATCCAGAACCGTGGCGGGTCCACCGCCAACGAGGCCGCCAAGAAGGCCGCATCGCGCACGCTTTATATCCTCGACGAACCCACCACCGGACTTCACTTCGACGATGTCGCCAAGCTCCTCGCGTCATTCCGCAAGCTCATCGACGGAGGCGGCTCACTCCTCGTCATTGAGCACAATCTCGACGTCATCAAGTCCGCCGACTGGGTCATCGACATGGGCCCCGAAGGCGGCAGCGGAGGCGGCCAGGTCGTAGCCGCCGGCACCCCCGAAGAGATCGCCGCCAACCCCGCCAGTCACACAGGTCACTGGCTCGCCCCTGTTCTCGGACTCAAAGCACCAAAGAGAAGCTGAACCTACTTGCCCGTATCCCGCCGGGCATAGACATGGGTGAGCGAGGTCTGTCCGACTCTCACATACTCCTCATCGATCGTCTTCAAAATGCCTGGCGGTATCTGCGCCCTATCCTCCATTGGCGCTAAGATCAAAACGTCGAAGTGGTTCTTCTTCCACTCCTCGGCCATCTGCCCGCTCTTCGAGATCGGATAGGACGACCCCGGATGCCACCAATTCGGCATATGCAGAGGCGACTGGATCCTCCGACCCGCATAAAGAAACTCCATCCCAGGGCCAAAGAACACCCTCGCCTGCGGATTCGCACCCCGTGCGCTATCCACTTCTGCCAAGGTCTCCGGGATGATACTGCATCCCTTCATCCGCCCCAGAAACGGGTCATCGAACCATATCTTGTAGCAACCCTCCGCAGCCCACCCGCCGGTCACCTGCACCGCCAGTCGGATCCCCCCAAAATAAACCGACAGAAGGTACAGCCCGCAGGCTACAGTCAGTAACCGGTGCCGTGTAATTCCCTCTGCTCCACGCACCTCCGTTACGACCATGGCAACTCCCAGCAGCAACAGCGGTGTATCTGAAAGTTTGAACTGAAAGTTCGTGCCCATCCCGATCAACGCAATGCCAATGGCCCCGAAGCCAAGCAGCAAAACGGGGCTCCCCCATATCGAGCGCCATCTCCGCCACGCATAGAACAGTATCGCCACCATCAAAGGCGCGATGAGCAAATACACCAGCAGGTTCGCCAGTGCAAACGACGTGTTCTTGTCGTAGAAGATCCCGGCCAGAAATGCCTTTGGCATCAGACGGCCTGTCAACCCGGCGTACGTCCCCAGCATGCTGACGAAGGAAACATGCACAGACGCAAGGGTAAGACAGGCTAGTGCCAACCCAGCCGTAGCAATCACACCCACAAGGCGCTTCCCAACCCCGCCACGAAACGCAACCAGCAGGCACAGCAGTATCGCCGGATAGGCAATATTCGGCTTCGAGAGCAGCAGCGCGGCGATCGCGATCGTGAGGTGGGCAGCCGCCTCCCCGCGCAACCAACGCCCGCCACCCGCGCACAGAACGTAGACCGCATACAAGCCGTACATCGCGAAGTCCATCGCCATCGTCGCGTGCCAAAGAGTATTGCCTGGCAACAACAGAATTGCCTGCCCCGCCGTGAACGCGAGCACCGTCCAGATCGCCGCATCGTCTCCATGAGTCTTCCGCACCAGACTTGAAAGCCGGATCCCCAGCAATGTCATCAAACCATAAAAGATCGAAGCGCCTAAAACGAGAGAGTGCCATCCAACACCAAAGACCCGGAACAACAGCGCCGTCGGGAGATACAGCGATGGCGGAAAGGTGACCAGAAAGTCCCTTCCAGGAACCTGCCCCGAGTAGACCCTCCAACCCGCATCGATCATCGGACTGGAGTCATAGCCATCAAACCCGTAGCGGCCAAAGACAACGTTCAGCCAAGCGACAAAGAGCCCTGACACAATGCAGACAAGGATCCAGAACCGGTATGTCGTGTGTTTCATCGAACCAAGTATAGCGGTCCCCATCGCTCAGGCCGGGACGCATTTCAGCTCGAAACCTATCATCGCCGAAGTTTGTACACATGGATCGCGTAGGTCGTGTCGTCGACGCGCATGTATTCGCGATCGATTGCAGCCCCAATCCCCGCAGGCATCTGTTCCCGATACTCGGCTGCATTGAAGATCAGCACATCGAACTGATCTCGCGTCCACGCAGCCCCAATCTCATCACCCTTCACCAACGGATACGAGGTTCCTGGATGCCACCAGTTCGGTATCCCTCCCGGCGATGGCCGCATTCGCCCCGCATACAAAAACTCCAGTCCGGAGCCAAAGAACACCTTGGCACCCGGATTCTCCGCCAGCGTACGGTCGACCTCGCTCAGCGTCGTCTGCATCACGGGGCATCCCGTGATCGCGCCCAGAAACGCATCCTGAAATGCAACCTGCGTACATCCTTCGGTGTTCCATTCTCCCGATGCCACAAAAGCCATCCGTGTGCGCCCGAAGTACAGGGCAACCAACGTTAGCGTGAAGACCGTGAACATCACGCGCCTCTTCATGCGCACATAGGAAGCACCTCCCGACCAGGCAATCAAGACGAAGCCCAGGAGCATCAACGGCGTGTCTGAAAGCTTGAATTGAATATTCGTCCCCATCGCAAGCAACGCAATCAAAATCGATCCGGCACCAAGCACGACGACAGGCCGCGTCCGCGTCTTCCACGCATGCGCCAAAACCATAACCAACGCAGGAGCCATGATCGCGTATACCAGCAGATTCGACAGCGCAATCACGTCGTTCCGGTAGTAGAGAATGGCATAGAAAAACCCAATAGGCAGCAAACGCCCCGCAAGCCCGCCATAGCTCGCCAGCATGCCAAAGAGCGTTATATGGACCATCCAGAGAGCAAGACTGGCCATCACCAGTCCACCACCGGCAATCAACAGGAGTCCACGCCTCCCCACACTGCACATCCCCGCCACAATCAGGCACAGCACAATCGTCGGATAGGCCGTATTCGCCTTCGACAAAAGCAGAAACGCGACGGCAAAACTAAGATGTGCCATCGCCTCGCGCCGCAACCCTGCCCTTCCCTGCCCGGCCAGCAGATACGTCGCACCTATCCCATACATCGCGAAGTCCATGGCGATCGTCGCGTGCCAGATCGTGCTGTAAGGCAGCAAGAAAATAATCTGTCCCGCAGTAAACGCTACCGCCACACAAACCGCCGCATCCTCCCCGTAGACCTTCCGCACCAACGCCGCCAGTCGCAGCCCAAGCAGGAGCATCATCCCGAAAAAACAACTCGCGCCCACCACAAGCGCATGCCAGCTTACGCCAAATACGCGAAACATCAGCGCCGTAAGGAGATAGTGCGAGGGTGGGAATGTCACCAGAAAATCCCGCCCCGGAACCTGCCCTGAGTAGACTCTCCAGCCTGAGTCAATCATCGGGCTCAGGTCATAGCCATCGAAACCATGGTGACTGAACGCACCATTCAGCCCACACGCCAAAGCTCCCAGGAGCAGACAACCTGCCATCGAACTCCGGTACACGCTCTTAGTCATTCAGCCAAGTATATGCAACGGCTTCCACGCCACGATGTCCGCTTCATGGGAGCCCCTGCTCAATGCCCGGCCATCGCCGCATTGAACTGCTCGAAGAACTCATAAAACTTCTCCGGGTTCGAGTTGCCTGCAAAGCGCAGCGGATACACCCGCTTCACAAGAATCTCCTTCGCACCCGGTTCCTGCGTCAGGATCGTCATTACCTCATCCACGTACTCGGCCAGAGGCATAGCCGGCGGATCGGTCGCCTGCTCTTTACCCATCAACTCCGTCTGCACATAGGGTGGCACAAGCTCCTGTACCTGCACGGACGTGTCCTTCAACTGGTATCGCAGCGACACCGACCACGCATGGATCGCCGCCTTGGTCGCACTCTAGGTCGGCGTCATCGCCAGCGGTGTAAACGCAAGCCCCGAAGTCACGGTTATGATGGTAGCCTTCGCCTGCTTCATCAGGTGCGGCAGCAGCGCTCCGGTCAGCACCATGGGAGCCAGAGGGTTCGTCGACACCGTGTCATGGATGGTTGCCACATCGCTTCCCTCAGTCAGCCTCTCCGCCCTTCCAATCCCTGCCATATGCACCACGGCGTTCAACCCCGGGTACCTCTGCACAAGACCCTCCGCAAACGCCAATAGTCCCGCCGTATCCGGCATGTCCAACAGCTCGGAGATCATCCCGGATCCGCCTCGACGGCCTCCTCTAGGAGGTCTTTCCGGCGCCCAGAATAATGACCGTATTCCCCAACCGGTAAACAGCGTTCTGCGGCGTCTGGGAGTGGGCCGAGAGCAAGCACGAAGAGCTTGCCCGCCAACGTGCGGCCTACAAGCTCAAAAACGGCCTCGAGAGCTGATCCCAATTACTATCGAGATAGCCTTTTTGTTCCGCACAGAATCCCTCCCGAAGCCGTCCAAAGGTTGTGTCCATGCCTAAGAAAATCCTCTTCGCCGCTACCCTGTTCGCCGCATCCGCCCTGCCCTCGCTTGCCCAGCTCCCTGCCGGCACCACGGATGCAGCCCAGACCATCGCTCCCGACGCCAACTCAGCCGTGCGCACGCAGGCCAACGAGGCCCTCGAAAAGGGCGATTACCGGGGTGCCATCAAGCTTCTGCTTATCCTCACCGACCGCGGACCCAACGATCGCCAGGATCCGCAACTCCTTTACAACCTTGCCTACGCACAGGACGCCATCGACCAGGTCTCGAACGCCGAGGCAAACTACCGCCGCGCCATCCAAGCCGACCCCAATATGCTCGAGGCCCGCGTGAGCCTCGGCCTCCTCCTCGCCCGCGCCGGCCGCCCCGAAGACGCCCATACCGAACTCCTCGCGGCCGCGAACCTCCCCAACGGCGACGCCCCCGTCAAGGCCCGCGCCCTCCGCGCCCTTGCCCGCCTCGACCTCGCATCAAACCCGGAGGCCGCGCGCGAAGAACTTCTCGCTGCCCTCAAGCTCACTCCGGAAACCTCGGATGACACCCTCATGGCCGCCGAGCTCGCCGAGCGTGCCAAGGACCCCGCCGCAGCCGAAAAAGAGTATCGTCGCGTCCTCGTCAACACCCCCAACGATCCCGACGCCACCTCAGCCTTGGCTGGCATCGTGGCAAAAAACAACCCCACCGAGGCTGCATCCCTGCTGAACGCCGCCCTCACCGCCAACCCCGGCAACCCCGCCCTTTCCGCACAGCTCGCCGTCCTTTATGCCAATCAGGACAAGTACGACCAAGCCATCCCCCTCATCGAGCCCCTCCACGCAGCGCACCCTGACGACCTCAACATCGACCTCCTCCTCGCGCATCTTTACTCGCAGTCGGGCGCCTTTGCCCAGGCCGATCCGCTCTATATCTCCGTCCTCGACGCCCGCCCCTCCGCGCGCCTTCGCGACGACCGTGCCGCGAACCTCATCAAGCTGCGCCGCTACGCCGAGGCCGAAACCCTCCTGAAGCAGGCCGTCGCGAAGCCCGATGCATTTCCCACCAAGGAAGACTACGGCCAGGCCACAGCCCATCTCGCCTTCGCCGCCTCCAACAACAACGACCCCCAGGAGGTCTTGCGCGCCCTATCGCTGCGTGCCACAGTCCTGCCCCAGTCTCCGTCCAGCCTCTTCCTCGCCGCGACTGCACACGACAAGCTGCATGAGGTAAAGCTCGCAGTCGATCTTTACAACCAGTTCCTCGCAGCGGCCAAAGGCAAGTTTCCCGACGAAGAATTTGAGGCACGTCACCGTTTAGTGACTTTGGCGCACATGCGATGAAAAATAAGGAAGAAAAGAATGACAACTCTGCCTATTTCGCAGTACGCTAGGCAGCAATCGGTTCAAAGCACAGCACCACGGCTCAGGCTCAACCGCCTCCGCCGAAGGAACCTTCCCCTCGCGCTCCCGTACTCGAGGTGCTCCATGCGATTCCATCTCCGTTTCGCAAGCCGTATGGCGGTTCCCACCGTCATCCTTCCAGTCCTCTCCATGATGCTTGCACTGCCCTCCGCCAGGGCTGCCACAGGCGACGATATCCTCCTCGATCAGCAGGCCATCGCCCAGCTTGAGGCCCGTGCCGCCCAAGCCAACCCCCGGGAACAATGCTTCCTCTACACGGAGCTGGTGCACCACATGACCGAGGTCGCCGCCCATCAGATGAACGAGGGCGATACCCAGCACGCGAGTGCGACTCTCAAGCGGGTCGAACACTATGCGCGACTCATTCACATGGGTCTGGCCAAAGACACCAAGCGTCTCAAAAACGCCGAGATGCTGATGCACAAGACGACCTACCGTCTCACCGGATTCCTGCACTCCGCCTCCGATGAAGACAAGGCCACGCTCCAGGCCACCCTCAAGCAGCTCGATACCGTGCAGGAAGAGCTCCTCGACCAGGTCTTCAGCCACTAGCTCGCCCATCGACTAGCCGTACAGACCAATGCGCGGGGCTCCACGTCTCGATGGCGGAATATGGAGCTCCACTACAATTGAACCAGTCCCATGCTGAAGCCCCTCCTCCTCGCCGCCTGCCTTCTTGCCACGCCGGCCCTTGTCCACGCTCAACGCGACCACGAGTCCTCTCTCTCTGAAGGCGAGATCGAAGCTCTCCGCGACTCAGCCTACGTCGCCAACGACCGTGTCCTTGTCTTCGTCAAGTTCCTCGACGCCCGCAGCTCCGGCATCCAGTCCCTGGCCACCAAGCCTCGCCGCCCTGGCCGCGAGGAAGACCTCCACGACCTCTACGAGCAGTTCACGTCCATCGCGGACGAACTCGACGACAACCTCGACGACCTCGGTCCTCGCCATCGCGACATCCGCAAAGCCCTCCCCAAGCTCCTCGCCGCCACCGATCGTTGGGCCACCGCGCTCAAAACCCCCGCTGAGAATGAAGCCTACAGCGTAAGCCGCAAGCTCGCCCTAGAAGCCGTCCGTGACCTTCGCGAGTCCGCCACGCAGCTTATCGAAGAGCAGAAGGCCTGGTTCATCGCTCATCCTCCCTCCAAAGACGAGCCCGCCAACGCCAACGAGACCAAGCCCCACTGATGCTCGACTTCCTCCGCAGTCTTCTCTTTGGGCCACCTCCGGAACCCCATCGCACACCAGCGTCCCTTCCGCGCCAGCGTCTGGCTAGGCCCACCTCGCCGGCCCAGTCCAAGGACCCCGCTGAAACTCCACAAGCACCCCGTGTTAAGCTGACAAAAGCCGTGCCTGAAGCCTTAATTCGCATCTTCGAAGAGCAATACCGCGAGCTCCGCCCCCGAGCCCCCATCCCTCCGCTCGACGTACGCTTCCGCCGCTTCACCTCCCTGAACACCACCATCCGCCTGCGCGAAGGACGTCTGCACGTTCGTCTGTCGGACCTCCTCGAACACGCCCCCGAGACCGTTCACCACGCCATCGCGCACATCCTCCTCGCTAAGCTCTATAAGAAGCCCATCGCCGCCTCACACGCCGACCGCTACCGCCGCCATGTCTCCTCCGAAGCCATGACCAAGCAGGCCGAGCACATTCGCCAGACCCGCGGGCGCAAGCGCATCACCCAACCCGAAGGCCACTACTACGACTTGAACGAGGTCTTCGAGAGCCTCAACACCCGCTTCTTCCACGGTCTCCTCGGCCGCCCGACCCTTACCTGGTCCGCCCACCACGCACGCCGCATGCTGGGCCACTACGACGCCGCCCACAACACCATCGTCGTCAGCCGCGTCTTCGACCGTCCCGATACCCCCCGCTGCGCGATCGAGTACCTGCTTTATCACGAGATGCTTCACCTCAAGCACCCCGTACGCGTCAAGGCCGGCCGTCGTTGCGTCCACTCCAAAGCCTTCCAGGCCGAGGAGCGCCTCTTCCCCGAACTGGAAGAGGCGAAGGCCTATCTGAAGCTCCTCTAAGCCGTCAGTCCCATCCCAGCGATCCGCCGTTTTGGTACTCGATCACCCGCGTCTCGAAGAAGTTCTTCTCCTTCTTCAAGTCCATTGCCTCCGACATCCACGGAAAAGGATTCTCCGTCGGCGCAAACACCGCCGTCAGCCCAATCTGGCCGCACCGGCGATTCGCGATAAAGTGCATGTACTCCTCGCACAGCCCTGCGCTCAATCCCAAAAAGCCGTTCGGCATCGTGTCGCGGCCGTAAGCCGCCTCTAGCTCCGCCGCCGAGCGGATCATCCCGCTTACCTCTGCCTGGAAGGCTGCGGTCCACAGGTGCGGATTCTCATTCTTGATCTGGTTGATCACGTCGATCCCGAAGTTCAGGTGGATGGACTCATCGCGCAGAATGTATTGGTACTGCTCCGCGATTCCAACCATCTTGTTCCTTCGTCCCAGAGAAAGAATCTGCGCAAAGCCCGTATAGAACCACATCCCTTCGAACACCACGTAGAACGCGATCAGATCGCGCAGAAATGCCTGGTCCGAAGTAGTGGTGCCCGTCTCGAACAACGGATCGCTCAGGTGCTGCGTGTATTGGATCGCCCAGGCCGCCTTCCCCGTAATCGATGGAACCTCCCGGTACATGTTGAACAGCTCACCCTCGTCCAGCCCCAGCGACTCGACGATGTACTGAAACGTATGCGTATGCACCGCCTCCTCGAAAGCCTGCCGCAAAAGGTATTGCCTGCACTCCGGGTTGGTCAGGTGACGGTAGATCGCAAGCACGATGTTATTCGCCACCAGCGACTCCGAAGCCGCGAAAAACCCAAGATTCCGCTTGATCGCTCTCCGCTCGTCCTCGGTCAGTCCGTTCGGGCTCTTCCATAACGCAATGTCGGCCTGCATGGAGATCTCGGTCGGCATCCAGTGGTTGTTGCACCCTGCAAGATACTTCTCCCACGCCCATCGGTACTTCAGCGGAAGAAGCTGGTTCACATCGGCGCGGCAGTTGATCATGGCTTTGTCGTCGACGCGAACACGGCCCCCAATCGGTGCGGCGGTTGTCTCAACAGAATCGGCGGTATCGGTCCAGCTCAGCATGTCATCTCCTCAAGGGTTGGTCGTTCGTTCGCTTCACTGGCAGGCTTCGCATGTCGGATCGTCAATCGCACAAACCTTTGCGCCCGATGCATCCATCGACACAGCGTTCAGTTTTCCGTCCGTCCGTGTCATCGTCGACTTCTCCACATGCGTCGCGCTCCGCGACCGCAGGTAGTAGGTCGTCTTCAGCCCCGCATGCCATGCCTCGCGATAGAGCGCATCCAGCTTCTTCCCGCTCGGCTGCGCCAGATAGAGATTCAGCGACTGTGCCTGGTCGATCCACTTCTGCCGCTGTGCCGCCGCCTGAATCAACCATGTCGGCTCAATCTCGAACGAGGTCGCGTACAGCCGCTTCAACGCATCGGGTACGCGATCGATCGCGCCCAGCGCTCCGTCGAAGTACTTCAGATCCGAGACCATCACCTCGTCCCAGAGCCCCGCCTGCTTCAGGTCGTGAACCAGGGACGAGTTCACCACCGTAAAGTCCCCCGACATATTCGATTTCACAAACAGGTTCTGGTACGTGGGCTCGATCGACTGCGTTACGCCGCAAATATTCGAGATCGTAGCCGTCGGCGCAATCGCCAGCGTATTCGAGTTCCGCATGCCGGTCGTCTTCACCTGCTCGCGCAGACCCGTCCAGTCCAGCGTCGTGCTGCGTGTCATGTGCAGCTCATGCTTTCGCGCATTCTGCAGGAGCTCAATCGAATCCACCGGCAGCACGCCCTGGCTCCACAACGAACCCTCGAAGCTCGGATACCGCCCCCGCTCCGCCGCGAGCGACACGGAAGCCGAGATCGCATGAAAGCTCACCAGCTCCATGCTGGTGTCGGCAAACCGCACCGCATCGACCGAAGCAAACGGGATACGCAATGTGTAAAGCGCATCCTGATATCCCATGATCCCCAACCCCACCGGCCGATGCCGCAGGTTCGACTGGCGAGCCTCCGGTACCGTATAGAAGTTGATATCGATGACGTTATCCAGCATCCGCATCGCCGTCGTCACCGTCTTCTTCAGCCGCGCTTCATCGATTCCCGCCGGGGTCACGTGGTTCGCCAAGTTCACCGACCCCAGGTTGCACACAGCGATTTCCTTGCCGCTCGTATTCAGCGTGATCTCCGTGCAAAGATTCGATGAGTGGACGACGCCCACATGCTGCTGAGGCGACCGAAGGTTGCACGGGTCCTTGAACGTGATCCACGGATGGCCCGTCTCGAAGATCATCGTCAACATCCGCCGCCAAAGCTCTACCGCGCGCAGCGTCTTCGTCACACGCATCTCACCGCGCTGCGCCTTCGCCTCGTAGTGCTCATAGCGCTCCGCAAACGCAGTCCCATACAGGTCGTGCAGATCCGGCGTCTCGTCCGGCGAGAACAACGTCCACGTCCCATCGGCCTCAACCCGCTCCAAAAACAAGTCCGGCACCCAGTTTGCCGTGTTCATGTCATGCGTGCGACGGCGGTCGTCCCCCGTATTCTTGCGCAGGTCCAGGAACTCCTCGATGTCGATGTGCCACGTCTCCAGATACCCGCACACCGCTCCCTTCCGCTTGCCTCCCTGGTTCACCGCGATTGCCGTATCGTTCGCCACCTTCAGAAACGGAACCAACCCCTGCGACTCACCATTCGTCCCGCGGATATGCGCCCCTAGGCCACGCACCGCGCTCCAGTCGTTGCCCAGGCCACCCGCATACTTCGAGAGCAACGCATTGTCCTTGATCGACTTGAAGATCCCATCCAGATCGTCCGGGATCGTCGTCAAAAAGCACGATGAAAGCTGCGGCCGTAGCGTACCCGCGTTGAACAGCGTAGGCGTCGAGCACATGAAGTCGAAGGACGACAGCAGCTCATAGAACTCGATCGCCCTGGCATCCCGGTCGATCTCTCGCACAGCCAGCCCCATCGCAACCCGCATGAAGAACGCCTGCGGTAGCTCGAACCGAATCCGGTCCCGATGCAGAAAATACCGGTCATACAGCGTCTGCAGCCCCAGAAACTGAAAGTTCCGGTCGCGCTCAGGCTTCAACGCAGCCGCCAGCCGCACCAAGTCGAACGCCCCCAGTTCCTTATCCAAGATCTCCAGCTTGATCGCCAGTTTGATGTACTCCGGGAAGTACTCGTCGTAGCGCAGATCGATCTGCCGCTGGGACCCGCTTACCACCTCTGGCAGCACAAACCCCAGGGCTTCATCACGCAATCCGTTCAGCAGCAGTCGCGCACTTACGTACGCGTAGTTGGGCTCCTGCTCCACCAGCGCACGCGCCGCCATCGTCTGCGCGAGCCCCAACTCATGCAGCAGAATGCCGTCATAAAGGTTCCGATGTACCTCCGCCATCACGGCATCGACCGATACACCATCGAGCCCGTCGCACGCCGTCGCCACCACCTGCCGCAGCGCTGCCTCATCCAGTGGCTCTGTCCGCCCATCCTGCAGCTTCACGTTCAGCCGAGGCTGCGCCGGGGCCGCACCCACCTCCTCGCGCTTGCGACGTTCCTGCATGCGCTCCGCGCGGTACAGCACGTACGCCCGCGCGATCTTGTGCTCGCCCGAGCGCATCAGCGCCAATTCGACCTGGTCCTGAATATCTTCAATGTGGATCGCCCGTGCCACGCCCGCCCGACGCGTCAGCGTCTCGACAATCTGCCGAGTCAGCCCATCGACAGCCTCGTGGATGCGCCGCGACTCACTTGCGGCATTCCCTTCAACCGCCAGAAAGGCCTTCGTAATCGCAATCGAGATCCGGCTTGGATCGAAACCGGAGAGACTCCCGCTGCGGCCAATCACCTGAAAATCAGGCGTGGCGGACGTCGAGGAGTGTATGGAGGCAGGGGGAGGAAGGGTCCCAAAATCGTGTGTTGCGGATGCGGCCATGGATAAATCTCCTTGGCCTCTGAAGCGTGCGAGAAAACAGCGGGTCGTCCTCCGCGAAGGACAAAAGTACGCTGCCACCTCGCCTCCCCTCGGAGGCGCTAGCGAATGTTTCGATGGCAGGTCTTCGGACTTTGCAGGATCGGACCTAATCGCCGGACTTCCCAGAGCAAAACTCCAGTGTCATCTTGGGCTTTCGTACCTGCTTACCGCTGCGGGGCAGTTCCGGACTTTCACCGGATTCCCTTTTCACACTCCGCGAAGGAGTGACCATGGAATAAACCCACTATAGCTTGCGACCCCACCTGGAGAGCAACTACCAATTGTGGATATCTCGGCACAGCCGACAACACCCGCACCAAAGGGCTACAATCCCCCCAAAGGAATCCATGCGGTCATTTGGGGTTGTTGGTATAGCTTCTGCGGGTTGGGTGGGCTTGTTTGCTGCGGCACAAACTAACACCCTTACCAGGGAGAAGTCCGACCACGGTTGGCGTCTTCTTTTTATCCGCAAACCCTATCCCGCCACGGCCTCGTCGGGGATCGCCGGCAGCACCTCTTGATGCTTCACCTTTGCCACGATCATCACCAGGACCCCGGCCAGAACGCTCACCAGAGCGGCCAACTGCGCGTTGCTCATGCCCCAATACAGCTTGGGGTTCACCCGGACGAACTCGACCAGGAACCGACCGATGCCGCTCAGCACCAGGTAAAGCCCGGTCAGCCATCCCAGAGGCAGCATCTTCTTGCCCAGCCTCCACAAGAACCAGCCAATCAGCAGCGCAAACAGAAACTCGTACACCGGAGTAGGCTGCACCAGCGCGTCCGGCGGCGTCGGAGGCACCAGCGCGTCCTTCGCCATGTGCACACCCCACGGCAGCGTCGTATTGATCCCGTAGTCTCCATCGCCCGAGGTGAGACATCCGATGCGGCCTACGCCGTAGCCGATGGCTGCCGCTGGAGCGGCGAGGTCCAACATCCTTACGGCGGCGGCCCAACTGGTCCGACCTTCCGGACGAGCCTGCCGGCCTTCCCACATCAGCCAGCCGATGCCGAAGACCAGTCCGCCAAACCACGCGAACCCGCCCTGGAGGTACTTCAGGAAGCCCAGCAGCACCTCCATCGGGTGGGACCAGCCGGGCAGCGCAATCTGCTTCATCTCCGCCACCAGCGCATGGACATCCTGCAGCTCGTGCCACGTCTTCGCGCCCAGCACGCCCATGATCGTCACCAGCGTCACGATGCTCAGCGCATCGGCGTCCACGCCATTGCGGATAAAGTTCTTGTGCAGCACGATCCCCGCCACCACGGCCGCCAGCCACAACAGCAGCCCAAACGTCCCCAGATGTAGCGGTCCCAGATTGATAAACGGATACATAACCCTCGCAAAAGGGGCCGAAAGCCCCAGCACCCAAGTATACCGAAGCGCGCCAGACGCCGGGACCCAAGACTTAAGCACTGTTCTCCCACAGCCCAATCCGCGATACGCTAGTACCTTATGGCAACGACGACCCCCTCCTTCCCGTCCCCCTCCGTCATGGAAGTCCTCTTCTCCACCGAGCAGATCGCCGCTCGCGTCAAGGCCATCGGCGACCAGATCACCGCGGACTACGCCGGCCTCACGAAGAACGGCCAACCCATCGTCCTTATCGGAGTGCTCAAGGGCGCGGCCATCTTCCTTGCCGACCTTGCCCGCTCCATCCAGGTCGACAACACCTTCGACTTCGTCGCCGTCTCCAGCTACGGCCGCGCCCGTGTCTCCTCCGGAGCCGTCAAGCTCATCAAGGACATCGACAACCCCATCGAGGGCAAGCACGTCATCCTGGTCGAAGACATCCTCGACACCGGCCTCACCCTCAGCTACCTCCGCGGCCTCATGCTCCAGCACAAGCCCGCCTCGCTGAAGATCGCCACCTGCCTCGACAAGCCCGAGCGCCGCCTCGTCCCCATCGAGGCCGACTACATCGGCTTCCAGATCCCCAACCAGTTCGTCATCGGCTACGGCATGGACTACGCCGAGGTCTACCGCAACGTCCCCGACATCCGCCTCTACCCCGAAGAAGCCGTAGGCCACTAAGGCCCACGCAAACGTCGAAAAAGATCCCCCAAGTCTCATCCGAGACTGGGGGATTTTTTGTCGTTGATTTCTGGTTTCGCTAAAGCTAGAAGAAGGTGTTTTGACATTGCGACCATTTCCAACAGCCACCCTCCGGACGCGAGTGGGACAGGTAATCTTTCAGTCGCAACTCTTCCAAAATTCTTCGTCGAACAAACAATGGATATGATGTCCGAACGCAGTTGATGCAGCTCTTGCCATCACTTTCCAAGCAATCGTTTTTCCAAAAACTTTTTCTTACCATCAAGCTTTTGCGGGACCATCAACGGTACCCGGCTCGATAAGGTTCGGAGCGGGGTCTTCAAGAGCCGGTTCTCCAATAGCCCTCTCGATGAACTTGGCGATTTTCGCGTTGCCATTTTCCCTCACTTTCTGTGCTTGCTTCCTTACGCGATTGTAGGTAGTTCGAAGCTCTGCCATTGCGGGTTCACCGACGTGGGTGAAATGACCCAACTCTGGTCCGATGACGATCATGTCTGTCTTTTCGCCGACGCCTGGCGCAACTTCAGCGCGCTTTTTCGCCGTATACACGAGCATCAGCGTTTCCGCCATCTCTTTATGTTTGACATGTTCACCAAACATAAGCTGCGAGTTGGCATGCCACGCTCCAGCGCCTATCGATGCAAACCCCGTCCAGTCTTGACAGACAACGCCTTCGTTACTGACTTCATAGATATGGGCCCCTGATGCATCGATTCCCATTACTATGGCTTGTATCGGCGCAATTCGGAAATCCAGTAGCTCTTTCGCGAGTTGATTTGCCAATTCGGAATCGATTCCCGCTAAGACCAACTTATCGAAGTCTAAGTTTAGCGGGTGGAGAATCATCTTGGCCGCGCGCTGACGTGTTATTGCGGCGAGGTCTTCATAGAACCAATCTGCAACAAGCTTAACGCTCAGCCATTCGTCGGGATATTCGTTTAGCTGTCTATTCTTATGCTCAATTACTGAATGAAGAATGTCAGCCTGTACAGTTAGATCGCCAGCAACCATGATGATTACGGACTTGGTGAGGACAAAGATCTTCGTCTGTTCCTGTTCGAACTCGATGTCTCCTGCAGTCACCATTCTGTCCGATGCTCCGATTAAAATGGAGCTTCCCCGAAATGAGGCCATTGCTCCGACACAAACCGTCACCGAGTGCCCTCCAAAAAAAATGTACGCAAATCCGCCAATAAACTCAGCTGACGTCAAGAGCACTCTACGCTAACCCAGACGCCTCCGCCAACAACGCACAGTTCTGCAAGCGCCTCCATGGTCCCGAATAATTGCATGTATCACAACCTCTCTGAGCGCTACCTACCGATGCATCGTCTTTAGCCCATCCCTCACCCGCTGCGGAGTTCCCCCTCACTCCAAACAATTTCCCTCTCACCTTGGGGAAATCCGCGCGTCCCACGTGCATACTCGGGCAGAACACCGATGACCTCCCGATTCAGCCAACTCGTCTTCGCCCCCGTGCCGAGCCACCTCGACGCACTCCCATCGCCCGACTCCCCATCCCTCCTCTCCAAACTCAGACAAACCCTCAGCACCGACGAAGAACTCGCCCTCCGCCTCCAGCAAGGACAAGCCGACGCCCTGACTGTCCTCTTCCGCCGCCACAGTCCCCTCCTCTTCGGCATCGCCCGCCGCATCCTCCGCAACGAGTCCGAGGCGGAAGACTCCGTCCAACAAATCTTCCTCGACGTCTTCCGATCCATCCATCAATTCGACCCCGCACGAGGCAGCTTCAAGTCCTGGCTGGTCATGTTTGCCTACCAGAGAACCTTCAACGCCCGCCGCGCCATGGCCTCGAACCGCTACTTCCAAACCGACTCCTTCGACGAAGCCCAGTTGTTTCGGCAACCACCGGGAGCAGCGGAGACGAGCATCCTCGTCAACCAACTCCTCAGCACCCTGGAACCACGTCAACGGCGCACCATCGAGCTGATCTACGGAGAAGGTCTCACCGCCGAGGAAGCCGCGTTGCGCACCGGCGAAACGGTTCGCGTAGTCCGTCACAACCTGTATCGGGGCCTCGAGAAGATCCGTAAGAACGCAAAAGGAGGCAGACGATGACCACGACAACCGCCTGCAATCAGGAGTTCCACATGCTCGCCGTTCTATCCGGCACGGAGCAGCTAACCAGCGCCGAGCAAGCAATCCTCAACGCACATGTCCAATCCTGCACGCGCTGCCAGCAGACCCTCTCAGAAATCGCCGGCCTCGCGCCGCATCTCAACCTTGCCACGTCCGCGCGCCCGCAGCTTCCACGCGGACATGAAGCTCGCTTTATCGCCCGCGCCACCCGGGAGGGTCTTCCACTCCGGGCACCTGCGCGAGCACTACCCACCTATGCCCTCCAGCTCGCGTCGATCGCCGCGTTACTGGTGTGTGCTGTCAGTTGGAGTTGGACCACGAGGTCGCCGATTGAACCCACACCGCAGCTTAGAAAAGCGCCGTTACACGGGCTAACGGTGGCAGTCGCGACTGAACCAACACTCCCGCATGCCATTGCTCATCCCGTCCGGAACGCCAAGCCCGCCGCTCTTCACCATCCAGTCTTGCTCAGTTCCTCATTCCGTTTTGCGTGGCCGCAGTTGGCGACGACCGGCGCCGGAAGTCAACCTGTCTTCAGTCGGGATCTTCGTCACGAAGACGTCCTGGTCACCAAGCCCACCTTCGTCAGCCAGAAGATCGGCTTCCAACCTCTCGTCCAACCCTCTTCGTTTCCCTTCAAAGTGGATATGGCCAGCCTGATCCCACAGGAACCACCTACGCTTCATCTTGGCGAAGTCGCCATCAGCGATCTCACCTTCATCCCCAATATCTCCTCCCACCCCTAATCCTGGCCCAGCCAGAGAAACGAGAACGCGACGATGCGCGCACGGACCCTTTTGTCTTTTTTTGCTCTATCTTGCCTCGCCACCGGAGCCCAGCAGCCCACCGCCACGCCGGCCATCGCGACCATCAGCTTCAACACAGCCGTCCTGCAAACTGGAGAGGCACAACGCGATCTTGGTGCTCTGGAGAAGAAGTTCGCCCCTCGCCAGACAGCGCTGAAGGCTCTCAACGATGAAATCGAATCCCTCCGGAAACAGCTATCGGCCAATCCCGACAAGCTGACCGATACGGAAAAACAGCTTCGCGCAGCCACGCTGGATCGAAAAGAGAAGCAGCTTCAGCGTGAAGAAGAGGACTTCCGCAACGACTCTCAGACCGAGGCCCAGCAGGTTTTTCAACGCGTTGCCCAGAAGGTCTACGGAGTGTTACAAGAATACGCCCGTCAGCACCACTACACCGCCGTGATCGAACGAGGATTAGAGACCGCTCCGGCAGTCTGGTACACCGCCGCGAACGTCGACATCACCGGCGACGTCATCAAGAGCTACGATACCCAATCCAGCACGCTGCCGTCTGCTCCCACCAGCGCAAAGACCCCTTCCGCACCGAAGTAGTCCCGACCAATCTTCAAGCGAACACATCGGACAGCAGCTTGTAGCTCTCCAACCGCTTGGCATGGTCCCAGACGATCGTATTCACCACGACTTCCCCAATCTCCAGCTCCCGGGCCATTCCCTCCAGCCCTTCCCGCACCCGTTCCGGCGTGCCCACAAAGTAGCGCGGCCACTCCCCTTCCTCCGGCGTAGGCCCACCCCAGGCCCGTAGCTCCCGGAGCGCATCCTCCGGAGCCGCCACCGGCGACCGGTCGCCCTGCCGGATCCGCACCTGCAAGAGACGCACCGAGGACGCCAGATACTCCGCCTCCTCCTGCGTGCCGGCGCAGATCACCCCCACCGCCACCGTCGCCTCCGGCTTCTCCCGGAACTTCGATGGCCGAAACGCCGCCTGGTAGCGCGAGATGGCCTCCCGCGTCCCCTGCGCCGAAAAGAAGTGCGCAAAGGCATAGGGCAGCCCGAACTCCACCGCCGCCGACGAACTCCACTGGCTCGACCCGAGCATCCACACATCCGGGCCGCCCGGAGCATCCGGAGCCACCTTGATCCTGGAAAACGGATGCGATGCCGGAAAGTCCTTGCCCAGGAACGCCAGCAGCTCGGTCACCTGGTCCGGAAAGTCATCCACCGGCTGCACATTGCGGTTGCGCCGCAGCGCCGCCGCCTCAATCGGTCCGCCCCCGGGAGCGCGGCCTATCCCCAGGTCCACGCGGTCCGGATAGAGCGCATGCAGCGTCCGAAAGACCTCCGCCACCTTGAGCGAGGTGTAGTGGGGCAGCATGATGCCTCCTGAGCCGATGCGAATCCGTCTGGTCTCCGCCCCGATGCGGGCGAGCACGATTTCGGGCGCGGTACAGGCCAGCGTGTCCATGGCATGGTGCTCGGACATCCAGAACCGCGTGTACCCCAGGGTATCGACATGCTTGGCGAGGTCGATGGACCGCTGCAGCGCCTCGGCGGGCGTGCTTCCCATGGCGACCGGGGACTGATCGAGAACTGACAGACGAAGACTCATGTCTGATTAGATGATGGTCGAACCAAAATGGACCCAGACGGGCGGCGAACCGCCCACT
Source organism: Granulicella pectinivorans (assembly GCF_900114625.1). NCBI lineage: Bacteria > Pseudomonadati > Acidobacteriota > Terriglobia > Terriglobales > Acidobacteriaceae > Granulicella > Granulicella pectinivorans. Next base: position 3,636,742 of record NZ_FOZL01000001.1, read on the forward strand.
GGAAATTGCGCTCCACGGGGATGACCAAAGCGGGAGGAGCGCATCCAATGCAGAGAACTTCATGCGGCAAATCCTTCTGCAACCCGAGTTCGAGGCATGGCGCGCGGCGGCGCGGGAGGCGTTACGGCTGGGGTATGCACCGGTCGAGCTCGACCTGCTGGACGCCACGGCTCCCGCAACCCTATCGCTGGAGGAGGATGCGCCGCCTACCGGAGTTGTGCGTCCACGTCCGCGGATTTCGAGGCATTTTCTCTCGACGGCGATGCTGGCTGGCGCACATCGCGATCCGGGACGGTGGAACCTTCTCTACAGGGTGTTGTACCGGTTGCAGGGCGATCACACGCTGCTGACGCGGGATCGCGATGAGGATATCGGCCGGATACAACATCTGGCGGCACAGGTCCGACGAGACCTGCGTCGGATGCGGGCAGAGGTTCGCTTTCACAAGGTGATGGCACCGGGATCGCCGGAGCCGCACCCCACGGTGCTCGATGAACCGCTAGTTCAGACCAATCCTAACGAGCCGGACCCGCATCATCTGCTGCTGGTGACGTCGACGCCGTTCGGACCGACGAAGACCGAGATTGAGCCGTGCGATACGCCTCCGGAGACCGAGTGCGATCACTATATCGCGTGGCATCGCCCGGAGCATCGCATCCTGCCGCTGGCGGCGCCGTGGTACGCGCGTCGCTACGCCATTCTGCCGTGGACGATACTCACCCCGGAGGCGAGTGCGACGTGGAACCCGGCGACGAAGCAGTTGACGTACACGCCGGGAGTTCCGCGCGCGTCGACGCCGTCGGAGACGGAACTCGATGAGTTGGAGCCGATCTGGCGCACGCACTACGCGGCGCATGCATCCACGCCAGACACTCTTCAAGAAGCATAAGATAGAGGGCTGTAGTCACGAAGGAGCACTCCGCACCAATGAATACTCTCACCGATCTCAAGACGTACGACGCCGCCACCTTTGCCGCCACCGCCCTGTCCTCCGCTGCGCATCTTGCGGCTACGCTGGACCACACTTTGTTGAAGCCGGAGGCTACGCGCAACCAGGTTTTGCAGCTTTGCGCGGAGGCAGCGGAACACCGTTTTGCCTGCGCCATGGTGAACCCGTTCTGGGTTTCGACGGCTGTTGCGGCGCTGGCCGGAACGGGTGTTTCGGTGGGTGTTGTGATTGGGTTTCCGCTGGGTGCTTCGCTCTCCGCTTCGAAGCGGGACGAGACCGTACGGGTCTTGAAGCAGGGTGCGCACGACGTCGATGTGGTTTTAAATGTTGGACTTCTGAAGTCGGGGACAGCCGAGGATTTCGAGCATGTGCAGCAGGATATTCGGGGAGTCGTGGAGCTGGCGCATGGGTCTGGCGCGATCGTGAAGGTGATTCTGGAGACGTGTTTGTTGAGTTTTGAGGAGAAACACAGGGCTTCCGAGCTCTGCCTCGCGGCCGGTGCGGACTTTTTGAAGACCTCGACGGGGTTCTCGACGGGTGGCGCTACGGTGGACGATATTGCCCTTCTGCGAACACATGCGGGCACGCGGGCGGGGGTAAAGGCTTCGGGTGGGATCCGTTCGCTGGCGGACGCCAAGGCCATGCTGGAGGCCGGTGCGAACCGGATTGGGGCAAGCGCGAGCGTGCGGATTCTGTCGGAATTGGCCGGGATTGTTCCTACCAGTTCCGCTCCATCTGGCTATTGAGGTTGGACCAATCGGCCTCAAGACAGGCTTACTTCCACGATTGCCGGTAATTGTGGTCTTCTAAAGGGCTTACCGGCAGCGCACCGCGGTTTCCCAATGTTTCACCAGGACTTTTTTGGCGCAAAAACGTGGTGAGCTGCGTGGATTTTCATGGTGAAGTGCATGGATAGTGTGGCCACGTTTCCGTGGTGAGATTTTTGCCGGAACGTGGCGACCTATCCCGCCTCCTCTAACCCTTGACCATGCCGATGGCGAAGCCGTCGTAGCCCTTGACGCCGACCGTCTGGAGGGCGGTGGACTCGATGCGGTCGTCGGAGCCCATGAGTTCGAGGAGACGGCGGGAGCCGACGACGCGCTCGTCGGTGCTGTCGGGGTTGGCTACTTCCCCGTCGCGGACGACGTTGTCTCCGACGATGACGGTACCGGGACGCGAGAAGCGCATGGCCCACTCGAAGTAGTGCGGGTTGTTGGGTTTGTCGGCATCGAGAAAGATGAGGTCGAAGGCCTCTTCGCCTTCGCCAGCCAGTTCGACGAGGGATTCCAGCGCTGGGCCAATGCGGATTTCAACGCGGTCGGCAAAGCCTGCGTGCGCCACGTTGGCGGCGGCTACGCTGGCGTGGAGTTCGGAGAACTCCAGGGTGACGAGGCGTCCCTCCGGGGGTAGGGCGCGGGCGAGCCAGATTGTCGAGTATCCGCCGAGGGTACCGATCTCGAGGATGCGCCTAGCGTTGCGGATCTTCGCTAGAAGATAGAGAAGCTTGCCCTGGTTCGGAGCGACGTCGATGGCGGGAAGGTTCTCGGCGGCGTTCCTGCGGAGGGTTTCCTGCTGGACCTCATCCGGGCCGATCATGGTGTCCGTTACAAAAACATCGACTGCTGTCCATATCTCCTGATTCATCCGAGCATGATAACAACGCGTGCCAAGTCATCACACAGTAATATGGTCTAGCGCGATGCCCGAAGAGACCAAACTCGAGATGGAAGAGACGGCGGCACGTCCACGGGCGCTGTTCCATCCTCACTCGGAGACCCCGAACATTCGGGTGGAGCCGCTGGCGGTGGACTTTCTACACACGCTGGCCGATGCGTTGAATGCAACGCTGGACCTGAATACGCTGATGCATCGTGTAGCGGACCTGGTGCGATCGATCATCGACTACCGGATCTTCGCGATTCTGCTGATCAACGACCGCACGCACGAACTCTGGATGAGATTCCAGGTGGGGCATGCGCCGGAGGTGGAGCGGCGGCGCGTGAAGGTGGGTCACGGGATCGTTGGGCAGGCCGCGCTGCGGCGGAAGTCGATCCGGGTCGAGGACGTGACGACGGGACCGGAGGCGCAGCACTATATCGATGCGAATCCCGCGGTGCAGTCGGAGCTGGCGGTACCGCTGATCGTGAAGAACAAGGTGATCGGCGTGCTCGATATCGAGTCCGAGATCGCCGGTTTTTTCACGTCGGAGCATCAACGGCTGCTGGAGCTGGTGGCTTCGCGCATGGCCGTTGCGGTTGAGAATGCACGTCTGTATACGCGGGTTTCACGACAGGCGCAGACGCTGACGGTGATCAACGAGATCTCGCGGGAGATTACGTCGATTCTCGATCCGGACGATCTGCTGGAGCGGATCGGTCTTTCGATGAAGCGTGTGATCGACTTCCAGATGTTCACGATCCTGCTTTGGAATGAGACGACGGAGCACTTCGAGCATCGTTTCTCCACGCGGTATGGCGAGCGGGTGAATCGGGGGCGGGCGATCGCACCGGGGCAAGGGATTATTGGGACGGCCGCGGCGCAGAGAACGCCGGTGCTTTCTTCAGATGTGCGGAAGGACTCGCGCTATGTGCTGGAGAACCCGGAGACACGGTCGGAGTTGGCGGCGCCGCTGATTTATAAAGGCAACGTGATCGGCGTGATCGATCTGGAACACACACGGGTGAACTACTACAACGAAGACCACCTGAAGACGCTGACGACACTGGCGGCGCAGGTGGCGATCTCGATTGCGAATGCACGGCTGTATCAGCGGATCCATGAAGAGGAGCAGAGGCTGGAGCGCGATTTGGCCATGGCGCGAGAGGTGCAGCTCCGGCTTCTACCGTCGGCTCCACCGAAGGTTGGCAAAGCTGAGATTGCGGCACGGTTTATGGCGGCCCGGTCGATTGGCGGGGATGTGTATGACTTCCTCGACTATGGGCAGGGGCGGGTGGCGCTGTGCGTTGGCGACGTCTCGGGCAAGGCGGCACCGGCGGCTTTGTATGCGGCTCTGGTGTCGGGGATTCTGCGGTCGCTGGCTCCGCTGGAGTTGAGCCCGGCGGAGATGCTGGCGGCGTTGAACGATCAGTTACAGGAGCGCAAGCTGGCAGCGCAGTACGTCACGATGCTGATGGCGGTGTGGGACGATGCGACCCAGACACTGACGCTGGCGAATGCGGGGTCGGTGCAGCCGCTGTATGTGACGCGGGATACGCAGTCGCTGACGAATGCGCTGGCGGTTTCCACGCTGCAACTGGAGGGGTTTCCGCTGGGGCTGTTCCCTGATGTGAGCTACGACGAGACGGTGCTGCAGTGCAAGCCGGGGGACATGGTGGTGTTCTTCTCGGACGGGATTGTGGACGCGTTGAATCCGCAGAAGGAGATGTTCGGGGACGACCGGCTGAGCACGCTCCTGAAGCATCATCCGACGGCACACCAGTCCGCGGAGGATGCGGTGGATGCGATTCTGGATGCGGTGACTCTGTTCCAGGCGGGTACGGACCACTTCGACGATGAGACGGTTGTGGTGCTGCGGGTTAAATAGAAAGTGCCCCATCGTTTCGACGGGGCACGGGATTCTGCGGGTGATGCGTTAGAGCATCGTTACCTTGTCAATATGGATGGACTTGCCTTCGGTGTTGGCGAGACCGGTTGCGGTGATGTGGTGGCCATAGTGTCCTTTGACGGCTTCGGGATCTTCGATGGCCCAGACGGATCCGGTCTTGTCGTCGACGAAGACTGGCTTCGCGCCTCCCTCAATACACTTCTTCACGCAGGCCACATCCGGGCCTTCCTTGCCGTGCATGGCACCGCACTTGGCGTCGGTGACATACCCGTTGATGGAGACCGTGGGGGGCGCGGCGATTGCCGAAACGGCTGCCCAACTGCACGCGGCCAACACAAGGACCGCAGAGATTTTGGAAAAGTTCGTGTTCAGGGTAAATGTCATAGTCGAACCTCTAGAGACGGTACTCAGTCACACCCCATTACTAGCGGTTTGAACATACGACTGGCAAGCACTATTTAGGCGCGGCGGGCACTCCAGACCAATTTGGCACCAAAACCGAGCATGACGGTGCCGGCGGCGCGGTCGATCCGGGACTTCATTCGGAGGTAGCCGGCCTGGGCTTTGGGGGTTCCGATGAGGGATCCGAGGGTTCCATAGAGGGCCATATTGTCGAAGATGGTGATGCAGACCGCCAGGGCGCGCACCCAGCCGGGCATGTTGGGACGAAGCACGGCGGTAAAGATGCTGACGTAGAAGACCATCACCTTGGGGTTGGCGATGTTGGTGCTGAAGCCGCGCCAGATGGCCTGGGGCACGGTGAGTTCCGTGCCGCCGCCGGCCGGTGGAGGCAGGGGGACGTTGGCGTACCGCCAGGATTTGAAGCCGATCCACATGAGGTAGAGACCACCGGCAAGCTGCATGGCGCGGTAGAGACCGGCCATTTTGACCATGATGGCCTGCAATCCGAAGATGGCCGAGCAGGCCCAGACGGCAGAGGCGAGGCCGAGGCCGAAGACATGCATGAACATGATGCGCCGGGGATTGCGGACGGCGGTCTGGATGACCGAGATGAAGCCGGGTCCGGGGCTCGCCACGGCGAGCATATGAACGCCCATGAGGGCGAGCAGGGACAGAAAGATTTGCATGCGGCAGATACTAACAGGGCGGCGTCACTTTCTTTCTTCCCTGTTTAGCCCGGGTCGGCGTATTCTCTCGGCAAAGGAGACTTGCCATGCTCCCTCTGACCAGCCGTAGAGACTTTCTCCGTCACACCGCGAAGGGTGTCAGTGTTGCGATGTTGGCGCGCTCCCCGATTGCCCGCGCCGCGCTGATTGAGCCGGAACCGCTTGCTGCGAAGTTTCATGCGCACGACGACATCGTGCTGGGCAATACGGGCATTCGGACCAGCCGCCTGGCGATGGGGTCGGGGACGCATGGGTCGGGCGGCCACTCCAACCAGACGCGGCTGGGGATGTCGGCGTTCTCAAGTTTGATGGTCGAGGGGTATCACGAGAATGGGCTGCGGTTCTTCGATGCGGCCGACCAGTATGGGTCGCATCCTTATGTCGCCGCTGCACTGAAGGAGCTTCCGCGCGACAAGGTGACCGTGATGACCAAGACCAATGCGCGGACGCCGGAGGGTGTGCGGGCCGACCTGGACCGGTTCCGTCGGGAGCTGGGGATTGAGCATATCGACATTGTGCTGCTGCACTGCATGACGGAGCCGGACTGGGATACGAAGTATGGCGGGTGCATGGATGTGCTGTCGGAGGCGAAGGCCAAGGGCGTGATTCGGGCGCATGGCGTTTCGTGCCACTCGCTGTCGGCGCTGCGGGCGGCGGCGAAGAGTCCGTGGGTGGAGATCGATCTGGCTAGGCTGAATCCGATCGGGTCGAACATGGACGCGGGGCCAGAGACGATTGTGCCGATTCTGCAGCAGATGAAGGCGGACGGCAAAGGCGTGATCGGGATGAAGATTCTGGGACAGGGCGACCTGCGGGAGAAGCCCGCGGAGGCGATTCGGTATGCGCTGGGGACGGGTGTGCTGGATGCGTTTACGATTGGGGCGGAGAGCCAGAATGAGCAGAACAATCTTGTGCAGAGGATTGCGGCTGCGTGAGAGGCGATGAGTTCCATCCGCTAAGATAGAAGGTGAATGTCTACCCAGATCGTACGTCCCGCCCGCACCCTGCAAGGCTCCCTCACCCTTCCCGGCGATAAGTCTATCTCGCACCGTTACGGCATGCTCGCCGGCATTGCCGCCGGCACGACACGCCTCGTGAACTTTTCTACGGGCGCTGACCCGCATTCGACGCTTGGCTGCATGGAGGCGCTGGGCGCTATCGTGGAAAAAGGTGAGCGCGGCACCGTGACCGTGACCGGTACCGGCGGCGTGTTTACCGCACCTTCCGCGCCACTGGATTGCGGGAACTCGGGCTCGACGATGCGGATGCTGTCGGGATTGATTGCTCCGCATGCGGGGACGTATACGCTGATCGGCGATGAGTCGCTGACGCCGCGTCCGATGGAGCGGATCCGCAAGCCGCTTTCGATGATGGGCGCGGAGATGCACCTGACCGAGGGACATGCGCCGATTACGATCCACGGACGACCGCTGAAGGCGATCGACTTCGATACGCCAATTCCCTCCGCGCAGGTGAAGACGGCGGTGCTGTTCGCGGGCTTCCAGGCGGACGGGACGACTACGCTGTCGGAGGCAATTCGTACGCGCGACCACTCCGAGCATGCGTTGAAGGCCTTTGGGGCGACGCTGACGCGGACGGGGGATCGACTGGCGATTCCAGGTGGGCAGAGGCTGACGGCGATTCCGGAGCTGGTGGTGCCGGGCGATCTTTCTTCGGCGGCGTTCTTTTTGTGCGCGGCTCTGCTGTTCGAGGACTCGAACCTGGTGCTGGACTCGCTGGGGATGAATCCTACGCGTTCGGCTCTGCTGGACGTGATCGTCGCGCTGGGCGGCAAGATCAAGGTGCTGAATGTGGAAGAGCACAACGGCGAGATGATCGGCACGATCCAGGTGAATCGCGCTCCGGGTGGGTTGAAAAGCGTCGACATTACGGGTGCGCTTTCGGCACAGTTGATCGATGAACTGCCGGTGATTGCGGCGATCGCTCCCTACACGACCGGGGGGATTCGGATTCGCGATGCGAAGGAGCTGCGGATCAAGGAATCGGACCGCATTGCGCTGGTTGCGAAGAACCTGAAGGCGATGGGCGCGCAGTTCACGGAGTTCGAGGACGGGCTGGATATTCCCGGGAACCAGACCCTGCATGGCGCGACGATCGACTCGGGGCTGGATCACCGGATCGCGATGGCGTTCTCGATCGCGGCTTTGCGGGCGACGAGCGACACGGAGATCGACGGAGCCGAGGCGGCGGCGGTGAGCTTTCCGGAGTTCTTCGCGCAGCTTGAGACGCTTTGTCCACGGTAGACCAGGAGAGTGCGATGAGCGAGCCGGAGGCAGCCCTTAGGGAGGCACGGCCTCTCTTTATCGCCGAGATCGAGCAGCTTGGCGGTGCGGAACGCAGCTTCCTGGCACTCTCGGGATGGCTGCAGCGGCGCGGGCTTCCGCACTATTTTCTGACGTATCGCGATGGCTGCCAGATCGCCCAGTACGCTACCCACCCGGTGGAGGTGGTGGCGTTGGAGCCCGTGGGTGGAGTGCGGGCCAAGGTGGCTGCGCTGAAGCAGCACTTTGCGGCGCGTGGTGAATCGCCGCTGAAGCCCCTGCTGAGCGGATACCAGCCGGCTCTGCATGCGACGCTGGCCGGGTTGCGGGGGACGCACTGCATCATGCATGACAGCGTTTCGCTGTTTGGGGATGAGAGCGTGCGTACGCTCAAGGGAAGGATCCGGATGGCGGTGTCGAACGCCATTATCGGGTGGGGGCTGCGGAGTGGGGGGAAGACGATCGTCACGAGCGAGTTTCTGCGGGCGGAGTGCCTGAAGGACTTCGGCGTGCACGCCGAGATTGCGCGGATGGGCGGGTTTGGCAGGAGTGGAGCGCCGGTCGTGCGGCCTGTGGAGGGCGAGTTGCGGATGCTCTCGGTGTGCCGGATTGAAGGGAATAAACGGATCGACTGGATTCTGCGGTCGCTCGCCGCGCTGGAGATGGGGGCGATGCGGTTGTCCTCGCGGGTGAACTGGCAGCTCGACCTTGCGGGTAAGGGGCCTCTGCTGGGAGAGCTTACGCAGATGGCCGCGGAGCTTGGCATCGCGGACCGCGTTCACTTTCACGGATTCGTCCCGGATGCGGAGCTGGCGGTGATGTATGACCGTGCACATCTGTTCCTGATGCCGGCGATCCAGGGGTATGGGATACCGGCTGTCGAGGCTCTGCAACGAGGAATTCCGGTGTTGCTGCATCGGGAGTCGGGGGTGAGCGATCTTCTGCTAGATACTCCGTGGGCTACGGTGCTGTTTGGAGACGAAAGCTCGATGCTGCCTGCGATGACGGAGGCGATCGGCAAGGTGATGCGCGGGGCGCATCATAGTGTGACTTTGCCTGCGCTGCCGACGGAGGATGAGTGGGCGGAACGGGTGGCTGAGCTTTGCGGGTGGGTTTAGCGGTGGTCCACTGTTGAGAGGCCACGTGCGATACGGGATGCGCGGGCTTCAGAGGATGCGGGGTAGGCCTGGATGAGTCTGTCGAGTGCTGTGGTTACCCAGTCCGCTTGAATCTCATCGAGTTGATAGCCCGGAGGGCCGGGAGGATCATGGGGTTTGTCTTCGCCGCGCATCACCTTGATGTGGTCGAAGCCGAGCGGCATCCACTCTTCGGGAGCCTGCCACGACGGGCCGAGGACGACCATGGGAACACCTACGGCGCGTCCGACGTGCATGGTGCCGGTGTCGATGGAGACGACCCAATCGCTCATCGCTAGCAATGCGGCTAGCTCTGTAACCGTTGTTTTGCCGGCTACCGAGGTGCCGGCACCGCCTGCGGCTTCGCGGAGTGTTTCGATGCGGGCGGTATCGCCGGGGGTGCCGACGAAGACCAGGGCGAATCCGAGGGTTTCAGTGATGTAGCGGATGACCTGGACGTTGCGCTCGTCCTTCCATCCGGTGCTTTGGCCGCCGCTTCCCTGGGTAACCATGACGACCAGGGGCTTACCGGTGGGGTTCGCAGCGGCAAGCAAGGCCTGGGCGGCTGACTGGTCGGCTGCGGAGAAGAAGACGCGCGGCTCGAGATGCGATGTTTCTGCTCCCATGAGCTTTGCGAGCTTAAGGGCAAGGCCGATCTGGCTGAGGGAGCGGTCGCGCTGGAGCGGCTTTTGAAAGAGCTCCGGGGCGAGGGTATAGCCGCCACGCCAGACCGGGGCGGTCAGCATCGCCATCACGGCCATCACAGTGCGGGAGTCCCAGAAGCCGGTGAGGATGCAGTCCGGGCGAATCTGTTTCGCGGCCAACTGGGCACGCACCTCGCGGGCAGCGGCGCGCGGGTCTTTCAGGCCATCGGACGAGGTGGAGATAACGTGATCGACGAAGGGATGATGGCGCAGGAAGTCCGCACCAAGGCCTCGTGTGGCGACGGTGATCGAGACGTCGGGACGGCGCAGCTTCATGGCCTCGTAGAACGGCGTCTGGTGGACGCAGCATCCGAGGGGCAGGCGGTACTCCAGGACGAGGACATTGCGGGCGGCGGCGGGATCCGGCTTCATGCGAGTGCCACGCAAAACACGTTCCACTGCCGCCACCGCAGACAGTCCCACCGACTTCACCGCTCCAGCAACACCCAAGCACAGCCTCCCCTTACATCTTGTAACGGCCCATCTCGTCGTCGTTCAGGTTTTCGAGCCACTTGCGGAGCTCTTCGGCGTTGATGTTCCCTGCTCCGTCGGCTACCTGGCGGGAGCGGTTGAGGACGTCGCGGGCTACGTAGATGGGGCAGTCGGAGCGGAGGGCCAGGGCGATAGCGTCGGAGGGGCGGGCGTCGATGGTGACGCGCTCACCGGCGTGGTCCATCCAGATAACGGCGTAGAAGGTGTCCTGACGGAGTTCGCTGACGACGACCTTTTCCACGCGGGCGTTGAGGCCTCGGGCGAAGTTGCGGAGGAGGTCGTGGGTCATGGGGCGTGGCGTCGCCGTTTTTTCGAGCTCGAGAGCGATGGCGTTGGCCTCGAAGAGGCCGACCCAGATGGGCAGGACCTGGTCGCTGGCGATATCCTTGAGGACCACGATGGGCATGTTGGTGACGGGGTCCATCATGAGACCGCGAATCTGCATCTCGACTTCTTCGATGGGCATTAGTTGACCCTCACTGCCTCGCCTACGAGGCTGTTGGGAAAGGTCTGCGTGATCTTTACGGTGCGGTAGCTGCCGGTCGCCGGGAGGATGGGGTCGGTCACAGTGAAGTTGACGGTTTTGTTCTGGGAGCTGCGTCCGGTGACCTGACCGCGCTGATGGTTGTGGCCCTCAACCATCACCTCCATGACCTCGCCCAAGTGCCTCTGATAGCTGGCCTTCTGGATGGCTCGCTGGCGTTCAAGAATTACTTGAAGGCGAGCGACCTTGACCTCGTCGGGGATGGAATCGGCGAGGGTGACGGCGGGGGTGTTGGGGCGCGGAGAGTACTTGAAGGCGAAGACCTGATCGTAGCCGACCTCTTCGAGGAGGGTCGCGGTGTCTTCGAGGTCCTGCTCGGTCTCGCCGGGGAAGCCGACGATGATGTCGGAGGTCATGCTGATGTCACGCTTCGCGGCCTTGATCCAGCTAATGCGCTCCAGGTACCAATCGCGGGTGTACTCGCGATTCATGGCCTTGAGGACGGCGGTCGAGCCGCTCTGGACGGGAAGATGGACGTGATCGCAGAGGGTCGGGACGGCATCGATGGCGTCGACGATGTCCTTGGTGAAGTCGCGCGGGTGCGAGGTGGTGAAACGGACACGCTTGATACCGGGAACGCTGCCCACGGCGGCGAGGAGTTCGGCGAAGGTCATCTTGGCGGAGGGGTCGTTGTAGGAGTTGACGTTCTGACCGAGGAGCTGGATCTCGGTGAAGCCCTGGTCGGCGATGCGGATCGCCTCGTCGATGACGGAGTTCGCGGCGCGTGAGCGCTCCTTGCCGCGTGTGTACGGGACGACGCAGTAGGCGCAGAACTTATCGCAGCCTTCGATGATGGTGATGTAGCCGCGATGCGGATTGGTACGAGCGACGAACTCGGTCTCGAAGGTCTCGTCGGTCTGACGGTCGTCGAGGCCGGTGATCCGGTTTTCGCCGGCTTCGAGGCGCGCGAGCATCTGTGGCAGATTGCGGTAGGAGGCGGAGCCCGAGACGAGCGAGACGTACGGCGCCTTGTCGAAGATCCTGGTGCCTTCCTGCTGGGCGACGCAACCGATCACGGCGAACTTCTTGCCCTCGCCCTGCATCCGCTTGTACTCATTGAGCCGGTGGAAGACCTTTTGCTCGGCCTTATCGCGGATGGAGCAGGTGTTGTAGAGGATCAAGCCGGCTTCGGCCTCGTCCTCGACGCGCAGGTAGCCTTCATGCTCCAGGGTTCCGATGACCTTCTCGGAATCGTGGGCGTTCATCTGACAGCCGAATGTTTCGATATAAAAAGTCTTGCTCACACTCTTCAGTATATCGCGCTGCTGCTCGGGCGCTGCGGAGCTTTCAACGCATGGCCTGATGATCGACGTCAAGCTCCTCCACATCCGCTGTACGCTGCTGCTGCTCGACCTCCGCGCATGGCAGGACAAGGCGGAATACAGAGCCCGACCGTTGCGGGTCCGTCGCGCTACGCACGCTGAGCCTTCCGCGGTGACGTTCGACGATTCCGGATGCGACCCAAAGGCCGAGGCCTGCGCCGACATCCGCTTTGGTTGTAAAGAAGGGTTCGAAGAGCTGGCGTTGGACTGCGGGCGACATCCCGAATCCGGTGTCGGCGATTGTGACCCGCAGAGATGCAGCACCGTCCCTCCACGCTGTGGTTGGACCGACCCTCACCCGGAGCGTACCGCCGTTCGGCATGGCGTCTATGGCGTTGCGGACCAGAGTGCTGAGGACCTGCCGAAGCTCGGTCTGCCAGCAGACGAGGGAGCAGTTGCCCGACGACTCGAGCTTTACCTGAATTCCGGCCTGCGCGCACCTGCCGGCATAGAAGTCCAGGACATCACCAAGAACCTCCGCGAGGTCCGACGCTGCCGGATCGACAGATTGCCGATGAAACCGCAGTGTCTGGCTGGATATCTCCGCAAGCCGGCGCAATTCTCTCTCAGCACTGGCCAGGTAGAGCAACGCGTCGGCATCCACCGCCTTGCTCTTCGCGAGATAGATCAGGTTCGTGACCGCCGTCAGGGGATTGTTCAACTCATGGGCGATGCAGGAGGCTAATCGCCCGGCCGCAGCGAGCTTCTCAGCGCGAACAAGAGCCGTTTCGGTCAACTTGCGATCGGTGATGTCCGTCGTCACACCGCGCCAGGTCATAGGATCCCCAGGCATCGGCACCCCGTTGGCCTCCAGCCAGTGAATCTCTCCATTTGGCCAAGGGACGCGAAACGTAACATGAAACGGGGCCCCTGTCGTCGACGTCCTCTTTGCGGCCTCGGCGATCGCGTTTCGGTCCTCTTCCAATACGAACATGTTGGGAGAGCCGATCGCCGATATCTCCTCGAGTGAGCGTCCGAAGATCTCTTTGCCGCCGGGATACCAATAGGTCCGACGCGTCTTCGCATCGAACATCCATGCCGCCGAGTTGCTGCCCTGCTGCGCCTGAGCAAGGGCATCGGTGTGCCCTTGCAGCGACTGAAGCGTCGCCCACCACCGCTCGGAGACCCTGCGTCTCCGCTCACCAAATCCCACCAGCAGGAGACCGATCGAGAGAATAATCCCGCACCGTAGCAGAGGCTGCACCCCCAGCGAGAAGTGCCCCACCGGTTCCAGGATCTGATAGTTGTAGACCACCACAGTGACTGCCACCGCAAGCAGGGAGGGTACAAGAGTGAACAACAAACCCACGATGGCGACGGCGACGAAGCTGAGCGCCAGAGGAGTATCGTGCAGCACCGTGAACCGCTGCGTCCCCATGACCGCGAGCCAAGGAAGCGCAAGCGCGCACGGATAGCCGAGGGCGCGCCTTATGGTCGACGTACTGGAGACTGATACCGCCATCTCGAGGATGATCCTCCTGGATTCCTGCCCTTGCGAGCAGATTCTAGCTCACGTTTAAAAGCACGGATGCGTTTAGAGGGGCATACGACGAGCTTTTCCGCAGAAATCGACCGCTATGTCGGATACATGACACTCTTTCGGACAGAAGGCTATGGCACCAGTGTGAACTCCTGCACGGCGAGCTTTGCTCCCGCACGCGATCGCTCGCGTGCGGCCTTGATGACGACGGCGATCTCGTCGAACTTCTTCGCCTTGACGGAGGCCGGGATCGGGAAGCTCAGGGTCTCGTCGACCGGAGCGCGGTCGAGGGGGATCTGGGTCGCGACGCTTGAACGGAGGACCTCAGTGCCCAGGGATTGGGACCGGCCCTTCTCCTTCAGGATGAGCTCTACGTGGATGGCACCGATGCGGTTGTCGCCGTTGCGGATGGATACGCGCATGGAGGTGCAGCAGTCCATGCGGATGGGCGAGCCGAGCATCTGGTGGGCCTCCATGGCAAGGGGACGGAAGTCGGTGGAGTGGACGTTGGCCTTGATGGGATCGCCCTTGACGACGCGCGCGTCCGGCTTGGGCCTGGGATCGGGGACCTTAAAGTACCAGTACGCGCCGTCGAAGGGGATGACGAGGGGCTTGGCGTGTGCGCCCAGAAGAGCCGTGTGTTGCATGGGGGGAGGAGGCACCAGCTTCTCCTTCGGTTTCGCGGGGACGAAGAGGATGATGCCGGAGTAGTCGCTTGCCGCGGGCTTCTCGACGGCTCCCTTCATCGCGGGTGCGGCTCCGCTGGCGGCGACGTGAGGCAGAAGGCCACCGAGCCCGCCCATCAGCACGACGCTGCGGAGGAATGGGATCAGCGCGATTGAGGTGAGGAGAAGAACGTCGAAGGAGCCGATCGCGACGGAGCGGCGGCGAGCGCCGGTGCTCACCTTCATCCGCATGGGGAAGCGCCAGACAGGGTAGACGGCACCGGCAGCCATGAGGAGGCCGGCGGTGAAGGGCTGATCGAGGATGATGAGGACGATGCCGGCCTGGAAGGCAAGGGCCGAGAGAGCGGGCGCGGCTACAACGGACAGGAGGGAGGGCTCTTCCCTCATTGCGAAGAGGCTCCTGGTCTCGGGTTCGTCGGGGAGCTCGGCGGTACCCAGCCAACGGCGGAGGAAGACGACGCCATGGCCAGCGATGAGTGGAGGGACTGCTGCCACCCAGGCGGAGTGTTCCTGCACGAGAATCCAGAGGAGGGGCAGCCATGCGACGGCCATCCAGAGGCCGATGATCAGAGGGCCCGCCGAGGCGTCAAGCTGAGCGCGGAAGCCGCGGCACACGGCCCACATGGTGATGGAGTGGGCGAGGAGCGCGATGAGCACGTAGCAGATGGCGTATCCGAAGACGCCAGCCCAGGTAAGGGAGTTGGCGCGGGGGAGACCGCAGATTGCGAGGACGGCCGCGCCGGTAAAGATGAGGCTGCCCAGAAGGGGCAGGAACGCGACGCTAAGTGGCTGCTGGAGATCGTCACCTGCGCCGTAGCCGTGGTGTGCGGTAGAAGTCATCGGAACCTCCGCCGCCAGCATACATCGCGTTCCCGCTGAAATGGGTATTAAGTTCTCTGTTGACCGCAGTACGGAAGGCGTCCGTTAGTGCGCAGCGTCGAGTGTGCCCGCTAGCGTCAGATCGACCTCCACTTCTTTGGCGACCTTCAGGATGAAGATACTGGGATCCTTCAAGCCCCACTGCACATAGGGCACGACGAAATGGGTTTGGCCCTTGAAGGACGCACCATCGATGTGAATCTGCATGGGGACGGTCATCGGGTGCGGGGTTCCGTGCAGGGTGAAGGTGCCGGTCACCTGGATCGTCGAGTCGCCGGCGGGGGCGATCTTTCCCTGGAAGGACGCGGGGGCGAAGGTGACCTCCGCGAAGTGGGCTGCGTCGAGTACCTCCTTGGTCATCTTCTTGTCGCGGCTGTCGTTGCCGGTCTTTCCGCTTCCAGCGGCTACGACTACGAGGCCCTCCATCGCGGAGGTCTTTGGGTCGAAGGTGACGGTTCCCTTCTCCACATGGAAGTTGCCCTTCGTGGCGTGGTCGGTCGCGCCGAGCGAGAAGCTGACCGCGCTGGCATCCGGCTGGACGGCGAGCGTCTGGCGCTGCGCGAAGGCGGTGCCCGCGAGGAGGAGGGTGAGGGCGGAGAGAGGGAGATGCATCTTCATGGTGTAGCTCCTTGCGTGTCGTGAGTCGCTGCGGTGGGCTGGGTTGCCGGGCTGACCTCACTCAGCCAAAGGCTCAGCGCGGCGATCCCGGTATCGGGCATGTACTCGTGACCGGGCATGTCGGTCCCCGGAATTCCAAACTTGATAAGGTGGGACAAATGCTCCCTTTGCGCCTCGGGCGATGCGGCTGGGTCGAGAGAGAGGAGAGGGCCACGCATCAGATTCGGGGGCATTCTGCGGAACGCCTTGTTCCAACGCGCGCGAGTCTGACCGGATTCGGCGTGGCAGGTCGAGCAGTAGGTGAGGAACAGTCCGGCTCCTTCTCCCGCGTTCGCGTGCTGCACACTCTCCGGCGAGAGCTGCCATGCGTCCTCCGCCCGACGCTGCTGCGCTTCGCCTTCGCCACGCAGGCTTTGCAGATAGACCACGAGGTCCTCACCGCGACTCCCCGTGCGGAACAACGATGCGTACGAAGGCATGAACGATCCGTGCGTCAACGCCGCTGGATCCTCGAAGTGCATTCTGAGCCAGAGTGCGGAGCGCCGCGTTCCGACCTCCGCAAGGTCGGGCCCTTGGCGGCGGTTTCCAATCAGCGGCGGATGTTGCCGCCGTAGTTCGTCCATGGTCTGCACGGGCCCCCACATCAGGACATCGGCTGAGCCGGGGCGGACGTACTGGGAATGGCACTGGATGCAGCCTTCCTGGATGTAGACCTGCCGGCCTCGCTCCACCTGGGAGGGTGAAGGCCGGGTCGCACCGAGCGCGGTCGTTAGCTTATCGACAGCGAAGGCCGTGACGAGAATGACTGCCGTCGCCAGCACCTCGCGGCGGCGGGTGCGAAGGAGCGCGAGGATGGGTTGAGCGAGCACAACCGCTCCGGCCAGCAGCACGAAGGCGACCGGGACGTGCCCCAGATTCTGTCCCATCCCGATCCCCAGAGCCGATCCCATCCAACCGGCTATCGCATAGATCCATCCGGCCTTGCGTGCGCGCTCCTCGGTTGACGTGGCGGGAGCAAGCAGAGCGGGATATCCGACGAGAGCGACGGAGTAGAGCGAAACGCCGATGGGATAGAAGAGTGAGGCAAGGGCTACGCGATTCGGCTCAAGCAGAAGGACGCATGCACATGCCAACGCAGCGAAGGCGGCAGACAATACGAAGGAAAGTCCGCGGCGGCGCAGAAGCCACGCCGAACCGCAGGCGGCGACCAGGTGCAGCACTCCATTGGCCCAGAGATGCAGCGCACCCTGCCAGGTGCCGGCCTTGAGAGCAGGAGTGCTCTGGATGATGAAGAAGGCGGCCGAGTCCAGCCAGACGAGCGCCGTGAAACAGAGCAACACGACCGGGAAAGACATCGGCTTTCGGACGCTGCTGCGAACCTCACGCGTTTCTTCCGGCTGCGTCTTGCCGGCGATCGCGATTCCGGCTGCACACAGGGCTGCCGAGGTCCACGCCTGCGTTTGCGGGCCGCTTGTGAACAACAGGGGAAGGTTGCAGATGAGATAGCCGAGGCCGGTGCCGAGACCGACCTTGAGCAGCTCCTCGCCGGCTCCAAGCCAACGACGCAGATGGGTGACGAGCGTGACGGTCAGCAGGCCGAGGCCGGTGCCGATGAGGAACGAGACGGCGATGCTTGCGGGGAGCCCAAGCGGCAGAAGCGAAAGCAGGGCTGCTCCGCCGGAGAGGGCAAACGCGACCTGCAGGCGAGATTCGGGCTTGCTCAGCCAAGAGACACGAGGCGCGAGGAGGCTTAGCAGAATGCCACCAGCGGCCATTGCCGCCATGACGGCCTTCAGATGAGAATCTGTAATCTCCAGTTGGGCGAGACGCTTGAGAAAACCGAACTGCGCAAAGATGAGGAAATAGACATAGGTGATCGCGACGAGGCTGATGCCCCGCCAGCCGGAGGCGATGCGGCTACAGCGTGGCATCGCGCAACCAGCCTCGTGCCAGTCCGACAAACTGAAGCCCGGCGAGCACGCCGTCGGAGACTGCAACCGTCAACCAGCCTGCTTCCAGCCCGCCTGAGAGGATCTTCGTCAAGACGAACAGGGCGACGATAGCCCGCGTGATACCCGTCAGAAGCCACACGACCTCAAGCTTCGCCAGCGAACCCGGTCGCGCAGCCAACATCGCACCGTACCAACAGGCGAGACCTACGGACAACACGAAGGCTCCGATGTACGAGAGATACGGGAGTGCGGTGTCCGGGGCCTGCAGCCTCATCAGGTGAAGCGTCAAGGCCGGCGCCACGAGCAGCAGAAGACCGGTTGCGGAGTCGGACGCTCCGATCAAGAGTTGATAGGCGAGTAAGAGCTGGGACTTCTTCATGCTGTGACTCCTGCGGCTTCCGCTTCCTTTTCGCGCAACATCGTATTGGCATCGATCAGCCAGTCCAACGACGCGAGGAAGATCAGTACGCCCAACAGCAGACGTAGCGCGTAGATACCGTTGCGCGCCGCACCGGGAAGGATGTTGAACGTCGGGTTGGTGCCCTCATGCCATCCGGCGATGAACATGATCGCGACGTAAGCCAGCACGCTGAGATGCCATACGTAGAAGGACCACGTGCCGTTGAAGATCCATCCGTCGTTACCCAGCATCTGTACCATGACGAAGATCAGCAGGCTTGAAACGAAGCCCGCCATTGCGAGCAGGGAGTGTCCCACGAGGCCATCGGTGAACTTGAAGTGATCGAGGACTCCGGGTAAGAACAGGGACCATCCCGTTGGGACCAGAACGACCCACCAAGCCAGGAAGGCGATACGCCAGCGCTTTGTATTCGGGTGCCACATGAATCCCGCGTAGTACATCGGGATGAGAGGCAGCCACACGAGGAGGCTGGCAAGGCTCATGAACTGCACGGGACGATGATGGCTCACGTCGGCGCGTCCGAGCCCTAGGCACAGCAGGGTTTCCGCAGCGAACACCAACCAGCAGAAGACGCGAGACGAGGAGCGACGTTGCCGGCCTGAGGTCAGTCCCAGGGGCAGGAAAAGCAGGACGGCGACGATGACCAGCGTAGACTCCAACTGGCTCGCGCCCGTCGGGCCGCCGCTATCGGGATTGATGGGCGGATAGAGATTCGGACTTGCGGCCACGTAGATGAGCAGAGGGATGGCGAACAATGCCACCAGGCCAATGCCCTTGACCCACCTGCCTATTGTCCTCTCGACGCTCCAGCTTGCCGCGAAGGCTGCCACCAACAGAGCCCAGAGGGCCATCAAGGCGAGCGGAAAGAGGACTCTTGGATAGCCGACCCAGTCCAGGAAGAGCTTGCCACTAGAATGTCCCGTGATCCACGAGAGCGCGCCGACGCCGAGCGCGGTGGACCAGATCCAGAGGACCGGGCGGCACCATGCGGCGGTCCAACCCGCGTCTGCACCGTAGGCTCGCAAGAGGAAGCCAACCAGAGGGAGACTGCACCAGCCGTAGAGCTGGAGATCGATGTGAACCGGCATCCATCGGCCATACGTCCATGGGGTAAGCAACGTATTGATCCGCGGCATGAGAAGAAGCGCGGCGATGAGGACACCGACAGCATTCGCGAAGACCAGCCATGCCAGGCTATGCCACGACGCAAGCGCAATCGCATTCGGACGAGGTGCCACGTTGCTGATCCGGAAAGGCTTGAGGCCCGCGTTCTCCGATCTCAGCACGACGGTGCTCCTAGAGAGACTCACGAATCCTCCCGTCGTGCATCTCGATCATGCGATCGCAACGATGGGCCAGCGCGCGATCATGGGTCGCCATCACCAGAGTCACCGCTTCGTTCGCTACGATCTCCAGCAGGAGCTGAAACACGGACTCGCTGGTTGCCTCGTCAAGAGAGCCCGTCGGTTCATCCGCCAGCAGGATGCCGGGACGATTCATCAAGGCCCTGCAGAGTGCGGTGCGCTGGCGTTCGCCGCCGGAGAGCTTTTGGATGCGGTGATCCAGGCGATGGCTCAATCCGGTTCTTTCCGTCAGTTCACGGAGGCGCTCCTGCGCAGCCTTTCTGTTTAGTCCTGCGGCAACGGTGGGGATGAGGCAGTTCTCTTCGAGCGTGAGGTCCGGAATGAGGTTGTGTAACTGGAAGACGAAGCCTACCTCGTGGCGCAGAAGCTTCAATGAATCGTGATGGCGATTGAGTTCCTTGCCGTTCACGGCGAGCAGGCCCCGATCCGGTTGATCGAGGCCGCCCAGCAGATGGAGGAGCGTGCTCTTGCCGCAGCCCGAAGGGCCGCACAAGGCCACCGTTCTGCCCTGTTCTGCCGTGAAGTCCACGCCCTTCAGCACCGTGATGGCGCCGTCGTCGTAGCTCTTCCAGACACCTTCTGCGCAAAGCACGATGTTCGTCTGCGTTGCTGCGCTGAGTGAACTCATTCGAATCGAAGCGCCTCCACCGCGCGTATCTTCATGGCGTACGCCGCCGGGTAGAGCGCCCCCATGGCACCCGTGACCAGGGCAAGGACGATGACGGTCAAGACGACTACGCCTTGAATCGTCACGTCGACGTACCCATGCAACGCGGGCACGAACTTAAGGCCGAAGAGAAACCCGCTCCCGATGAGCAGACCAACGATTGCACCGAGGATCGAGACGAGGGCCGACTCACCGAAGATCATGCCCGCGATCTGTCCGTTGGAGAAGCCGTTTACGCGCAGAATCGCGATCTCGCGGATGCGCGTGAACACCGACATGATCATCGTGTTCGCCACACCAAGGCCACCGAGAAGAAGACCGCATCCGCCGACCGCCCAGGCCGTCGCCTTGAGAATCTTGAACTGCGAATAGGAGCGTTCGAACTCAGCGTCTTCGAGCGCGATCAGGTTCGGGAACTTCTCCTTCACCATGGCCTTGAATCGTGCGGTCTGGTCTTTGTCCTGGAGCTTCACTGTAATCACGGACGATGATTCTTCCTTGTGGAAGAAGGTCTGCGCGGAGGCAAGTGGCATAAACACGCCGCCATCCTCAAAGCCATTGGCGGTCTTCACGACGCCGATGACGTGGAAGGTGCCGTGGCCAATCTGCACATGGTCGCCACGATGCGCCTTCAGGAACTCCGCCGCTCTTCCACCAAGCACGACATCGTCTTCGTGCTGCCCGAAGTCCGCGCGGCTGCCTTCCTGCCATGTCGCCTTGCGGATGCGGGCATCCGCGGAGGTGACGCCAAAGCAGGTGATGATGGGGTGATCCGCACTCGAGACCACACCGAAGAGCACAGGGTCTGCGTGCTGCACGATCGACCAGCCTCGAATCTGGATTACTGCATCCGAAGGCACACTGCTGAAGAAGAGGTCCGACACGTTGCGCTCGAAGACAATGAGTTCGCTATCGCTGGAGAGGATACCCGAGAACATGCCGATGGCGCCCTGCAGAATGGTCACGATGGTCAGCATCGCAGCGACGCTGAATGCGATACCCGCAATGCTGATGAAGGAACGGATGCGATGACGCAGAAGGTTCGTCAGAATCAACTTGAGGAAGATCATGCTCTCCCTCGTTCGATTTCGAAGTCGTAACGCGCTTGAAGTGAGGCAAGCTGCCGTTCGAGATCGTTGCGGAGCTCCTCCAGGAAAACCAACTCCGGTCGCTCGCGCAAGAGGCGCATAAGCGATCGATCGCCGATGCGGATGAACTGCGTCAGACGCCGGATGGCCGGTTCCGTTCCGATCGACAACGAGACGTTGGGGCGATCCAGGACCGCATCGCGACCGCCTGTCTTGCCGGTCTCACCGGAGCTTTCGAGAACATCCTTCAGATCGTCGAGGACCTGATACGCGAATCCCCAATAGCGCGCGACCCGTTCCAGCAGATGGACCTCTGTGTCTCCGGCATCGCCGAGGATGGCAGGAAGCACGAGCGAGAGACGAATCAGGGAGACCGTCTTGCCGTATGCGATCCGCTCCGTGGTCTCGCCATCATGCGGCAGCGATCCATAGTTCAGATCGAGGCTCTGACCGTTCAACAAGCCTTCCGTGCCGAGGTTCTCCTCTACATAATCGGCGGCGGTGGAAAGTCTGCTACCTGGGCCGGAGGCGATCGTGCGCCAGAGGAGCGCATAGGCGCGGTTCACCAGGGCGAGAGCCGCGAGGATTGCCTGCGACTCTCCGAACGCGAGATGAACGCAGGCGACATTGCGCCGTTGCGCCGCGTCATCCATGCAGGGCAGATCGTCGAAGACGAGGGATGCGGTGTGGAAGTACTCGAGCGCAACTGCAAGATCGCAGGCCTGCTTCTCTGCGAGGCCGTAGGCCATCGCGGTGCGCATGGCGAGACGAGGCCTGGACAGGCTTCCCGGGTTTTCGAGGAGATGCTCCAGTGCCTCGCGCAGGCGCGGATCGACGTTCGCCGACAGGGGCATCTGCTCCAGCAGCATCGCCTGGAGCTTCGCACGCGCGGGCGCGTCGGAGACTCTCGCGCTGGGTGGTTTCAAAACCGAACGTTCCATCGTACTTTCGAGCGTTGGCAAGAGATGCTCTCCTGTTTTCTTGGACGGGTCACAACTCGATCCGAATGAGCTTTCTCCATGACAATGTGTTCATTGACGTCGCTTGATCAGGGTGCGAGCGTTGTCATGACTTCCGTGGAAAGAGGCTTATCGGCGACAGAGAGGAGAAGGCTCACCTGCCAGATCTCCGTGTCAGAGATGACCGGGCCGTAGGCTGGCATTCCCGAGAGCCGAATGCCGTTCCTGACCTTCCAATAGGTTTCACCGACCGGATCGTCGCTTACCCCGACGACCCCGCTTTTATGCTTCGCCCAGAGTTGTGGAGCCTCCGGAAACATCGTCCTGGCAAAGCTGGAAGGTTTACCGGGCGCTCCATGACAGGCCACGCACTCGTTACGATACACCTGCGCCCCCGCTGCGAGTGTGTCCGGGGTTACACTCACCGGGGCTGTGGACGGCATCTCACGATGGATGCGGGCCTCAAGCGGCAGCTGCACAATCCTCGCTTCAAACGGAAACGGAGCATCCGCCGTTGCAACCGGGGGCCTGCCGTATGCCAGGTACAGCGCCACGAACACCGGGAGGACCAGAAGACCTCCGAGAAAACTTCCAACGACCGCGACACCATGTTTCATCGGCTTCCCCAAGCGGCAAGACCTGCTCTGGATTCAGATATATCCCGCGAAGATGACCGGTATCCAACCCGAAAATGACAAGTCGTTCATTTTTGCCGTCATGAATCCTTGAAAACAGGATGGCCCTGAAAAACACCCTTCAAATGGGCTACTATCCGACCATGCGCGTCCTTCTCGTAGAAGACGAACTCGAGATTCAAAGCTTCCTGAAACGATCACTTGCAGAGGCTGGCTATCAGGTGGAAGTTGCCACCGATGGAGCGACCGCCGAGCAGCTTGCGATCGAGGGCGCTCACGACGCATTGATCGTCGATCTGGGCCTGCCTGACATGGACGGCATCAACCTCATCCTGCGGCTGCGCCAGCGTGGGGTGAAGTCTCCGGTTCTCATTCTTTCCGCACGCCGCACCGTCGACGACCGCGTCCGCGGCCTGGAGCAGGGCGGCGACGACTATCTCACCAAGCCGTTTGCCCTGGCTGAACTGCTGGCCCGGCTTCGGAATCTGCTGCGCCGGCACAGCCAGTCCAGCAATGAAGCGTCCCGCCTGCGTGTGCTCGATCTCGAACTCGACCTGCTCCGCCGCGAGTCCACGCGGGGTGGGGAGTCGCTTCAACTTACGCCGCAGGAGTTCGTGCTTCTCGAATATCTGTGTCGCAACGCGGGTCGCGTCGTTACTCGCTCCATGATTCTCGATCAGGTCTGGGGCATGCGGATTCAGCCCGACACTAATGTCGTCGACGTGCATATTTACCGGCTTCGCAACAAGGTCGACACCGAGGGACGCGAGCCCCTCATCAAGACACTCCGTGGGGTAGGCTATGTCCTCAAAGATCGATAGGCCCAATGTTCGCAGTGCTGCATGGCGCATCTCGCTTTGGGCCACCCTGGCCTTTGCGTGCGGGACGCTGCTGGTCTTCGTGGTGTTGCATCGCTTTGTCGCAGAGGACATCCAACGCCGCAGTGATGCATGGCTTTCGGGTGAAGTCGAGGTTCTGGGCGATGTTGCGGAACACACCCCGAAGGATCGGCTTTATTCGCGTTTCGTGGGCGAGGTGGCCGAGCTCGCGAGTCGCGAGGTGCCGAATAAGCTCCGTTCCAGCGGGCCTGAGAATGACTCGGTCTTCTTCCTGCAATCGACGCCGGATGGCGCGATGAACTTATGGGTGGGGAGCGGCGACGGCGCCTCCGCCGCGCAAGCCATCCGTGAGGCGAAGCTCAAGCCCGAGGCGCCCTCCGACCTCAAGGTCGCTGGCTTCCCTATTCCCTTTCGCGTGGCGTCGCTGCAGACAGCCGATGGCGGCCACATCTACCTCGGACTCTCCGAGCGGGACGAACTGCGCGTCCTGCGCAACTTTCGGATTCAATTTGTCGTGCTCGGCCTGGTGATCGTCCTGTTTGGATTCCTCATCGTCTTCTATGCCACACGGCGGATGCTCGGACACGTCCGGCGCATTACGGAGGCCGCCTCCGTCATCGGTCAGTCGGATATCAGCAGTCGCGTGCCGAGCAGCGAGAACCGAGATGAAGTGGCGCAACTCGCCTGGACCCTGAATCACATGCTCGATCGCATCGAGAGCTCGATGCATCAACTGCACACCATCACCGACTCGCTAGCGCACGACTTGAGAAGCCCTCTCACGGCCATTCGCGGCAAGCTCGAGATGTATCTCTCCAGCGGTGTGCGGAGCGATCAGGGTGAGCCCATCGTCTCGGCCATCGATGAACTGGATCGCCTGACCGAGTTCCTCAACAGTTCGCTGGATGTTGCGGAGGCCAAGGCCGACGCACTGCGGTTGAACCGGTCGGAGATCGATCTCGACGATCTGATGCGCTCCATGATCGATCTGTACGAACCCTCTATGTCCGAGAAGGGCTTAGGGGTGCAATTGCAGAGTGGCGGCTCCGTGGTCATTGACGCCGACGCCGCGCTTGTCCATCGCATGGTCGCCAATCTCCTCGATAACGAGATCAAGCATCTTCCGCCGTCCTGCAACATCCGCATCGGCATTCGGCGGGAAGAGTTGCATGCCGTCCTGATTGTTCAGGATGACGGACCGGGCTTCTCGTACGAAGTGGTCGACCACATGTTTGAGCAACGCACCAAGGGACGCAACTCCACCGGGCACGGACTCGGCCTGGCCTTTGTGGCAGCCGTGGCTCGCGCCCACGGAGGAAGCGTCGCCGCGTTCAATCGTCCATCCGGGGGAGCGCAGCTTGAAATCTCGCTGCCGCTTGCGATCCAGGAGAGTGAAGCATCGATTCCTCTTACGATGGCCTTCGGATCGCATGGAAGAGGTCTCGAATTGACGACCAAAGCTTAGCGTTGCCCCCTTCGAAACGTCCGTTTGTTTTGCTTACTTCTTCTTTTGTATGCCGGAGATACTCGCACCATGTTCGATCAAGCACCTCCGCCAGCGATGACCCGCAGACGATTCACGCAGCTCTCCGGGCTAGCCACCGGTTCCCTGCTGATCCCCGGAATCGCTCATGGCACTGGGGATTCTGAGATTGCGCTCGAGATCGCCCCTTATACGCTGGAGGCATCGCCGAAACATCACATCCGTACGCTCGCCTATAACGGACAGGTGCCTGGACCGTTGCTGCGTATGCGAGAGGGTCGGGAGCAATCCGTTGTGATCCGCAACAGCAGCCCCTCCCCGGAGGTCGTTCACTGGCACGGCCTTACGCTGCCGTCGGAGATCGACGGCGCGATGGAAGAGGGGACGCCGATGATCGCTCCCGGGGCTACCGTGCGGTATGGGATGAAGCCGGATCCGGCGGGATTTCGCTGGTATCACACGCACACGTTCGCAGGAAAGAATCTGACGAAGGCACAGTACAGCGGACTCCACGGCTTTCTGCTCATCGAAGGGAGTGAGAGCCCCGGAGCGTACGACCGCGAGGTCTTTCTCGCGCTCCATGATTGGGGCGGCCGCCTGATGGGTGGGGACGATGGCTCGATGAACCCCATCTACGACTTCGCCACCATCAACGGCAAGATGCTTGGCTTCGGTGAACCGGTCAGAGTGAAGCACGGCGAGCGGGTTCTGGTGCATGTGCTCAACAGCAGTCCGACGGAGGTTCACTGGGTGTCCTTCTCGGGCCACAGCTTCGAGGTGATCGCACTGGACGGAAATAGCCTCCCTCAGTCGCGGTCGGTCTCCATGCTGCGGCTCGCACCTGCCGAGCGTGTCTCCGCCATCGTTGCGATGAACCATCCCGGAGTCTGGATCCTGGGCGAAGTCCGCAAACATGTCCAGGCCATCGGCATGGGAATTGTCTTCGAGTATGCGAACTCGAGCGGTAAACCCGTATGGAACCAGCCGGACGATCTCGTCTGGGACTATCAGCAGTTCGCCGGCAAGGCGGCAGAACCAAAAGACGCCGCGACCGCCAAGCGAATCAACCTTGTCTTCGATGCCAAGTTTCAAGGACACGGAAACCAGGAGCTTTGGCGCATCAATGGACAGAGCTATCCGCAGAAGAATTCTCCGATTTTGCAAGCCGGGCAGCGTTATCGACTGGTGATGAAAAACGACAGCATGGATGACCATCCGATCCATCTGCATCGACATACGTTTGAGGTGCGCCGCGTCGACGGCAGCGCCGAACTGCACGGCTTACACAAGGATGTCGTGCTGGTCCGCGCGGCTAGCACCGCCGAAGTCGAGTTTGTGGCGAATAATCCCGGCAAGACCCTCTTTCACTGTCACCAGCAGGATCACATGGACCGCGGCTTCATGATGGTGTTCGACTATGCCTAATTCCCTTTTGCACCGCTGCGTAAAGCTCTTCCTATATGCCCTTGCTCTTTGTTCAGTGCATCACGCGATGGCGCAGGGCAACTATGAGATTCAGGTCTACGGCTCGGACACGGTTCCGCCGAAGAACCTGATGGTTGAGATCCACTCGAACTTCACACCCATCGGCCAGAAGTATTCTGTCGGTGGCGTGATCCCCACCAACCACCAGGAACACGAGACGCTCGAGCTGACCGAGGGGATCAATAGCTGGTCGGAGATCGGCTTCTACGTCTTCACCAGCGAGCAGGCCGGACAAGGGGTGCAGTGGGTCGGCGACCATATCCGGCCACGGGTGCGCGCGCCGGATAGTTGGCACCTTCCCGTTGGCCTTAGCCTTTCGACAGAGGTCGGGTACCAGAGGGCCGTCTACTCGCCGGATACGTGGACGTGGGAGATACGGCCAATCATCGACAAGACGATCGGTCGCTGGTATCTCGCGGTGAATCCCGCGTTGGAGCGCACGTGGCATGGTCCCGATGTGAGGCAGGGCGTGGGATTCGCCCCCGGGGCGAAGGTCGGCTACGACTTTACTCGCAAGGTGAGCGGCGGTGTGGAGTACTACGCCGACTATGGTCGTCTGGGCTCTTTCGACACGCTGCATAATCAGCAGCAGCAGATCTTCGCCGTGACCGACCTGAATGTTTCGCCAAAGTGGGAGATCAACATAGGGGTCGGAGTAGGGCCGACCTCCGCAACGGACCACCTGATCGTCAAGGGGATTCTGGGCAGGCGATTCGACTGGGGAAAGCATAGCTCGATCGAGTAGAGACAAAGCGGGAATGCCACCATCGCTTAGCAGCCGGAAGAGGTGGACGGGCCATCTGCTCCCATTGGAGTGTTCCGTCGCCTCAGTAGGTTTTGGAAAGTCACGTCCGTACTCAGAGATGTAAACGCTTTGTCATATCCGACTCGCAAGAAACTTGATTCATGCCGGCCGCAAGCTAGAGTCAGGTAGTGAAGAGCGCGCTGCTTCTCCCCAAGGCGCGCGTAGAGAAATGCCGGGGTCATGGCGTCTGGAAACTCTCTGTCGGCCAGATCAGCGTATCCATCGGCAAGACGCAACAGTGTTGCCCTGGAACCCCGGGCTGCAAGTTCGCTCTGCGCATGCTGGATAATCTGAGCCCGTTGCGCATCGCCGGACAGCGATGCCGCCAGCCAGCTCTCCTCTAAATACTGTTTCAGCTCTCCACGGGTGAGGTGAATCTCCGCCAGATAGCTGTGGATGGGGGGAAAAGAAGGATTGGCATCTTCCAACAGGAGCAGGTCAGTGAAGGCGGCTTGTTGATCCATCTGCGCGAGTAACAGGTCGCGGTTTGCCAGAATGGCGATCGATTCCGGCTGCAACTGTCGAGCGATTTCGATCTCCTCCAGGGCATCGTGGAAGCGGCCGTTGGAGTAAAGAGAGGTGGCATACCAGTGATGCCCCAGAGCGTCGTCCGGGCGGAGGGCGATGACCTTGCGGAACTCATCCTCAGCGGCATGAAAGTTCCACATCCAATAATTAAGGACAAAGGCGTAGCTTCTATGGCCCTCAAATGAGTTCGCATCCAAGGCGAGCGCCCTCTGGCTGGCCTTGAGCGCCAGGGGAAACGCCTGGGAATCGGGCATGTGGCCGTATTGACGGATCAGAATGTAGCTGTCGGCGATGCCTGCGTAGGCTGCGGCAAAATGGGGATCCTGGTCAGCCGCCTTCGAGAAGAGCGCTAGCCCCTGCTTGACTCCTTCTTCAGTACGAAGGTTCCAGAAATAGCGACCACGCAGATACAGGTCCTGCGCCTCCGGGGCCTCGACGTCCTCTCTCAAGCCAGCATGTGTGAACCCCTGCAACGAAGTCGATGCAACATGATGCGCGCGTAGAAACCAGACGACTGCCAAACAGCACGCAATGCCGAGTGCCAGTTTCAGGGCCATGGAAATCCAATGACCGCGCTCGTGCGCGCCAGGCACGCTGATTGGTGACGATGGAGCAGGATCCTTGGAAGATGATCGTTCCGGCGCGGCCGGCAGGACCACCTCTACCGTTGACAGATGCCGCATCTCAACGCATTGCTGCTCCGTGAGAGATCTCCCGCCGTCGTCTCGGAGCCACCGTTCGAGTTCGTTGACGTATGCGTAGACGCCGCTCCTTGGACCTCCCGGAACGCGATACACCGGCATCTTCCGCTCGATTTCCCATCGCCTTACAGTGCGTACATCCCGATTGAAGAACGCAGCAATCTCCTTCCAGGAATGGAGCCGACTGGAGGCGAGGCCGGGCAACAGGTGGTTGGTGGAACGATTTGTCTGCAAATGTCCTTTTTTGTCCGTTGTTGCAGGTTGGTTTTCTTCCTGGTCGCGCTCATTATAAGCGAATGGAATTCGTAGTTTCATGCGACCGCTCTATACAAGTGGACAACGTGAAATAGTGATGAAATGCCGGATCGATCACAAATGCCACTCTGCGTGCTGCCTGCAGAATGACTCCAGGGACTTGATTCGCCGCTTCAGACGACTTCCTATGTAGAGATTTCATTCGCAGCGCTTCGCACTTTGTATGAGAGTTTCTGATGATCCTTGGCTACGCCCGAGTCTGTACCCCGGAAGAAGATATCAAACCACAGCGAAAGAGCCTGATCGAAGCAGGCTGTCGAGAGATTTTTGAGGATCAGGGATCGGCGAACTGCGTTTCGCTGCCTGGCTTCTCCCGGCTTCAAGCGTCCCTCAAACGGGGAGACACGCTGGTAGTCTGGAAGCTGGATCGATTCGGCTGCAGCGTGAAGAAGCTCGAAGCGCTTCTGACCGACCTTCGCAAGCGAGGTGTTCATCTCCGGAGCCTGCGGGATGGCATCGACACGAGAACTGGCAAAGGCCGCTCGTTCTGTGAATTTGTGATCGATCTGGCCAATATGGAACGGGAATTGGCGCTGGAACGCACCTTAGCGGGCCGTGAAGTAGCCAAAAAAACAGGGCGGACAGGTGGAAGGCGCCGGCAAATGACGGACAGCAAGATTCTGCACGCCCGTAAACTGCTGGCGAGCGGCATGCCCCCCAGCGAGGCGGCGAATAGCCTGGGAGTTTCCTTATCGACACTGTATCGATGGATTCCGGCACCGTCGAAGACGATCCAGTCACGCTCGTCGCATTAGACTTCTCTGCGGCGTTCGCAGGGCAGCCTTACTTCCAATTGACGAGTTCCAGCAACTTCGCCTGGGCTGAGGATTCGATCTCGATCTTGTTGCAGGTCTCGATCAGTTGGTGGGTCATTGCTCCTCCACGCATCGAGACGACCGAGATGACGGTTCGCGGTTGACCATTCGGACCGTCTCCGATGGGGAGAGAGACGATGTTGATGCTGATCGGCTCCTGATCCAGGAGCTCACCCACTGCCATCACGCGGAAGTGCTTGCTCCCGGTGAGTGCATTCCGCAAGGCATCCGCATACGCCTTTCCGACGGCATCCTCGCAGGAGCAGGTGACCCGAACCGCATCGCGTGGTGCGTTTTGCCCGGACGCAGACCTTCCGCTCAGGATCAAAGCAACGAATACGGCGAGACTTCCAGCAACTTTGAGAGCGCGCATGAGGGAGGACCTTAGGGACTAAGGATCCGCTGCGGGTTGCCCGGCGACCATCACACAAACGATGTACGCCACTACAACTTTTGGGTGATCGCTATGACGGGTTGCTACATCTGCTTTCCTGCCGCCGCCCGGCAAGTCTCTTGCGCGAGAACGCCACGATCAGGATGCCTGTGAGAGCAAGGAGCCATGATGACGGCTCAGGAACAGGCGTCAGCCCCGGGGGAAGGACGCCAACCGGGTTGTAAGGCGGGAAGACCGTAGGAGCCCCTGGGCTGCCGACGGTTGCAATTTCAGTAATCTGCGGCGGCGCTTCCGGAGGAAGGTTCGGGACGTCGGGTGGAAAGGAGAAGTCGGGAATCATCGGAGGAACGAGTTCGGCGATCTCCGGAACTTTGATTCTTGGAACTTCGCAGGCGAAGTCCACCTTATGCACGATCTCCTCCGGAGTCAGTTTGAACCGGGGCCGGGGATGCGATTTGAAGTTCGGGTGCGTCTTTCCCCATTCGGCCCAGCGCGCGGCGGTCGCTTTGCTGACAGGATTGCGGACCATCTTTTCGCGGTATTCGCGGATGATGCGTTGGCATGTTGAGGACGTTTGCACGGTTGCCGCGCTCACCGCAATGGTAGTTGTGGCTAGCAAGACGAACAACGGGGCCCGGCGAAGCATCTTCATGGTTGAGCAATCTCCAATTCTCTCTCCAGGAATTTGCAATCCAGGGACCATTCGAGAACCATCGAAAACCACGCCATAACCCACAAGTTGTATAGACCGAAGGAGTCCAGTGTGAAAATCTTTGCACTCTATTACCTATTCACTTCCACTGTGTGGCTGCTGAATCGCCAACTGTTTGAGCGATGAGGCTGTTGTACCCGTTCTGGCAAAGAGAACTCCACCTGGTGGGAGCGTTGGAAGTCGTCCTAAACGACTCGGACGTCCACTGGCAGCGATGAATGGAAACATGCGAGGAACCACATGGGCCCCCTGTCGAAGCTTGTTCTTCCCTGCATCAGCCTCTACCTTGTCTGCACCCTACTTACTGGATGCGGTTCTTCCGTTTCAACGATCGCCGCGAGCGCCACGGCCGCGCCGCTGAAACTGGAATCTCTCTCACTTGTTCCCGCGTTAGATGGTGCCCCCTACCAAACTGCGCTCAAGGCGAGTGGCGGTTCATCGAGTTACACCTGGGCAATCGCAGCGGGGAGCCTTCCCAAGGGGCTGAATCTGACGGCCAGCACCGGGATTATCTCGGGCGTGCCTGCGACGACGGGAACCTCGAACCTCGTTGTCCAGGTAACCGACAATGTAACTCCCACGCAGACAGCGACCGCGCCGCTTGCCATGACCGTCGTCTCCCCGCTTGTGCTGCTAACGTCTTCCGTTCCAGCAGGGGTCCAGGGGACGCCCTATACCTTTAGCTTGCCCGTGAGCGGCGGGCTGCCAGCTTATCAGTGGTCCCTTGTGTCCGGAAACCTTCCCACAGGGCTCAGTCTTTCGAGCACCACCGGGATGATTGCAGGAACACCGACCACCTCCGGAACGTTCGGCTTCGCGGTTACGGTAGACGACAGCAGCACCGTGACGCTGCCTCAGACGGTGCAGATTTCTCTGGTGATCGCTCCTCCGCCCCTGAAGATTGCCGGCGCGGCGTTGCCGGGGGGCGTCGTCGGGTCGGTGTACGCAGGCAGCATGCAGGCGATCGGTGGCAGTGCCCCGTTCCACTGGTACCTCTCATCCGGCACTACGCCTCCTGGCCTGAGCTTTGGGGCCGATGGCAGCCTCTCGGGGACGCCGAAGACATCCGGAACTTTTGTCTTCACGGCTTCAGTCTCGGACTCCGGTACGCCCATGCAGACGCAGTCCACGGCCGTCTCCGTCGCGGTGGTGGTGGCTCCTCCGTCTCCAGCAAGTTCAGGATCCACTTGGTACGTTCGCACCGACGGCGGCACACGTTACTCCATAAACGTCAGCAATGGGCAATGCGACGGTCAAGGTGACGCCGCCTATCCGGGAACCGGCGTGAACCAACATTGTGCCTTCAAGGATGTGCGCTATCTTTGGCAGGATGGCTCCTACACGACCACCGGCAACCAGTCTTCGTTTCCGGCCTACGGCTGGATCGGCACAGGAGGAGATACCTACCTCATCCGCGGCTCAATGGCAGGTGGCGTTTCGTACCGTGTCGGCTGGAATAACAATGCCAGCGCATGGGATGCGGCCACGAGCCAATACTGGGGAGTTCAAGGAGACCCCTACGGCTCGGGCGCACCAGCACCGCTGTCCGGAACAGCCGCGCAGCATACTCGGATCTTAGGCGAAAATTATGCCTCGTGCCATGTGGCCTCGCAGAAGACACAGTTGCATGGCGGCTTTGGCGTGTCGGCGGTTTTGACGATGAGTGGCTCGTCGTATGTCGATGTCGCATGCCTCGACATTACGGATTACTCCTCGTGCGGGAAGGCCAACCAGAGCAACGGATGCAATCGCGAGGTGGGAAGTCTCTCGGACTATGCGACGAATGGGATTCAGTGGTCAAACACAGCGACCCACGACACGCTCACCGATATGCACGTTCACGGCATGGCTTCTTCCGGGATGATGGGACCTACCGGCGATGGAACGGTGATGACCTATCTGGATTTGCTGGGAAATGCATCGTCCGGGTGGAACGCCGACAACGGCGATGGCCTGACCGGGACCGGTTCGCTGCTCGTACAGAACTTCAACATCAGTTGGAACGGATGTGCGGAACAGTATCCTGCAACCGCCGCGCTGCCCTTCGCAGACTGCACCGACGACAGCGTTGGAGGATACGGCGATGGATTCGGGACGGCAACAGCGACCAGCAATCCCGGCTGGGTTGCGCGCTTCGATCAGGGGATCGCGAGCTACAACACGCAGGACGGTCTGGACGCTCTCCACCTGACCGGGGCGGACTCCAGCATGACGATTACCCGCGTGCTTGCCTATGGCAACATGGGCCAGCAGATCAAGGTGGGCGGCGCAGCGGGGATGGCCGCCAACAACCTCATCGTCACGAACTGCAATGCGCTGCGGCAATCCATACCGGGCGTGCCTGCGGGTTTCAACTCCAGACTGAGTGACTTCTGTCGTGCGGCCGACGCGGGGATTCTGATGACCGTCGGAGCCAACACGACACTACGCTTTGACTTCAACACGGTGTATTCAGCAAGTGCTACGGGAATCGATATTGAGTGTGATATCTCCAAGGGGCCGTGCGATGCGACCTCGAAGATCGACTTCCGGAATAACATCTTCCTCGGGTTTCTAAACGACAGCGCCGCGGGGTATCCGGCGGGCGGGACCGGTGACTACAGCAATCCGATCTACATCGGTTCCACCGTCAATCCATTCGTCAACGTGGGCAGCGTCTATGCCAACAATGTCACCTTCCATGCGAAGAGTAACTGGAAGTGTGGTGCGAGCGGAGAGACGCAAGCCATCTGTGCGGATCCGGGGCTTGTCGATGAGAGTTGGCATCTGTACGGGTATGGAGATATGTCGGACGGCCTGCTTACGACAGTGCTGCAAAGAGCCGGAGCCTTCGTCCCGGACGTAACGGTCGACTATACTGGCAAAATACGGACGGACCCTCCAAGCATCGGAGCTTATGATTAGTGACGTTTCCCTGGAAGGCGTTATGCGTACTGGTTCTTCTTTCGACCTGTAGTTCCCTGTGTGCGACAACCTGGTATGTACGTCGCGATGGAGGCACGCGTTATTCGACGCGGATGCTCTCGGGCCAGTGTGATGGACGAGCAGACAAGCCCTATCCGGGCACGGGAACCAATCGGGCCTGCGCCTTCAACGATGTTCGCCTGCTTTGGCAGGATGGATCGTATACAACCACAAGCGATGCCTCCTCTTTTCCAGCGTACGGATGGATTGGTGCAGGCGGCGATATCTATTTGATTCGCGGATCTCTGCGCGATGGGGTTTCGTACCGGGTGGGTTGGAACAGTGCTTCGGGCGCGTTGGACAACGCATCGAAGATGTACTGGGGCATTCAGGGGGATCCATATGCCTCCGGTGCGCCGCCGCCACCGTCAGGATCAGAAGGAGCGCCGACAAGGATTTTGGGAGAGAACTTTGCGGCGTGCCACGATGCCTCCGCAAAGACCCAACTACATGGCGGCTATGGAGTGGCCGCGGTTTTTAACATGCGTGGATCCTCGCATGTTGAAATCGCGTGCATCGATGTAACGGACTTCTCCGCGTGCGGCACTTCGGGCCAGCGCAATGGATGCAATCGCGAAGTCGGCAAACTGTCCGACTATGCGAGCAACGGCGTCGCCTGGTCGAATGCTTCCACGCATGATGTACTCGCCGATGTTCATATTCACGGGATGGCGGCTGCCGGCATGGTTGGCCCTACCGGCGATGGAACGGTGTTTCGAGATCTCGATCTGCTGGGTAATGCTGCAGCAGGCTGGAACGCGGATGCAGGCGACGGCAAGACGGGCAGCGGTTCCCTTCTTGTTCAACACTTCCAGATCGGCTGGAATGGCTGCGCGGAAGAGTATCCAGTGACGCATCCAGCGCCTTACCAGGATTGTACCGATGACAATGCCAGCGGATACGGCGATGGCTTCGGCACCGCGACGGTCGATAGCAGTCCCGGATGGCAGGTGCGCTTCGACCAGGGATCGGTGTACAACAACACGCAGGACGGCCTGGACGCCTTACATCTTACTGGCGCGGGTTCGAGCATGACGGTGACCCATACGCTAGCCTACGGCAACATGGGGCAGCAGTTGAAGGTGGGTGGAAGCAGCGGGACGATGACGGACAATGTTATCTATACCAACTGTAACGCGCTGCGCCAGAAGATCCCGGGAACGCCCGAAGGCTTCAACGCGCATCTCTCGGACTTCTGTCGAGCCGCGGATGCGGGCATCAAGATCACCGTCAATGATGGGAGTACAACGGTCTTCGAGCGGAACATCGTGTATTCGGCCTCCGCGACCGCGCTCGAGGTGGACGTCAATGCTGTTTGCGCGGCTGAGACATGTCTGATTCGGCAACAGAACAATGTATTCGTCGGCTTTCGCAACAATGCAGCCAATGGCTATCCTTCCGGCGGTACCGGCGACTACTCCAATCCCATCTATGCGCAGGATGCCACCAAAGCATATCGCAATGCCGGCAGCCGCTTTGACCACAACACGACATTCCACGCCAAGAAGAACTGGCCATGCCCCGCGCGGGATCTACACGAGACGCATGCGGTATGCGAGGATCCGCATCTGGTCGATGAGACATGGCATCTCTTCGGCTTCGGCGACACCAAGCCGACTGGCGTGGTGTCACCAAGCGGCACGGACAAGGAGCAAAAGCAGCGGGCACCAGCGAAGCCACTCGCCTACCGATATCTCGGGGGTGCTGTGCTTGTTTCGCTCGCAGCGCGCGGGTTCGTGCTGCTCCGCAAGAGACTCAACGCTTAGAAGACGAACGCAGCACACAGAGCAGAAGTGACGCCGCAGTCCGGATGTTCGACGGATCCATGGGGCACAGAAGGACAGCATGAAGCGAACTCACAATCGCGGCAGAAGGTTTTGCCTGCCCCTTCAGCGTGTCCGCGCGCTGCTTATAGGCGCGAGCCATCGCGCTCTGCCTGGCAAAGAAGCCACATCCCGGTGATCCATAATGCTTGCGGATGAAGCGGAGCTGAGCACGTAACATACGATCGGCGTCAGCAGACATGGAGCCTGGGTAGATCCTGTAAGAAGCAATGACTTCACTCACAACAGCGACCTCGTAACGGAGCGCGATGCGGAACCACAGGTCACGGTCTTCGCTCGCACGCATCGACTCATCGAAGCCGCCAACGGCCGCGATGCAGCTTCTCCGGAAGGTTATGGTCGGACAAGGAAGCTCAACCGTGCGCTTGTAAAGAGCGGGCGCAATCCTTCCCTGCGCGTCGACTGGATTGCCTTTGAAGGTGTCAAGCAGCTTTCCTTTCGCGTCGATCCGTGTAATCAGTCCATAGGTCAACCCGATCTCGGGGTGTTCTTGAAAGGGGGCCAGCGATGCTGCGAGTCGATGCGGCAACCATAGGTCATCCGCATCCAGTAAAGCCAGAAATTCGGCAGAGGACGCCCTCATCGCAGCATTACGGGCGGACGGGAGACCACGATTTTGCTGGCTGATGAGGAGGAATTTATCCCCGAGACTTGCGCTGTAAGCGGCTGCAATAGAAGCAGTCTCATCCGTGCTACCGTCGTCGACGAGCACGATCCGCCAGTCCTGGAAGGTCTGCGCGATGACGCTCTCAATCGTAAGAGAAAGATATGCCGCGGCATTGTAGGCGGGGATGATGATGTCGACTACCGGCATGGCTCCTCGGATCGTTGCGAGAGGCCGCACACGTCGTCATAGACCTTCGCCGTGCATGCAGCGATGGAACGCCATGAGGCGTCACCGAAGTCCAGGGCGCTGATCCGGGCCGCGAATCGATCGCGCATGGTGGAATCCTTTAGAAGCGTGACCAGTGCGTTAGCCAATTGATCACGATCTGCGGGGTCGACCAGGAGAGCGTTTTCGCGGTCAAGAAGCAGCTCTCGAAACACTGGCAAGTCGCTTGCGACGATCGCCTTTCCAAGTGCAAGGCCCGTCGCAAGGGCACCGCTCGTCGTGATGGCTCGATAGGGGTACACCACGATGTCGGCTGATCTATAGCGGACGATGAGCTCTTCAGGGGAGATGAAGCGGAAGTCCATCATGACCCTTTGGAGACTGAGTGTGTTCACCTGCGCATGCAGGGTGTCGAGTAATTCGGGAGCACCTGTGCCCACGATATGAAGCTCCGCAGAGATGCCGGAGGCTTCGACCTGCTGCCACGCATCCAGCAGAAGGTCCACGCCTTTATACGGAAATACAATACCCTGCCAGAGGACGATGAGAGGGCTGCCGGCGGTGGTGTGGATCAGGGGATCGGCTACGGGCAGGTCATAGAAGAAAGGGCCGTGCGGGATGACCGAAATATCGCTGGGGGCAACGCCGAACTCAGCCACGAGCCGATCTTTGACGATAGCCGAATGGCAGATGATCGCATCAACGCTCTGGTACAAGCTCTTGAAGAGCGTTTTGTGGAGTTCCGCCGTATCGTGTGGGAGAAGATCGTGAATAGTGAGAATGATCTTCGCGCCACGTACCCTCGCGAACCGGACGAGCCAAAGATCAAACGGCAAAGACCAGCGAAGCATCGGAAGATACTGCACATGGATGACGTCAGGGCAATGAACGAGAAAGCGCACCGCGAGCACCAGTATGTTCAGCATCGCTTCAAACAGTTTGAAGATTCTTCTGGGTGTCCGCGACAGGTTCAGCTTCCCGACCCTGTCCGACAGCCCCGGATTGAGAGAAATGCCACGCGCTGCGAAACAGGATGGGTCGAGATAGTAAGAGATGGAACCGACAGTGAGCGATACGCTGTGGTTCAGCAGTGCCTGCGAAAGGTATGCGGTGTAATAGGGCACCGTCGCCAGGAGGTCCATCATAAAGACGCTCGGCCGCATGCGTGTCTTCAACTCTCCCCTGTCTTCGAGCACGGTCAATGCGCACCAAGCTTTTCACCGATGCTCCGTGCATAGAGTGCTCTGTACTCTGCCGTCATGCGCGACGCCGAGAACTCTTTTGAGACAAGCCGTCTGGCAGTATGACCGTAGCATGTACGGATGTGCGGATCGCCCAGGAGACGGAGCATCTCACGGGTCAAGGCTTCTACATCCTCCGGAGGTACAAGCGTGCCAGTACGACCGTTGAGAATCATCTTTGGGACTTCGCCGACTGCAGTCGCGATCACGGGAAGGCCACTCGCCATTGCCTCCAGCAGGCCAATCGGCAAGCCTTCCTGTCGCGATGACGACACAAGCATATCCAGCGACGCGTAGAAGAGTGGCATATCCAAACAGCGTCCGAGTAAACGAACGTTCCCTTCGATATGCAATTCGTCGATCAAGCACTGGAGTTCCACTCTGTCCGGGCCGTCACCGGCAACGCTGAAGCGTACATCTGGCAAGACCTCAAGGACGCCATGTGCCGCGCGCAGGAAAACATCGATTCCCTTCTCTCGTGTAAGACGCCCGCCGAGGCCTATGTGCAAGGTGTGTTCTGTGCCTATCCCACCATCCCGTAGTGGGATGGAGAGGAAGGGGTTCAGGTCAATTCCGTTGCGGATAAGCCATATCTTTCGCGGCAGCACACCAGCATCCTTCAGCCTCTCTTCGACCGCCTGTGAGACTGCCACCACAGCAGTGTACTGGCGCAGTACAAGGCGATCGATGATTCCGTAAACACGTGCAGCCATATCGTTGTCGTACCAGGTATGACATGTGGAGACGAGAGGCAGTGATGACGAGCGAAGTGCGAGCCATGCATAAACATCCGCCTTATACCCGTGGGCGTGAAGGACATCCGGGTCGGAGGTCTCAATCAGAGCACGAAGGCGACGAGGAACCGTTCGATCCAGTGGACCTGAGCATTCCAACACATGGGATTTCACGTCCATCTCGACTAGGGCTTCGTGCAGTTCAAGATTCGGACGCGGCAGATTTCCAAAGACAACCACCTCGCACTGGTCTCCACCGGCATTCATGTTCCGGCAGAGACTTAGGATGACCGATTCCGCTCCGTACAGTCCGCCACTACTGATGAGATGGAGGACCTTCATGCCTTGCTCACCGCATCGGCATCCGGCTGCTTTCGGTTGATCATGCTCCAGAGTGATGCATAAAAACGGTCGCCCAAAAGCTTTTGAAGAAACGCCTTTAAAACGTATTGCCTTTCAAGACTTGTCAAAGCCCCACTGCGCTCGTCGAAGAGCTTCTGCAGATAAGTGTTCGTCATGCTTCCACGAACGTTCACGCGGCCAATAACACCTCCAGAGAGATGCGTTCGCGGCTCCGAGGTATACAGCCGTGTATAGCCGGCTTGATGACACGCCTTCAGGACGCGCTTGTCGTAACGGCCACCGGGAAAGGACATGCTATCAATTGCGCTCCCAAGCCTATCCTCGAGGACAAGTCGCGCAACACGAAGCTCCTGATCCAATTCGACATCGCTACAATGCGGAAGAAGAGCGTGGCTCCAGCCATGCGCCCCGATAGAGTGTCCCGCTTCCTGCAAAGCTCGCAACTCGCTCCAACCCATATAGCCCGTGCGGGATCCCGTCCAACCCGCTGTGATGAAAAAGCTCGCTTTCACCCTCTGCTCGGAGAGAAGAGGCAGCGCATGCTCGAAGTCGGAGATGTGGCCGTCGTCGAAGGTAAACTCCGGACGTGGACCCGCCTGCACAGATTCATCCGCACACAAGAGTGCAAGATGCCCGGCAAATTGTTGCGTGGTGACGATGTAGGAGTACTCGCTCTCGCTCTCGCGCAGTTCATGGTAGAGAAGGTGAAGGCGGCGAGGTTGGAGCTCCGACGCACTAAGGTCGCTACTGCGCATTCGTATGCCGCTCTCTCTTTCCATCACTGTCAGTAGCAAGTAGAGGGCCAAACGCCGATTGCAGCTTGCCACCTTCCGGGAATGGTATGGTAGGCAAGTCCGAGTGCTACTCGGTCACTTCCATGGGGTCATAGCGAAGGGAGCGGGCATAGTGGATCTTTGGGAGATCGTACGAGCGGATGCCTTCCGGTACCACGGCGCAACCGGCATCAGAGGCATTCTTGTGGCGTATTGGAAGGATCCGGGGTTCCGCTTCTCCTACTATCTGCGTAAGGTGGGGTTTTACCGGGAGCGCAGGAAAGGCCTGGGAATCTTCGGGTATCTCTACAATCGCGTCTTGCTGAACCACTATCGCTTTCGCTACGGCTTCGACATCTCTCCCGCAACCGTTATTGGCAAGGGACTCTACCTCGGCCATTTCGGCGGGGTTGTCATCAGTCCCTACGCAGTGCTTGGCGCGAATATCAACATTGCACAAGGCGTCACCATTGGAGCAACAAGCCGGGGTGAACGGGTTGGGAGCCCGACACTCGAAGACCGCGTATGGGTCGGAGCAAACGCAATTCTCGTGGGGAAAATTACGATCGGGCGCGAAGCGCTCATCGCTCCGGGTGCGTATGTCAACTTCGATGTGCCCGCATATTCCGTTGTGTTGGGCAACCCTGGGAAAACTATTTCACACACCGGTTCAGCGGGTTACGTGAATCGTGTTCTTGAAGACAAACCGTAACGGCAGAAGCGAAAACGCTATACTGGTCTTGATGGAATGGGCCACGCTGGCGCTGAAACATACTTCGCGCCTGGATGAGACCGCACGATCCTTCGAGCATCTCCCCAGTCTCCGGCCATGTTTGAGCGTGCCACACGAAAGT
Organism: Granulicella pectinivorans; assembly: GCF_900114625.1. Taxonomy (NCBI): domain Bacteria; kingdom Pseudomonadati; phylum Acidobacteriota; class Terriglobia; order Terriglobales; family Acidobacteriaceae; genus Granulicella; species Granulicella pectinivorans. The sequence continues at coordinate 3,677,294 of NZ_FOZL01000001.1, forward strand.
TGCAGCACCTATGTTCCGATCAACCGTCAGTGTTGTCATCCCTGCCTATAACGCACAAGCATGCCTGCGTGAAACGCTGGAAAGCGTACTCGCGCAAAGCCGACAGGCTGATGAAATCATCGTCATCGACGACGGCTCCAAAGACGCCACAGAAGCAGTCGCGCGATCCTTCGGAGATCGGATTCGATATATCAAGCAGCAGAATACGGGCATCGCAGGAGCTCGAAACGCGGGGATTCGAGAGGCTTCCAGTGAATGGATCGCTTTTCTCGATCACGATGACCTGATGTTTCCGCAGAAGCTTGCAGTGGAGATGCAGGTGGCTGAATCCCGCACTGAGCTTATGGTCGTCTACTCCGCCTTTACCTTTCTCTACAGCGACGGCAAGAGACACGAGATGCCTTCCTTTCCAGCTCAAGAGCTGTGGCCGGCCCTGCGCTACCGAACACCCATTCTGCCTTCTACAGCGCTGGTACGACGATCTGCCTTGATTGAGATTGGCGGTTTCAAAAACGTCTACTGTGTCGATGACTGGAGCTTGTGGTTCCGGCTTGTGCAGCGGTACTCAAAGGATGCTTTCCAGGAAGTTGCGGAGAGTTTGACACTCTATCGCTGGTGGGAAAACAACGAGAGCAAGAATGTTCTTCCTATGACCGGTGCCGCGCTTTCGCTGTTGGATACACTCCTGCTCTCTGACCTGAAGGGTATACCCAGGGCGATGTGGAAGCGGCGTGTTGAAGCGCGTCTCTTCTACCGACTTGCCGTTGACCTCCGCGAAGCAAATCACGAACGCTATTGGGAGTTCGCCATTGAGTCTTTTCTTCGCTGGCCGCTCTTCGGCAAGATCGTGCCCGCCTATCGCTACAAAGTGCTGGCACACATGCTCTGGACGCGGCTGCGTCACTTTCACCTTGACTTCAGATACTGGTGGCCTCGTCGCAAATCCCGCGAAGGTCTCGCCCGCGTTTAGAAGGGCAGTTCGTTCAACTGCCGCTTTCGTCACCCAACAAGGAAACGTGAAGATACGTATCAAACATGCCTACTGTTAGCCTCTGCATTCCGACCTACAATGCCGCACGTTTCATTGCCGAAGCCCTTGATAGCGCGATCGCTCAAACCTTCGACGATATCGAGGTGCTTGTGGTGGACGATGGCTCAAAGGACGAGACGATTGAGATCGCTGAACGATATGCTCGGCTGGATACCCGAATCAGTATCCACAGAAACGCGCAAAATCTTGGTCTACCTGGCAACTGGGATCGTGCGAGAGAATTGGCTCGTGGCGAATGGATCTTGTTTCTCTTTCAAGATGATCTCTTCGCACCACGTTGCGTAGAAGAGATGCTGGCCACAGCACGGCGCACGTCCGCAACTCTCGTATGCTGCCGACGCGAAGTCTCCTTCTTTCCCGAGGTTTCGCCCGATCAGCGTAAGAAGTTCACGGCCTATATGCGGGCTCTTGAGTTTGCAGCTCTGTTCCCAGGTAGAGACTTTATCCATGCGCGCGAGTTTTCATCACAGGTCGCGCGCACCCCCCTGTCCAACTTCGTGGGAGAACCGAGCTGCGTCATGCTGCATCGTGACGCACTCGAAGAGTTCGGCCGTTTCAATGCCTGCATGATTCAACTGGTAGATTTCGAATATTGGACGCGCATTGCTACCCGCCGCGGTATTGCCTACGTTGACGAGCCACTCGTTACCTTTAGAGTCCACGGAAAATCCGCAACCAGCACCAACGCGCAGAGCACGCTCCGCAAAGACCGGCTCGACGGCATCATCCTGCTCCATGAGTTTCTTCATGCTCCCGCATACGGTCCGTTGCGTTCTTCACCGCGAAACTATTTTCTTCTCTCGATGCATTATTTCGCCCGTATCGGACAGCTTAAACGGTCCGATGCGGGCCGCGATCCACAGGATCCCAGCTGGACGGCTGCCGTCGACTACTATCCCCCCCTGCAGCAGCGCACAGCCTGGAGCAACGCTGGCGAGTGGCTGTACCGCGCCTACCAAGGCATCAGACATCTGCACCCAAAATCCGCGAACGGAGCCAGTCAATGATCTCTCTCCGCAGATTTACCGGGGGCGTGGTGATCGGTTGGGTGTCCACCTTTCTCTCCATCGCAATCGGCCTGTTCATGTCCCCGTTCCTGATCCACCATCTTGGCGAAGCCGGATACGGGGTGTGGGTTTTGGTGCAGTCCACCGTCTCATACATGTACTTCATGGACCTCGGTCTCAGAACCACGGTCGTGCGGTTCACCGCGAAGGCACAAGCCCGCGGTGATCATCAGGAGGTCAGCCAAGTTGTCTCTGCAGCACTCTGGCTTCGCCTCTGGACTGCCGCCGGAGTCATGGCCATCGCTCTCTGCCTCTCGGCGCTCTTGCCGCACATCTTTCACATCCCGACACAATATGAGACAACGGCACGCGTTGCGCTTGTGCTTGCCGCAACCACGCTTTCGTCCACGCTGGTCTTCAGTGTGTTCACCGCTGTCCTGTCCGGCATTGGATACTTCGATCTTCTGGGACTACTGGAGATGGTCCAGGTTACGCTGACCAGCCTTGGCCTGATTCCCATACTGAAGAGTGGGCATAGCATCATGGCGATGGCCGGATGGCAACTGTGCATCGTGCTGACGATCAACATCGTTGCAGCAGTAGCGTGTTTCCGCGTCTGCCCCGAGTTGCGCATCCATCTGCATCGCCCTCCGCCAGAACTCATGCGCTCACTATGGAGTCTCGGCCTCTGGGTTCTGATCGGAAATGGCGCAGGCCAACTGATCCTTTACACCGATAACGTTGTCGTGGGGATCTTTGTCACGGCATCCGCAGTCAGCTACTATGCAATTTCGGCCAAAATGGTTGAATATGTGCGACAGATCGCGTTCTCCGTTCTCAAATTTTTTATGCCGCTCGCAAGCTCTTTTCGAGCGCTCGATCAGTTTGATCGACTCCGGCAGTTGCATGTACGAGGAACACAGCTTGTGTTACTTGTAACCTACCCCATTGTCATCACATTGGTCATTCGGGGCGACACGCTTCTTTGCCTCTGGATTGGAGATCGCTTCTCCGTAGAGGCCACACGCGTTCTACAGATCCTCGCCATTGCGGCGGCACTCATGCTCGCAAATGCCAGCGTCAACGGCATTGCGCTTGCGCTGGACCGGCAGAAGACGCTCGCCATCGTCACACTGGCTGAAGGACTCGCAAACCTCCTCCTAAGCTTGATTCTGGTGAAGCACATCGGAGTGCTGGGCGTGGCCTTTGGCACTATGATTCCAACCATTGCAACGTCACTTTTCTTCTGGCCGCGCTATCTCTGCAAGCTGGTGCACATGCCAACGTTCGTCTATGTCCGTGATGGATGGCTCAGACCTGTTCTTGCCATGTTGCCTTTTCTCTTTGTCTCTCACTGGGCGGAGATGCACTGGCAACCAGCAAAGCTAATGGGTTTCGTGCTTCAGACAATGGCTCTTCTCCCGCTGGCGGTGATGGGAGCCTTCGTGGTGTTTCACCGCGAGATTCCTAAGATCCGGATCATCATTGCGAAACGGCGCGGTCAGGCCGCCGTGAACTGACGGTTACCGTCATGTCGATAAGAAAATGTTTGGCATCAATGAGTAAATATTTTCCCATTGCTAACGTCCAGGCGCGCCGCGGAGACCGATCAACACCACGGCAAGGACCATTTTCAATTGGTCCGCTGATTGCATGGTCTCAGGGAGAAAGCGAAATCCGGCGATAGACGCCAGATGGTGAATGTGATGAAGGTCGTCTTCTGGGTCTCAGCTGCGTGTGTCTTTTATACCTACGCTGGCTATTATCTTCTGCTTCGGATTATGGCTTTCTTCCATCCGCGTCCGGCGCATAAGGCAACCGTGACGCCCTCCGTTTCGATCGTCATGGCTGTTCACAATGAGGAATCGCTTCTTCCGAACAAGCTCATCAATCTGCGCTCGCTTGCTTACCCGCCAGACAGAATCCAGATCGTAGTCGTGTCGGATGGATCGACGGACAGAACCGCGATGCTTCTGCAGCGTGCGAGCGACGTCACGGCGGTCCTACTGGAAGAAGCTGTCGGCAAGGCATCTGCACTCAATGCCGCGGTGCGAAACGCGACGGGCGATTTGTTGGTCTTTTTTGACGTACGCCAGACCGTCGATCACGACGCACTCCAGGAACTGGTCTCAGGTTTCGCGGATGACTCGGTGGGCGCGGTGAGCGGCGAGCTTCTCCTTGAATCATCCCCTGGTGTGCCGTCAGGTGATGCACTTGGCATCTACTGGAAGATTGAAAAGTCGATGCGAAAGTTTGAGTCGCTTTCAGGGTCTGTTGTCGGAGCCACGGGAGCTATTTATGCCGTACGGAGAGACCTTTACCGCGATCTCCCAGAGGGCACGATTCTCGATGATGTGCTCACTCCCATGAATGTGATACGCGCGGGCAAACGTGTCCTCTTCGAGCCGGGGGCGATCGCTCGGGATCGTATCTTCAGTCAGCCAGGCAAGGAGTTCTCACGCAAGATCCGCACATTGACAGGCAACTATCAACTTGTGCAGTTGGCTCCATGGCTGCTCTCACCAAACAACCCGCTTCTGTTTCGATTCATCAGCCATAAGCTGTTCCGCCTCGCAGTTCCCCTCTGGCTGCTGCTTATGCTGCTTACGTCCGCGTTCGCCGGCGGTGCACTCTACCTATCTGCTTTTATCCTGCAATCGCTTTGCTACGCAGCCGCAGGATTAGCCATCGTGATGCCCGCATCTCGAAAGATGAAACTCGTGCGCATCGCACACACCTTCCTTATGCTGAACGCCGCCGCGCTTTCTGCGTTCTATAACTTTGCTGCGGGGCGAAAGAAGATTTGGGTTTAGCCCAACTCGTAACATCGCTCGCTGTCTGTGGCGGTGCGAAGGAGAAATGGAATGGGAACAGGACTCGGACACTACATCCCATTCGTGGCCTATCTCGGCTTTTGGATCATGATTCTCGCCTCTCTCACAGGCCGGCCAATCATGGGCTTGTACTACATGATGCCCTTTATTCCATATCGCACCATGCGGGATAGATTTTCCGATTATCCCCTCGGCGGCAATATGCTGACCATCCTGGTAGTCGCCGTGATCCTTGGCGCACTGCTCAAAGGCAACCGTCTTCCGAAATCGAAGCTCTATCTCACTTGGTTCGTCTTTGCCTCTTATCTCTATCTCTCTATGTGGATGGGCACAGCGATGAGCCATGCACCTGCACCGATTTGGCTCTCAGACATCAACTTCGTCACGTGGAAGGATTACATGCTTCTCCCTCTGCTGATGGTTGCGGCCGGACTCACCATCGAAACCCGTCAGGATCTGAAGAGACTAGTCATTGTGACGGCAATCTCTCTCTTTCTGGTCGACAAGAATGCGCTGGCTGAGAGCCTCTCACGCAGCATCGACAGTTTCGACGAAAGCAAGCGCGGTACAGGTCCACTTGCATACGGCTCGAATCAGCTCGCCGCGTTCCTCGCCCAGTTCGCAATGTTCTTTTGCGGATTCACTGCCTTCGTTAAGCGCAAGAAGATCAAGCTTGCCGGCTATGCGCTCGTCGCGCTTACGGTCGTCACAACGATGTACACCTTCTCGCGCGGATCATACCTGGCCCTAATCTTCTCCTTCGCAGTCCTCGGGGTTCTAAAGAATCGCAAGATGCTGATCGTCCTCGCGATCTTTCTCATCACATGGCAGTCGGTCGTGCCAAAGTCCGTGACGGAGCGAGTCAATATGACGAAGAACTCTAACGGCGCCCTTGAGGCATCCGCACAAGAACGAGTCGACCTATGGGAGCAATCCAAACAAATGTTCTTGGCGAGTCCGGTATTCGGAATGGGCTACGCGACCTTTCAGTTGGGCGAGCACACCGCCAACCTGAAAGACACGCATAACTGGTATGTCAAGGTGCTGGTCGAGACGGGAGTGATCGGCGGGGTCATCGCAATAGTGATGCTCTACCAGATGCTGGGTGCAGGATACCGTGTCTTTCGGAATGGCCGGGACCCGCTTTATCAGGGCATCGGACTTGGATATCTTCTTGCGGTATGTTCCTGTTTGATCGCAAATTGCTTCGGCGACCGATGGACCTATGTGGAGATTAATGGTCTGCTTTGGATACTGACGGCTGCCACGTTGCGAGCCACAGAGCTAACCGCAGAACTAGCTGACGGCCCCGAACCGCTGGGCCTGAAACCCAAACAGCCCATCTTGTCGCGTGCCCCGCATCTGGAGTGGAACTGACATGATGGAAGATTCAAATGCATCGATGCAGTGGTACCCATTTGATGGACCGATTCAACTTCTAGCGTCATCACGCACGCATCTCGGTCGACGGCAGAACGACGGGCTTCCCCATGTTCTTCTTGTGCTCGACCAATTTCCCAAGATACTCGGCGGTGGCGAAAAGATTGCGCTTCGCATGGCGAAACTTTTGCCTCAGTACGGTTACCGCGTGTCCATCCTCACGTTCGATGTCCATCCGGAAAGCTCCCTCCTTCAGGATCACCCCCCATGCCCGGTCTTTCTGCTACCCCTTACGAAGACATACGACTTTCAGGCATTGCGCGCGGCTCGAGCTCTTGCAAAATTAATCCCCGCGCAGAACATTCAGCTAGTACAGACATTCTTTGAGAGCTCGGATCTGTGGGCAGGTCTCATTGTGAAGGCATTCACGAAAGCAAAGCTGATCTGGAGCCGCAGAGATATGGGCATCCTCAGAGGCCGCAAGCACCAGATCGCATACAGGCTGATGTCAAAGCTTCCGGACAGAGTCTTCGCGGTGTCCGACAAGGTCCGCACACATGCGATCAAGATCGACCGAATAAAGCCTGAGCGGGTAGAAACAATCTACAACGGCCTTGATCTGAACGATGGCCTCAGGCATCCCGATCGACGCGCCAACGCTTCTCTCTCGGTCATTACGGTAGGCAATATCCGTCATGTTAAAGGCTTCGACGTTCTGATTCAAGCCGCTGCAATCATTGTCAAGAGCGTCCCGCATGTTCACTTCCGCATAGCTGGCGGCGTACTTGAGCCAGACTGTTTCAAAAGACTCACCACCATGATCGCGGATTCTCATCTGGAGCGTCATGTAAGCTTCCTCGGAAGCGTGACCGAGCTTGGACCGTATCTTAACGCGAGCAATCTGTTTGTTCTACCATCGCGAAGCGAAGGATTTTCAAACGCCATCATCGAGGCTATGGCCCACAGCCTACCCGTCGTTGCAACCCGAGTGGGCGGCAACGACGAGGCTGTGGAAGACGGAGTGACTGGATATATCGTTCCTTCGGAAGATGCTCCGGCATTGGCCGAAGCCCTCATGCGAGCACTTCAAAATCCCCTCAGCTCAGAAGAGATGGGTGCCCGTGGAAAGCTGAGGGTCTCAGAAAGATTCACGACAGCCGCGATGATGACTCGCACCGCGGCTGTCTACAACCGTTTGCTCGGGCGCCCCTTCGTTTAGCCGAGCCGCTCGAGATGTTGCAGCGACTCGGAGGCAGGGCGAAGACCGAGGATTCGAAGATCCGTGAGGCTTTCCTTGATCACATAGATCAACCAGTTATTGCCCTCCGGATCCGTTGGAATCATGAAGAACCCCGGATGGCTGACGAAGCTGCAACTATTGCGGACAAGACCTTCGATCACCTCTCCATCGCGAAATACGACCCGTACCCAAAGGCAGTCAAGCGGTGGGACGTCATCGTGGAAGCGCAGGTCCTCATGAGGTTTGCCGGTAAAGGTCTTGACAAAGAACACACATTTCGCACCAACGAGCGAAATCTCTCGCCCCGGTTCGGTCTCTTCAGAGCGCATCGGGACACTAAATAGCTCGTGCCCCAGTTCTTTCGCGGGAGGCCACTCTTCTTTGTCGACGTAGCCACGTACTGCTCGATCCCCATATTGAATGATCACTTTATCAGGCACGGAGAGCCCGTCCGCCCATGTCCAATTGGTAGCCTCTCATCTGCATGGAGCTCGGTGCAAGGTTGTACTGCTTGATCTTGTAGAGAAGCGCCTTATAGCTGATCTGCAAAGACAACGCCGCCGCCCTTCGGTTCCATCCTTTTGCCTCGAGCACCTGGGTGATTGCGACGGATTCGGCCTCGCCCTTCAGATCGCGCACCATGTCTTTCAGTCCGCCAAGATGAGTGATATTGCCGACAGCAGCCGCACGATCCGCCGAGATGCCGGGCACGGCACGAACCGTCACCTCTTCGATAATTGACTTCTCATCTTGCATCACAAGAAGGCGATTGATCACGTTCTCAAGCTCCCGCAAGTTGCCGGGCCAGGAAAACTCCGTGAACAACGACATCAGCTCCGATGATACGGACATGGGTTGCAGGCCGTACTTCGCCGCTCCCTTCCGCATGAAGTACGAGACAAGGGACGGAATCTCCTCCGTTCGCTCACGAAGCGGGGGGAGCACCAGGGAGATGCCGTTCAGGCGGTAATACAAGTCCTCGCGAAAACTCTTCTGAGCCATAGCCTCCTTCATGTTCACGTTGGTCGCCGAGATGATCCTCACATCCACACGCATGGACGTGCGGCCTCCAAGCCTCGAGAAAGTGCCATCCTGAAGGACCTGAAGAAGCTTGGCCTGGAGAATCGCCGGCATTTCGCCAATCTCATCGAGAAAGATTGTGCCGCCATCGCAGGTTTCAAACTTGCCCGGCTTCATCTTGGCAGCTCCTGTGAAAGCTCCCTGCTCGTAACCGAACAGTTCGCTTTCAAGAAGCTCCGCCGGCATGGCCGCGCAATTAATCTTCATGAACATTTTCTTGCTGCGACGCGACATCTTGTGGGTGTACGTCGCCAGAACTTCCTTGCCTGTACCGCTCTCACCGAGAATGAGTACGGGGATATCGGAAGAGGCTACAAGCTTGGCCTGGCCTTCAATCTCGCGCATGCGTTTACTGGAGCGCACAAACGACCGGTCGTCATCGAGAGGGATTTCGGTGGCGTGCTTCGGGTCCGTTTGTAGTGAAGGCAGCAGCTTACTAAGGACCTCTTCCAGATCGCCCTTGACCAGCGGCTTGAGAAGAACCTCTGTAGCTCCGAGCCGGAGGAAATGCTGGTAATCGGACACTTGGTTCGAACAGGAAAGGGCAACAACGGGTACTTCGGAGTGCGCAGCGCGCAATTCGCTGAGGATGGGAAGAGATACATCCGCACCTTCCCAGCTCAGCACGACCAATCCCGGAGATTCCTCTGATCCAAGTTTTTCCAGGAAACAGCGAGCATCCGTGAAGGCATGAACGGTGTATTGCTTTCCCACCATTCTTTTGAGGTAGTCCAATACAGTCTTGTTGGATTCGAAGAGAAAAAGCGAGGGTTTACCGGGGAGATAAGTTGATGCAGAAAGTGCTGGGTGAATCTTCAAAGATTGCTCCTATGCGAGCTTCACCGTACGTACAGGATGTGAAAGGCCCATGTTCTCGTTCTTATATTGGACGCTAGTATCGAGAATTTAGCTGCATGCGATGCGGCCATTTTGCACCATTCAGTACATGTTTTCCCACACCTGCGAAACGCTCTCTGGAAGCTTTCGTCCGATATCGCCGATAAGCCTCGCTAACTTCCGAAGTCACAACGCATTGGCCGAGGAAACACCCTCGAGCCGCATTGGCCTCTCACGTGCAAGTACAGAATCAGACTCCATCGAATGAACACGAGGACTGCACAATTGGGCACTATGCCACAGCAACACTTTTCGGATGATCAGATGCCAGACGATATGCCGCCCCTGAAAATCGTATTCGGATCTACGCCGGAAATGGTATCCATTCGCCAAAAGCTTGAGTCCGTCGCGCCGACAGAAATTCCCGTTCTGATTCAGGGCGAGAGCGGCACGGGAAAGGAAGTGTGCGTGAGAATGATGCACGCGTTTCGTGGCAAGACGGGCGGCCAACTCGTCAAGGTCAGTTGTCCCGCAATCCCTCAATCTCTGCTCGAAACCGAACTCTTTGGGTACGAGAAGGGCGCATTTACTGGTGCGAACTCGACAAAGAGGGGCCGAGTAGAACAAGCCGATGGCGGAACACTCTTTCTGGATGAAGTTGGAAGCCTCGACGTGACCGTTCAATCCAAACTGCTCCAATTGCTGCAAGACGGTACATTTATGAGGGTAGGCGGCCACGATACAAGATCGATCAGGACGCGTCTCGTCACGGTCGCCAATGGGAATCTCCAGGACCAAGTGAGAGACGGCTCATTCCGTCTGGACTTTCTGTATCGCATCAACGCGATGACGATCGATATCCCTCCGTTACGTCGGCGCCTGGGTGACATTCCCGAAATCGTCGATTACCTCCTCGAGCAGCACGCGCACGCATTCCGCATCTCGCCTCCGCCGCTTTCCCGATCGGCGATGCGATGGATGCAGCAGTATCAGTGGCCAGGCAACATCCGGCAACTCGACAACCTGGTCCGCAGCTATGTCCTGCTTGGCGATGAGGAGAGACTAATCGCGGAGTTGAGTCATGAAGAAACCGACGAACGTGATCCGATCGCCAATCTCGATGTCAGTGAACCGATCTCACTGAAACAAGTCACAAGGCGCGCTACGCACAATCTAGAGCGCCAGATCATCATGCGGGTCTTGCGGGCAAACAGTTGGAACCGTCAGAAAACCGCCAAATGGCTAAAGATCAGCTATCGATCTCTCTTATACAAGCTCAACGACAAGGGTTCTGAACAAGACGCCGACAAGAAAGCGCCATCGCCGGTCACGGTCTCCAAGGTGCCATCCCGCTCCGGTACTCCCACTGCCGGCCCTAGGCTTCTATAACCTTGCGGATGGGCTATTGAAGTGCCTCTTCAACAGCCCATCCGCGGTGCGAGTTAGCAAAGCACGATCTTGGTAGAGGCAATCCCCTTCGTCGCGTTACGCGTATCCACCACCAGCTTGGATTCGTTCACGATCTGCTGATAATCGTAGTCTGAGTGATCTGTCACGATCAGTACGCAGTCGTATTGCGACAGGTTGTCCAGCGGCGTAGAGGTCATGTTCAGGTTGTAATGGCGGCCACGACCCACGGTGGGATGGTAGGGATCGTTGTAAAGAACCTCCGCTCCCTCAGCACGAAGCAACTCGATGATGGTCAGCGACGGAGACTCCCGCAGATCATCGATATTGCGCTTATAGGACATGCCAAGCATGAGGATCTTGGAGCCGTTCAGGGCCTTCTTTTCCCTGTTCAGTGCTTTCGCAACCTGCTGCGTTACGAACTCAGGCATCCCCTCATTCACCTCGCCGGCCAGCTCGATGAACCTCGTATTGAAGTCGTACTCCTTCGCCTTCCAGCTAAGGTAAAACGGATCGATTGGAATGCAGTGTCCCCCAAGCCCCGGTCCTGGATAGAAGGGATGAAAGCCGAAAGGCTTCGTGGATGCTGCGTCGATGACCTCCCAGATGTTGACATCCATCCTCAGACTCAAAACCTTCAGCTCGTTGACCAGCGCAATGTTGACGCAACGATAGATGTTCTCCAGCAACTTGGTCATCTCGGCAACTCGCGTTGTCGAGACACGCACAGCCTTCTCGAAGATCCCCTCATACAAGGTAGCGGCCATGTGAGTCGCAATAGGATCATGACCGCCCACCACCTTGGGAATGTCACGTCGAGCAACGGTCGTGTTCCCCGGATCTTCCCGCTCCGGAGAGAACGCAACATAGAACACACCTTCCCCGGTGGCAGCTGCGACGTTTGTTTGCGCGCGCAGGCCATGCGGATTACCTGACTCTAGCAATGGGATCAGCACATCCTCCGTCGTACCGGGATAAGTTGTGCTCTCAAGCACAACCAGCTGCCCTTCCCGGATCCAGGTGGCAGTGGCACGCGCGGTGTTCTCGATATAGCTCAGATCCGGTTCGCGATGACTGGTGAGCGGTGTCGGAACACACATCAAAATGGCGTCCTGCTCCGCAAGTCGCGAAAAGTCAGAGGTCGCACGAAGACCTTGCGCTCGTGCGGCTTGAATCTCTTCTTCGGGGATGCGAAAGATGTAAGAACGGCCCGCCTCAAGATCGCCGATCTTCTTCTCGTCGATATCGAATCCTGTGACTTGAAAGCCTGCTTCGGCCAGCAGCAGGGTAAGCGGAAGCCCCACATAACCGAGGCCTATGACACCGATTCTGGCTGTCCGCGCCTGAAGGCGTCCCAAGCGTTCAGCCGCACTTGAAGACAAAGAGGATGCGTCAAAAAAAATCGTGTTGTCCAGGCTCATCGAACTCCTTCATACGCTTGCATCACGTGCTGTGCTTCCTTCATATCGTTCATGCGGCCCAGATCGAAAGCCGGTGTTTCGACGGACGTCATTTCGTGCTCGATGGCAGAGCGAGACTCTGCAAGATACCAACGCACCGTCTCTTCAAGCCCAGCCCTGAAATCAGTCTTGGGTCGATACCCGAGCTCGATGCGGCCTCGCTCGATATTCGCCAGCGAATGCTGTACATCTCCCACGCGCGCGGGTCCATACTTCGCATTGTCTTTGAACTCCAGTAGCTCTGCGAGGGCGCAGTATAGATCGTTCAACGTGTGGCTGCAGCCCGTACCCACGTTGAACACCCGGCCAGTCGCGTACTGCTTCGGAGCGTCACACGCGAGGAGATTCGCACGCACAGCGTTGTCGACAAACGTGAAATCCCGGCTGGTAAGCCCATCGCCGTTGATCATGGGCGTATCGCCGGCCATCATCTTGTAGATAAATTGAGCGATGACACCTGAATACGGAGAGTCCGCGGCTTGGCGCGGCCCATAGATATTGAAGTAGCGCAGGCAGATAGCTTCCATGCCGTAGACCTTGCAGAAAGACTGCATGTAGTACTCGCCTGCAAGCTTCTGTGCAGCGTAAGGTGAAAGTGGATTTGGGCTCATCTCCTCTTGTTTCGGCTGGACGGGCTGATCTCCATACGCCGACGATGACGCAGCATACACAATGCGTTTCACCTTGGCGTCACGTGCCGCGAGAAGAACATTCAAGGTTCCGTTGATGTTGGACTCGTGCGAGGCAAGAGGATCTTTTACAGAACGTGGCACAGATGCCAGAGCTGCCTGATGAAGAACATAATCCACTCCAATGCAAGCCGCATGTAAAGCGTTGATATCCTGAATGTCGGCCTGATGGAAAGTAATCGACGAGGCAATATCCGCGATGTTTGCCAGGCGTCCGGTCGACAGGTTGTCGATCCCGCAAACCTGATGACCCTGGTTGACAAGAGCATGCGCAAGGGTAGAGCCAATAAATCCGGCGATGCCGGTAATGAGATAGCGTGCCATGCAGTTCCTCGTATGACTAAAAGCGGTTGAACTTGCGGTTGGTTTTGTTGGCAAAACAGAAGGATGCAGATGTCAGGTCACTGTGCGCCCCGTCGTCGTACGATCGTCTTGATCGTCTCGAACATGATCAGCAGATCGAGGCCCAGCGACATGTGCTTTAGGTAGTAGAGGTCGTGTTGAAGCTTTTCCTTTGTCTCTTCCAGCGTTGCGCCGTATCCGTAACGCACCTGGGCCCAGCCTGTAAGACCAGGTCGAATCAAGTGCCGCAAGTAGTAGAACGGAAGCTGCTCTTCGAGCCACGGCACAAACTCAGGACGTTCCGGCCGAGGCCCGACAAAGTTCATGTCGCCTCGAACTACGTTCCATAACTGTGGAATCTCGTCAAGGCGAGTCTTCCGCATGAACATGCCAAAGCGTGTTACCCGGGGGTCATTCTTCGTCGCCCATTTCGCCCCACAAGACTCCGCATCCGTAAACATCGAACGAAACTTGATTACCTGGAATGTCTTCCCGCCAATACCAATGCGAGTCTGTCGAAAGAAGAGTGGTCCTCCCGACGTGCATTTCACAAGAAGCGCAACGATGGGAAACACAGGAAGAAAAAGAAGAAGCCCCACGGAAGCGGCAACGGTCGAAACGATGTTGCGCATCATCTGCTGCGAGGCGCGAATGCGAAAGCCTTCGCTATAAAGGAAGTTGCTCGGACGCAATCCATCCAACTGGATCTTGCCGGATAGCTTCTCGTTGAGTTCGCCGACACCTTCCACGGCGATCCCCTGAAAGCGAAGCATGAGAAGCTCCTGCACTGGGAGCTCACCGCGCCCATCCTCAACCGCAACGATGATGCGCTGCAAAGCGTGCTTCCCTTTTGAAAGCCGGTCCAGATCCTGGATCCAGGTTTCCTTGCGCTCTTCTTTATTCAGTTCTGCACCAGACCAGCCGACCACTTCCATCCCAATATCGGAGCGTGAACGGATGGTCGCGACGATGTTGTGAGCCTGTTCTCCTGCGCCGAGCACGTACACTCGTTCCCGAAACTGGCGATGACTGAGAAGCCAGTCGTAGGCGTTGCGCCAAACAATCAGCACTGGAGTCAGAAGCGCGAATCCAAGTGCATACACCCACTGTGAAATCATCACAGCCGGATAGAGAAAGATCACGAGCGCCAAAATGAAGCAGTCGAAACCGAGAACAAGCAGGATGCGGAAATAGATCTCGGTACGTCCCGATACGATCTGAGGTTCATACAGATCGAAGTAGTACGACAGGATGAGGCTGAGCGCGGTGATGCTCGCGATCTTGGCTCCCCCCGACTCATACATAATCGCGATGTACGTGTCGGGTCCGAGCAACGCAAGCGTCGCAATAAGGAAGCATCCAGCCACGAGGAACGCTTCGCAGACGAAAAGGCTCACCGTTCGTTTTGGGTAATACACGTTCAGGAAACGGAACATCGTGTGGAGTCACTCCCGTTAGGTCGTCTGCTTGCCCGGCGCGTCGTAGCCGTAATAGCCGCCGCTCACCGGAGGGTCGGAGACTGCGTTCAAGACAATACCCAACACGTTGCTGGCCTTGAGTTGAGAGAGCGCTCGCTGTGCCGTTTCAAACTTCGTCACACCGCCACGCGCGACGAGCAGGACACCATCGCAGGCGTGTGCGAGATTGACTCCATCTGCAATGACATTCACCGGTGAAGAATCGACGATGATCCAGTCGAAGAAGGCAGACGCCTTCACGATCAGTTCTTTGAAGCGGTTATTACTCGAAAGGTCCGCCGCATTGTCTGCATCTCCACCGCCCGCTATGAACGTCAGCGAAGACAACGCGGAAGGCATACCGTCGCTCGCGTGGGCTCTTTGCATGACATCGAACATGGATGCGTTGCCGGAGAGATAGTCTGTCAAACCAGGCTCGCAGGGTGCCCCGAGAAGTTTGTGGAGCGAACTCCGTCGCATGTCTCCGTCGATCAACAGAACGCGATTCTGTTTTCTGCGCGCCAGAGAGATGGCAAGGTTTGCTGAGACGAAACTTTTACCCTCACCGGGCAGGCCACTACTCACCAAAACAGTCTTCAGCACACCAAGATCACGAAACTCTTGAACGCGAGAGCGCAAGGTGCGAAATTGCTCTACGGAGGCACCGCGCTCTCCAAGAGCCGGAAGCTGGTGAAGAAGAGGCTTCCAACGTTTGACCGCGATCTTCGCAGGATCAGAAGGCAAACCGTTCAGAACAGAAGATGCAACCACATCCACATCAGGCCAGCCGGGTCCCGCCGACAGCTCGGCATAGTCTCTCTCTCGAACTGGTAGCGGGACAGTTGTCGCTTGCGAAACTTCATCCTTCGTTGTCAGGCGCTCAATCTCAGCGCGCAGCAGTGCTTCATAGATTTTGCTCATAGGTCTCGTCTCTCGCCTTCAGTCCAGGTGGAGAGGCGTTTTGCGTTGATATTGGAAGAGAGCGGCGAATGGTCGTGAGTCAAAGGATCGCCATCGCCTTGATCGAAAGCGCTCAGACAGGGTGATGTCGTGAGCTCAAGATCCAGATCCTGAATGACAGCCCCGACCAGGGCCGCGGGGATGCGCAGCAACTCCTCGACATACGCGAGAATCATCGAGTGTTCACAGATCAGGTTGATTACTCTGGGGATTCCGGCACTCGCACGGTGGATCAACGTGGCCGCGTCCTCTGTGAATACAGGCTGGACAGCCCCTGCAATCTTCAACCTTTCTTCGATATAGGAAACCGTCTGCTGGTGGGTAAGCGCCTGCGTACGGCACCACAGTGCAACCCTCTGCCTTAGCTGGCGAAGATCATCCTGCTTGAGCTTTTCCTCGAGCTCGGGTTGTCCCGAAATAACGATCTGCAGCAGTTTCTCCGATGAGGTTTCCAGGTTCGTCAGCAGGCGAATCTCCTCCATCAGATCGCACGAAAGATTCTGAGCCTCGTCAACAACCACGACGCAGGTCTGACCGTGCCAGAATCGCTCGATCAGCCAGCGATTGAGTTGAATCAGCATGCCTGACTTCGTTCGTGCCGTCGGTGATAGACCAAAATCACAGAGAACAAACTCCAGGAAATCGATGAAGTCCATTCGTGGGTTGAACACGAAGGACGTTAAGACCAGTTCCGGGTTGAACGAGTTGAGAACATGCCGCAACAGTGTCGTCTTGCCGGTGCCGACCTCACCCGTAAGAACGATGAAGCCTTTCCGCGTGGTGATACCGTACTCCAGCGCAGCCAATGCTTCGCGCGTATGCGGCATCATGTGGAGAAAGCGCGGATCGGGGCTCCCACTGAAGGGGTTGCTCTCAATCCCAAAGAATCTCTTGTACATCGCTATCCCCCCACCGGCGTGGCAGAAGGTTTTGAAAGCCTCCGGCTGAAGGATCGCCGGAGCAACGCGAAGCGTCCCTGAGGCGCGACATCTGAAATGACATCAGAAAATGCGATGACACCGAGAGTAGGTAGCTTTGTGAAGGCCCACACATCGCGCTCGTTACGCAGCGAGGTATCGCTGTACTCGAACAAACCCACCGTCAAAAGTCCCAGGGCAAGTCCCCCGACCAGACCACCCATTACAAACACGCTGCGCTTGGGAGAGAATGGTGCATCGGGAAGATTCGGCTCATCCATCACTCGAAACTGCTCGCCCTGCTGGCGTTTTTCAAGGTCAGTTGCCATTTTCGACTGGTTCATCTTGGTCAGCAGATCGTCATAGAACGTCTGCGCCGTCTGATAGTCCCGAGTCAGTTCCTTGTATTCCTGCTCCACAAGCGGACTGGACTGAATGCGGCTCTGATACATCCCGATCTGCGATTGAATCTGCGCCTGATCCTTCCGTTTCGCCTGGATGCCAATTTCCGCCGAATGGATCTGCGCCCGCAACTGTTGCACAGCCATTGAGTCGTTCCTGTTCGGGAATGCGACACTGACCTGAGCCCCCGTGACCGTCGGCGTGCGCGCAATCTCACGGCGAAGATCAGCGACCTTACGCTTCACCGCGATCACGTCGGGATAGTCGGCGGTATAGTGGCTCGTGAGATCAGCTTCCTGCGAGAGCAAACTCTGCAACTCAAGTTCGCGTGTCTGCCGTGTCCCGGGCTGGCTTAGACCAGCAGTGCTCGAAGACTGAAAGCTCTGTGACTGTTGAGCCAGCATAGCCTCTTCGTATGCTTTGTCCTGCTCCATGCGCGACAGTGCCTGAGTCGCTGCGTCCAACTGCGTGTTTAGACTGGTCAGCATGTTGACGTTAGGTTGCTCTTCACCCGGCAGTCGTCCGATGTACTGCCGCTGAAAGTTGGCGAGCTTCGCATCATGTTCATCGAGGTTGCGCTTCGCATCGGCCAGTTGGCTCTTCAAAAAGTCAGTCGTGCCTTGAGCGGATGCCTCGCGTGAGCGTAGATTCTCGCCAAGAAAGAGCGACGTAATATCACCACAGACCAATTGTGCGGTGTGGGCATCGCCAGCTTTGAAGGAGACAAAGAAGCCCGGAAGTCCGGAAGAGTGCGCAATCTCTGAGGCGATTGGCTTGATCTCGATGCTGCGTCGCGCGAGGTCGATGCGATCGTCCATCGACATCGACTTGCCAGAGTAGAGGTTGTATCTCTCAATGATGGGCTGGATGCTTGAGCGGCTTAGAATCTGCTCTTTCATCGAGGCCAGGCGGCTGTCCAGATCAGACGAGATGACCGGCTTGACATAGTTGTCCGGAACCTTCTGCCCTTCAATGATGACGAGCGTCTGCGAGAGGTACTGAGGAGCAACAAGAAACGTTGCAGCGAAGGCAATAATGGGAAGAATGATCACAGGAATCAGGATCATCCAACCTCGGCGTTTCAGAATTGAGACGTAGTCTTCCAACGTCAGTGTGCGGTGACCCAGCATGGTGCTCCTTTGCTAACGTCCTAGACGGATCTGGCCTGGGGAGTACGTCACCCCGAAGCCAAACGTCTGGGAAAGTCCGCTGAACGCGTTCGATGATGAAGCAACGATGCCCTGCGTCGTTTGCCGTTGGATCGTGTAGCTGCCGAAGGCAGAGAAGCTGCGGCTCAACTGACGAGAGAGCTGTCCGCTTGCGACGACGGCGTCAATCGAAAAGGGTGTGGTCGTTACGTTGGCAAGGCTGCTCGAGTGGGCGTAGCTCACGCTGCCCGCTGCGCCCCAGGCCCGATTGAGCATCCGCCGTGCACTGAATCCGATCGAATCGGACAGTGCACCCGGAACAACCCCGGAACCGTTATTCGTGCCTCGTGTGTACCCGAGGGACATGCTTGTTTTTTCACGGACGTAGCTGAAAAATAGCGAGCCTGCCACGGACAGCGACGTGGAGCTGAATGTCGTGCCTGCGTTCCATTGCGGTCCAATGGACGCATCCATGATGAGGCGCGGCGTAAAGCTCCGCACATATTCAAAACTCAGACCGTTGGTATTGAAGGTGTACGGTTCATCGACATACGTGAAGCGGGAATAGCTGTAATTTGCAGCTACGGTGTTGCGAGCGTTGATGCGATGGTTGAGGCCGCCCGAGCCGGTTACCTGGTTGCTGTTCAGTGCAAAGACGGAATCGGTCAGGAAGCGCTGAATCCCATACGAACCCGTGCCTTCGATGGAGGTGCTGCCGGTGAGGTTCCGTGTCGCCGTTGCACTCGCGAAATTGCTGACGCGGTTCGCATAGTTCGTAAGAATGCCCGATCCGAAGCCCTGACCGACCTGCACGGGGTCGATCGCGAGATCGCCGAGCCCGGGGATACCTGAAAGGCCCACAGTGGGGCTCTGCGGAAGATAGCTGACCGTATCTCCAACAATGAAGTTCCACTTCTTCTGCTTCAAGACCTGCGACAGCGAAAGATTCTGGAATGTCGTGGAGGGTTGATAGCCCGATGTACTGCCGAGAAAGCCTCCCGAATAGACGGCACTGAAGGGATGCGTCTCGCTGCGCGACAAATACGCAACATCACCGGAGATGTTGGTAGAGGTCGCGGTGCCGTCGCCGCCGTTATATCCGGTCGTTACCGTCTCCGAAGCGCTCACAGCATAGGTCAGATTGCCTCTCAAGTCAGGCACATCGAAGCCCTGGTAGGGCGCAGGTGCCGTGGCTGCGGGAACAGCCTGGGCGCGGACCACGGGAACCCCCAGGAGGACGACAGTTGAGCCGCAAAAGAAGATGTGGCAAAGCAGGGTTTTCTTCGTCATTAGGGCACCACGATGGTGTCGCCTGCGGCAAGCGAGACCCCTTGTTGATTTCCATCCCGGATCGCCTTCTTGTAGTCGAAGGGAATCTTCTGCTGCTTGCCCGGCTCTCCGTGGAGAATGTAGATCTTCTTCCCGTTCGCATAGGGGGTAAGGCCACCCGCCGTCGAAAGAACCTGCAGCGGGCTCATGCCCGTAAGGAAAGTGACCGGGCCTACATGCTGCACTTCGCCCAGCACGTAGACCTGTTTGACGTGCACAGAGAGCACCGTCACCGTCACGTTCGGCTGGTTGATGTACTTCTTCAACCGCGCGCTAATGTCCGTACTAAGCGTCATCGGAGTGAAGCCGGCAGCTGGAAGGTCACCGATCAACGCAAGCGAGATCATCCCGTCCGGGCGCACCGGGAACGAGCTGGATAGACTCGGCTCTTTCCATACAGCCACCTGGATCGTGTCGCCTGCAGCAATGACATATTGTGATGAATTCGGTGCCGTATCCGAAACATTCGCCATCGCGGATGTCTGCACTTCGGGAACGGCAGATGGAGCCTGCGAGGGAGGCACAGGCAGGGAGATTGCCGGCCTTGTACCAGTCTGTTGCGCGGACCCCGCAGCCGAGAGAACCACAATGGCCCCCAAGATGCTACCAAGAGTCTTTATGGGGCGCCTGAACTGCATGGACGGACATACATCGAAGAAGATCATTGAGCTGGATCTATGCACGGCAACAGCCAAACCGCAAAAAGCTGCGTTGTTACATGGAAATTCCTTTCCGCTCCCCTCCTACGTCGATTTTCGGCTGGGGGAAGATCTCCGGATTGGGAAAAAAAATGCCCACTGTGCGCAAACAGTTCGCTATCCCTCTCTGGTTGTCTCGTCCCAGCCAACATCGACAAACGGCGTAGTCAGAGAAAGGAGCGGCGCATGGTAAAGGAAGCTGAGATCCCAATTGCCAATATCCGCCGCGGCTCATCGGTCCCGAAGTGCCAAGTCCACACCTGGGTTATGGGCGTGTTGATCCTGGCCCTGGTGTTCAGTCTCTATCTGGATATCGGCATCAAGCTTGTATCGGACTGGTTTGAGCTTCCCGACTTCTCCCATGGATTCCTCATCCCGTTCTTCGTCGCCTTTCTCGTTTGGGATCAACGCCGCATCCTCTTCGCGGAAGCTACTTCGCCAAGCTGGTGGGGACTGACGCTGGTGGCCGCTGGCGTTGTCACCCTGCTTACGGGCGTCTTCGGTGCGGACCTCTTCCTGTCGAGAATCTCCTTCATCCTTCTCTGCGCCGGGCTCATCTGGACCCTCGCCGGTCGCCGTGCGCTTGGCAAGACCAAATTCATTCTTTTCGTCCTTCTGCTCGCAATTCCCTTGCCTACGCTCCTCTTCAACCAGATCACCTTCCCTCTGCAACTTTTTGCGTCGCGGCTTGCCAGCGCCGCGCTCCCTCTCGCTGGTGTTCCAGTCCTCCGCGATGGCAATGTCATCCAGTTGCCCGCCATGCAGCTTGAGGTCGCGGAGGCCTGTAGCGGTATACGGTCGCTGCTGAGCCTGTTCACGGTAGCCGTGATCTACGGATATTTTCTAGAGCCGACCCGGTGGCGTCGTCTTGCACTCGCTCTCGCAGCGGTGCCGATCGCAGTTGCCGCAAACGCGTTGCGCATCGTAGGAACCGGCCTTTGCGTTCAATATTGGAATCCCGATAAGGCCATCGGATTCTTTCATGAATTCTCGGGCTGGCTCATGTTCGTTATCTCGCTCTGCTGTCTCTTCTTCATCCACAGTGCCATGCGGCTGATCGCGCGAAAGGCGGTCTCCGTATGAAACAGTCTGCCCGCTTGTTCGCGATTCTGATCCTACTGCTCCTGGCTCGCGGTCTTATCTTTGTGCGCGGAGACGTGGACACCGTACCCCCAAGCGCTCCATTGACCGAATTTCCCTCCGTTGTTGGGCCATGGAACGGCAAGGAGATTCCGTTGGATCCCGCCATCCTCCAGGTCCTCGGCAAGGGGTCGTTCCTCAACCGAACCTATTCACCCGACGAACTCACCTCTTCGCCGGCCACCCAATCCGTTCCCATCGGATTATTCATCGGCTACTTCCCGACTCAGCGCACCGGGCAGGCCATTCATTCCCCCCAAAACTGTCTTCCCGGCTCAGGCTGGACCTTTGACTCCAAAGACATAGCGGATCTGACATCATCCGACGGCAGTATCCATCACATCGGCGAATACATCATCTCCAACGGCAAGACCCGCGAAGAAGTCTTGTATTGGTATCACTCCCACGGTCGCGACATCGCCAGCGATTACAGCGCCAAGATGTACACCCTGCTCGACTCCATCCGTCTCAATCGCACGGATGCGGCACTCGTTCGCATCATCACACCGATACAGAGCGGAGAGAGCCGGCTCAGCGCCCATCGCCGCGCGATCAGCTTCGCAGAGCATCTCTCGCCCATTCTCCCCGCATTCATTCCAGATTGAACCGCCTCCGATCCGCAATCTCCCACCAGCTTATGAAAAAGGAAATCAATATGACCAAGAGATCAAAAGTTCAACCCAATCGCTACACCGCGGTCGTCATGGCCTCACTCGCCGTCCTCTCCACCGCGGCATGCAAACATGATCCCAATGTAGAGAAGAGGAAGTATCTGCAGAGCGGCATTCGGTATGAGAACGACGGAAAGTATAAGGAAGCCGCAATTCAGTTGATGAACGCGATCAAGGTGGATCGCAACTACGACGAAGCTCACTACGAGTTGGCTAAGACCTACATGAAGATGGGCACACTCATGCCCGCTTATCAGGAGCTGATGAGGACCGTCGACCTGAACCCATCCAACCTGCCCGCGCGCATCGATCTCGGCTCCATGCTCATCACCGGTGGCATTCCGGATCGCGCTTTGGATCAGGCGAAGGCTGTTCTTGCTATGGACCCGAACAACGCCGATGCTTATGCCCTGCGCTCCAACATCGCGCAAAAAGCCGGTAATCTGCCCGAGGCCCTCGGCTACATCCAGCATGCTTTGTCGATCGATCCCAAGCGCTCTAGTTTTCACTCCACACTCGCCATCCTTGAAAGCGAAAGCGGCAACGATAGCGCACAAGCGGAAGAAGAACTGCACCGCGCCGTAGCACTCGACTCAAAAAATACATCCGCGCATCTCGTACTCGCGGTGCTTATGGAGAAACGCGGTGACCGCCAGGGCGCCGAGCAGGAATATATCACCGCGATTAGAGAGGCACCAAAGAACCTCCAGGCGCGCTCCGGTCTCGCAGGCCTTTATCTCAGGATGGGCAACGATGCAGGCGCGGAGCATGCACTGCAACAAGCCGCCGAGGATATGCCGGAGAACCTCGAAGCGGCCCAGCTGCTCAAGGACTATCTCGTCCAGGCAGGTCACGCGGATCGTGCGGAAGAGGTGTACTCCGGTCTGGTCGCAAGGCACTCGAAAAGCGTTCCGCTCAAGGTCGTTTATGCACGTGTCCTCATACAACGCGATAACTATGCGAAGGCCCAGACCGTCGTGGACGACCTGAGCAAGGTCAGCAGCAACTCGCCGGACGTACAACTCCTCAACGGTGCGCTTCTCCTCCACGCTGGAAGGAAGGACGAGGCCGTTGCGCTTCTTCAGAAGTCCGCAAAAAATGTTCCAGACAGCGTTCCGGTGCAACTCCTCCTCGCTCAAAGTGCGAAATTAAAGGGTGACCTCAGCCTCTCGGAAGCCAGCTTCCGCGAAGCTGCCCGTCTCGATCCCTCCAGCCTGGAAGCGCAATCCGGACTCGCGTCCATCGCGAGCCAGCGCGGCGATTCCAGCCTCCTGGCCCAGGTTGCCGACAACACGATCAATCTCCACCCGGACTATGCAAGCGCATATCTCTGGCGCGGAACGGCGGAGGCGAATCAGAAGCAGTACGACCAGGCGGAGATCGACTTCCAAACCGCGCTCAAGAAAGATCCCAATAACGCGATCGCATACACCGAACTTGGACAACTCCGTCTGAGGCAACAGAAAATCCCCGAAGGAAAGGTCTTGCTCGAACAAGCGTTGGTCAAAGACCCCAACGAATTATCCGCTCTACATCTGCTCATCACATACGATCTCGCAGCGAAACAGCCGGAGAAGGCAATCGCGCGCGTTCAAGAGCAAATCACGCGTTCTTCCAGCAATGCCAATCTCTACAACGACCTCGCGATTCTTCAACTTGGCATGAAGAACGCCACATCCGCTCGCGATAGCGCGAAGAAAGGAATGCAACTCGATCCTTCCAATCAAAGTGTCCTGCAGACCTTCGCTCAGGCAGAGGCAGCATTGGGCGAGACCGATCAAGCCATTGCGGCCTGGCAGCAGTGGTCGAATGCGCATCCTGATGACGCGAGCGCGTATGTCATGCTCGGAACCTTCGAGGAAGCAAAGGGAGACTCTGCGAAAGCAATGGATCTTTACAAGAAGGCAATCCAGGTTAAGCCGGGGCATCCTGTGGCCTCGAATAATCTCGCCTACCTGATGATTGAAAACGGGGACAACACAGATCTGGCCCTGTCACTGGCGCAGACCGCACGACGCGCCATGCCGGAGTCCCCAAGCACCGCGGACACGCTTGCCTGGGTTTATTACCACAAAGGGACATTCGCATCGGCACGCGATCTTCTTGAGGACGCCTTGAAACTCGATCCGGCGAACGCTTCGATCCAATACCATCTGGGTCTCACCTACGGAAAGCTGAATGACAAAGCAAGCGCCGCCGTGCATCTTAGAAAGGCTTCCTTGCTATCACCAAACACGCAGACGGCAAAGGACGCGGCCGACGCACTGGCCAAGCTTGGCTGAGCTCTAGATACCCGTATGAATCAGAGACGGCACTCAGGCCGTCTCTGATTTATTTAACCCACACCAAGAATTGCCTCCTTCCATTCATGAACACCAAGTGGGGCAGAATAGGTCAACTATACGCATTTTTTTGCACGCCTATCTTTGTACTATCTCTTCAAATCATTGAATTCATTGACGCGGAAATGGTCATCCAAATGCAAATAGCCTTCTCGCAACCGCAAGATGGGTCGGATGTGATGAAGCATTTGGCCTTTTGCATAGCGACCCGCTCCCGAGCGGAATTCCCGGAGGACCATTGAACAAGATCACGAAATTCCTAGCCCTGTGCGCGATGCTGATTGCCTCTGTATCCATTGCATCCGCCACACCCATTACTGGTTCCGTCGCCATTGGCGGAACAGATACGTTCACCTCAACTGGCATCAGCTTTGATCCAAGCACAGGCATCGTTCTGGCCGCCACGGATAACATGTCTCCCTTCCGCTTCTTCACCGCCGCTTTGCAGAGCTTTAGCTTCGATAGCTCCGCGATCGGTACAAAAGTATTTTCCGTAAGCAACGTACTCGATACCCTCTACTTCACAATCAGCAGCATCGTTAGCTCATCCGTTTCGTCATCGGGTAGCTCCCCCACGTTGGCTGTGTCCGGCACAGGCACCTTCTACGAAGTCAACAACAGAACCGGGGCCAATGTGTACACGCCCACTTCCGGTCTATTTTCCCTCACATCTTCTACGACGGGAATCACCAGCTTCCAGTTGGTCAGCACCGCAGTCACCCCTGAGCCGAACAGCCTCCTGCTTCTCGGAACCGGTCTCGTGGGTGCAGCATGCATGCTGTTCCGCCGCCGGCGTCTCGCTATCTAACTGAACGTCTTTGTTCTCGGCGCCGCCCTCGTGGCGGCGCCCTTTCTAAACCAGGCTTTGATCGCGGACAGAGATTGCCATGCGTTCAGAAAGCGACTCTGGCGACAAAGACAACTTCCGCATCACTGCAGCCTCTTCTCCCGCAAAGTCACTCCCCGGACACCCATGATCTTTACCGAGCCAGTTGCAGCAACAGGCACCAACGGACGCACATCAGAATCCCCACTGAAACTGATCGATCAAATGAAACTCCAGCGCCTCCGCCGCTTCGAGGAAGAAACCAAGTTGCAAGAAAACGCCGTCGATATGCACCTCCGCCTTCTGGAATCCGTTGTGATGAATGCCAATGAAGGTGTGATGATCACTGAAGCCGAAATTCTTGATGAGCCCGGCCCTCGCATTCAATACGTCAATCCTGCCTTCACTCGGATCACGGGCTATACGCCGCAGCAGGTCATCGGCAAATCTCCCAGGTTTCTTCAGGGCCCTCTTACAAGCTCTGCGGCCCTCAAAACCCTGAGAACAGCACTCCATAAGCGCCATCCTGTCGAAATTGAGCTGATCAACTACAGAAGTGATGGCGCGGTCTTCTGGGCGGAGCTCAGCATCTCGCCCGTCCATAACGACAATGGCGCACTCACCCATTGGATAGCCCTGCTGCGCGACATCAGCGAGCGCAAAGCCAACGAGGAAGTAGCTATCCGTGCGAAGGCCGCCGAAATGCAAAACGAAGCTCTCTCCTTCGAGATCGGTGAGCGCAAGAAGATCGAAGCCAGGCTTGCCCACACAGCCTTCCACGATGATCTCACTGGCTTGAAGAACCGCGGTTACTTCATGGATCGGCTCACAGAATCGCTGCAACACGCTCAGACCCGGCAGCCATTTCAGAGCGCACTCATCTATCTTGATCTCGACGGCTTCAAGGCCGTCAATGACACGCTGGGCCATCGTGCAGGCGATCTCGTCTTGATTGAAGTCGCGCGACGCCTGGAGGGATGCTGCCGCCCCAGGGATACCATCTCCCGCTTCGGTGGCGATGAGTTCACCATCCTTCTGGATGACATCCAGTCTCTCGACCAGGTCCTTACCGCCGCGCAAAGGATTCTGGAGCGACTGGAAGAACCGTTCCCCTCCATCGGTCCCGGCATCGTGATCAGCGGCAGCATGGGCATCTGTGAGGTTCAGGCATGTCATGCCAAGCCCGAAGATCCGCTGCGTGATGCCGACACCGCGATGTACCGCGCCAAGCTTCAGGGAGGCGGACGGTACCTCGCCTTCAATGAGGTCATGCACCAAAGCGCCACGGCGCTCATCCAAACCAAGTCGCAGTTGAAGCTCGCGGTCCAACGCGAACAGTTCGAACTTTTCTATCAACCCATCCTCAACGCCCGTACTCTGCGCATCGTGGGTGTCGAAGCTCTGGTCCGCTGGAATCACCCTGAACGCGGTCTTCTCGCCCCGATAGAATTCGTTGGGCTCGCCGAGGAGACGGGAACAATCTTGCCGTTGGGCGCCTGGATCCTTCGCACGGCTTGTAAGCAGCTCAAGAGCTGGCAGGACGCCCTACCCGGCGTGCCAGTCCTCGTTAGCATCAACGTCTCCAGCAAGCAGCTCGACGATGCGAACTTCTTTCCCGACCTCGTCGATCTCCTCGCCGAAATTCAGGTGGATGCCCGTTCATTGCAGATTGAAGTGACGGAAACGATGCTCTTGAAGGATCCCGAAAGAGTCACCGCCCTCTTCGCACAGATCCGCAAAATCGGCATCCGGATCGCGCTCGACGATTTCGGCACCGGATATTCTTCCCTCAGCTATCTCGAAAAATACCCCATCGACAGCCTCAAGATCGACAAATCTTTTGTCGATCGCCTTGGAGAGGGCTCAACAAAAAAGAACATCGTCCGCATGATCATCGATCTCGCACGCGATCTGGGGCTCGAAGTCTTTGCGGAAGGCATACAAAACGTCCATCAGAGCGACGCCCTGATGGAATACGGCTGCAATCTTGTTCAGGGTTATCTCTACAGCCGCCCAATCCCGGCCGGCGAGATGTTGCTCCTCTTGACGCAGGGCCTTAGAGGCTCAGGAAACATCTCGCCGTCAGCCAGTGAACCGGCGCTGGCCGGAACGCAAACCCACTAACGCAGAACCCTTTCCACGATCGCAGGAGTTCATCGAATGCCCATGTGTCCCCGTTGCAAAACGAGCATGTCAGTAAGGCCGTCACGGAAGAAATGGCTCTTCGCGCGTCTTAAGAATCTGATCCGCCTTCACCCGTTTCGATGCGATGCATGCAGGTCGCGTTTTTATCGCTACCAATGAGCGAACAGACACAGTTTCGAATAAGACTTTCAGCCGATCCCTCCGCATCCGTAGAACCGACACCGTTCTATGCGATAAGGCCCCTCAGGACTTTGAGGGTAGCCCGGGTGCCACGAGGCAAAAGTGGCGACAGTTAGCTCGATCAGATCGAGTCTCTCAACTCTCCCTTAGCCACTGTCTCAGTTTCACCAGGGAGTCTAGTGATTCCCAACGCCGCGGCGATGCAGGCTTGGCGCGGTGTGCCTATCACCCACTCCTGGTCGCAATCGACCGTACCCGTCGATCTACCTCACGGAACTCATTGGTAAATGATTGATCTTATTGAGTATTTTGGTAGCGTTACCGGGGCTCGAACCCGGACTCTTCGCCTTGAGAGGGCGACGTGTTAACCAGTTACACCATAACGCCATATTGCACAGCATAGAGCAGGAAGCGTGTGTGCCTCAACCACTCAACTTTCCAAGTATAGCAAACCCGATGGAGCTTGCCAAACAGGTGCTAGATACCCAGCTTCTTGACCTCGTCGTTGTAGTACTTGCGGTAGAGGATGTCCCACTCCTGCGAGCCTTCGACGATGATCTTTCTCTGCGACGAGATCTTCAGGCGCGCGGCCTGATCGATCTTCGTCTCTTCGGTCAGCAGCTTCAGCAGAGCCTTGCGGGCCTCCTGGCGGATCGTGTTTCGGTCCTCCAAAAAGTCGCACTCGGGGATCTCAGCCAGAGTGTCAGCCACAGTGTGGGCCAGCTTGTTTACCTTATCCGCAGAGATTCTCACAGCACCGCCTTATACTTGCGGGCGAGCTCGGCTTTTACCTTCTTGAACATCTCCGGGTAGCTCGCGCCGGTTTTGCGCATATCGTCCTGGAACGCCTCAAGGATCACGCGGACCTCATCGTTAATGCGGTCTTCGAGCGACAGCTCCTCGATCATCCCCTCCGCCACCCGCTCGTTCAGGACAGCCGGCTTCTCGGAGTGAATCATCTTCTCGGCCATCAACTGCTTTACAGTCTGACGCGCCAGGTAACCAACATATTCTTTAGAAAAGATCATGGACTTTAGCCTTGACTATACCACGCAGGTTGATGTGCGAATCCGCCCCCTTTCTGCGACAATACTCTCTGCATGCAACCAGATAACCTTATTTCGCTGAAAGACGACATGGTGGCGTTCATCGCCGGCCACGGCATGCGCCGCCTCAACGGTTACGTCACCGAAGATGTCCCCACCGTTCTCTTTGAAGAAGAGGACGCCGACGGCTGGAAGGACTTCGTCGAACACGCCAAGGCAGCCGGCGCCCCGTTCCTCACGATGTCCGAGGTCATCCTCGAACGCGAGGACATTACCTTGCTGATCGAACAACTGCGCGAAGACACCTTCCCCGACTCGGACGAGATCGAGGTCGAAGAGGCCGAGCAATTGATGAAGCACGTCGGGAAGGTTGGGTATCTGCAACTCGGGTTCGCCCACCAGGGCGTCATGTTCATCTGCGAGATGGCAACCGACTGGTACGACAGTTTTCAGCAACTGATGGAGACCATCGGCGACCTCGGCGGGATTCTCGTCGACGACCACGAAGACGACGACCGGGAATAGAGGAAAAGGCTTTCAACAAGATTTTTCGCCTTTTTTTTAGATAGGCTCGAGTTTTTACCCGGGCCTGCAACATGTGGGGCTCCGGCCCTTGGGGAATCGTCTCCTGTCCGCCGCCGAAAATTCTCCCGCGATGACCGAAACGGCAGCCCTCTTCCGCTGGGAACTTCCCGCATCCGATCCCATCCGCACCGCTGCGTTCGAACGCCATCTAGCCTGCCCTCCCGCGGTTGCCCGAATTATCGCGGACCGAGGCATCGACGACACGAAGTCCTTCCTCTCCCCTTCCCTCGCCGATCTTCACGACCCGAATCTCCTTCTCGGCTTGCCCGAGGCGGTTGCTCGGATTGAGCGCGCCCTGGGAAGCGATGAGCCCGTCCTTATCTACGGCGACTACGACGTCGATGGCACCACCGCAACCGTTCTCCTGAAGACCGCGATCGAACGCGTCGCACCGCCAGGCCATCCTGCGAAGGTGACGTACCACGTCCCCCATCGCATCCGCGAAGGCTACGGGATGCAGACCAAGGTGCTCGGCGAGGCAGCCCTCACCGGTATCCGTCTTGTCATTTCAGTCGATACCGGCATCCGCGCCTTCGCTGCCGCCGACGAGGCGAAGGCACTCGGCCTTGACCTCATCGTCACCGACCACCACCTCCCGGACGACGTCTCCGGGCTGCCCGACGCTCTCGCCGTCATCAACCCCGCCCAGCCCAACTGTCCTTACCCGAACAAGAGCCTGTGCGGGGCGGCTGTAGCCTTCAAACTCGCGCACGCTCTACTCACATCCCACGCTCTGCGCCAGCCAGATCCGTCACGGGCCCTCGATCTTCTCAATTCCCGCATCATTCCCTCATTTCTGAAACTGGTCGCCATCGCCACAATCGCCGACTCCGTTCCGCTGATCGGCGAGAATCGAGCGATCGCATGGCTCGGTCTGCGAGAGTTGGCCAACCCCGTCCAGCCAGGCCTGCGAGCCCTGATGCAGGTCGCCAAGTTACCGCTGGATCAAGCTCCAACCGCCATGGAAGTGGGCTTCCGCCTCGCCCCCCGCATCAACGCCGCCGGACGCATGGACGTAGCCGGGGACGTCGTTGAGCTCCTCCTCACGCGAGACGCCGCCAAGGCCCAGATGCTCGCGGAGAAGCTCGACCAACTCAACCAGGATCGTCGCGCCACCGAGGCGCAGGCGCTGGCAGCCATTGACCTCCAGCTAGCCGCCCTCAAGCCCTACGCGCCGGAATGCATCATTCTCGATCACGCCGACTGGCACCGCGGCGTGCTTGGCATCCTCGCCTCCCGTATCGTCGAACGCACCAATCGGCCAGCCCTCGTCCTCACCCATCAGGACGGACAGGCGCATGGCTCGGGGCGCTCCATCGAAGGCTTCCACCTGCTCGACGCGCTGACCGCAGTCGATGCGCCCGCCCTCTTTACCAAGTTCGGCGGTCACGCCCACGCTGTAGGGCTGACGATCCCGTCCGAAAGTCTGGATGAGCTCCGCCACCGTATGCGGCTCCACGCCACACTTCACCTCACGACCGAGGTCCTTACCCCGGTGCTCCACTGCGATGCCGAGATTCCCCTGGCGGCTGTCGACCAGACGCTCTACCAGTGGCTCCAGCGGCTCGAACCCTTCGGCAACGCCTTCCCGGAGCCAATCTTCATCAGCCGAGACCTTATCCTCACTGATCCCATTCGCATCCTGAAGGAGAAACACGTCTGCCTTCGGTTGCGCGACAGCAACACCAGCCACGCTCCGTTTGAGGCCCTGGGCTGGACTCGAACCATCGACTGGGTCGCGCACACCGAAGGCCTCGAAGCGGGCTCACGGATCGATATTGCCTACCGGTTACGCACCAGCACCTATCAACAAATAAACCGCCTCCAACTGGAGTTAGTCGACCTGAAATCCACTTCCATGAACTCGTATCTATCCTCTTGAAAAAAAATGCTTCGTAAGCGGAACGTCCGTCGTCTTATATACTGACGACTCTTAGAGAATGCAAACCATCGAATCAAAACGATCCAACACTCCTCTCGTCTCGGGCATCGCGATCGTGATTTTGATCGCTGCGATCTTTGGCTTTCGCCATTTCACGCGCGAGATTGTCGAAGTCAAGACCGCTCCCGTCAGCTATCAGGACCTGGTAAGCTCCGTTCCGACCAATGGCAAGATCGAACCCATCGAAGAGTGGCAGGCCCACGCGCCGAACGCCGGCGTGGTGAAGCATATCGATGTTGAGATCGGCGATAAGGTCAAGGCAGGCACCCTGGTCGTGCAAATGGACGACACCGACGCCCGTGCCCGTGTGGCGACCGCGTTGTCGACTCTTCGCTCCGCCGAATCCGCAGCCGCAGACATGTCGCGTGGCGGAACACAGGATGAGCGCATCGGGATGTCCGGCGACCTCGACCGAGCGAAGCTGGCCGTCGCACAGGACACCAAGAGCCTCGCGACGCTGCAGCAGCTCCAGCAGCATGGATCCGCTTCCGCGAATGAGATTGCAGCCGCACAGCAGCGGCTCTCTACCGACGAGAGCAATCTCGCCAGCATCCAGCGGCGCAGCACCTCCCGCTACGGCTCCACCGATCTCAGCCGATCCTCAGCCCAGGTTGCCGATGCCAAAGCCCAACTCGCCGCCGCTCAGGCGCAGCTTGCGGCCGTCAACCAGCGCACCCCCATCGCCGGCACCGTATACGCCATTCCGGTCTCCGAATACGACTTCGTCACGGCAGGAGAAGACCTGCTTGACATCGCCGATCTCGACCGCATTCAGATTCGTGCCTACTTCGATGAGCCGGAGATTGGCCGCCTCCAGCCAAATCAGCCCGTCGAGATCCGCTGGGAGGCCAAGCCCGGCCAGACCTGGCACGGTCACGTCGAGCGTCCGCCCACCACCGTCATCACCTATGGCACCCGCAACGTCGGAGAATGCATCATTACCGTCGACGACGCACACGGCGACCTGCTGCCCAATACGAACGTCAACGTCAAGGTAACCACCGCCCAGCGCATGCACGCTCTGAGCATCCCGCGCGAGGCTCTCCACACCGATGGCGGCGACCACGTCTTCCGCGTCGTCGACGGCCGCCTGAGCCGCACCAACATCCAGGTCGGCCCCGCGACCAACCTTACCCGCGTCGAGGTTCTCTCGGGCCTCTCGGACAAGGACATCGTCGTGCTCAACGCCACCACTAACCGCGACCTCACTGACGGTCTCGAAGTCAAGACAGTCCAATAGCGATGACCCGGCTTCCCTCCCTCGGCAAAGTCGTCGTTCTTCTTCTGCTGGCACCGCTCTCCGCGCTCTGCGCCGACACCTCGGCGGGGTTCGCCGCGTTGCAGCAGGGGCGCGTCGACGACGCCGAAAAGATCCTCCACTCGGCCATCACCGCCGACCCCAGAGCACCACGAGCACACCAGCTTCTCTGCCGCGTCTACTACGCGCAGGATCTGAGCAGCGAAGCCGTCCGAGCATGTGAGATGGCAGTCTCCCTGGCTCCGAACGACAGCGTCAGCCTCGACTGGCTCGGGCGCGCCTATGGTCTCAAGGCAGGACACGTCAATCCCCTCAGCGGTTTCGCGCTGGCCAAGAAGGTTCGGGCTACGTTCGAACGCGCCGTGCAGGCCGATCCCAATAATATGGACGCAGCCACCGACCTCGGCCAGTTCTACGTGGACGCCCCTTCCATCGCCGGTGGAGACATCGACCGCGCCCGCCAGCTTGCCGCCAACATGGCATCCCGGTGGCCTGCCCGATCCCATCGCCTGCTTGCTTATATTGCCAAGAAGAACCACGACGACCAGACCGCCGAAGCTGAGTTCAAGGCCGCCGTTTCCGCTGGCCATACGCCGGAGGCTTATACCGACCTTGCCCTCTTCTACCAGACGCACAACCAGCCCGATCAGGCTCTGAGTGCGATCCGCGATGCCATCCGTGCGGACAAGAACCACGGTCCGGCGCTGGTCGACGCAGCCAGTATTCTGATCGATGCAAAGCGTGCCCCGGACCTGGCCGAGCGGGCTCTTCGTGACTATCTCGTCTCTCCCGCTAAGAGCGATGACGCTCCCGCCTTCAGAGTGCACCTTAAACTGGGTAAACTGCTGGCAGCACACGGAGACCAGGCCGGCGCGCAGCGAGAGTATGCAGCCGCTCTCGCCCTCGCCCCAAACTACGCCCCGGCCCGCGAAGCCGCGAAAGGAGCTTGACCATCAACGCGCCCCTCATCCAGCGCCTCGCGCCGTGTACGCTCCTCCTTCTGGCTGCGACGGCCCATGCCCAGTTCTCGCTCTCCACAGCCGTCGACGTTGCCGTAAAGCGCAACCCGAAGGTGCTGATGGCCGAGGCCAACGTCCAGAAGGCCGAGGCCCAGCTCTCACAAGCACACAGCGCCTACATTCCACAGGTCACGATTGGCGGAGGTTTCGGAAATTCCTACGGATACAGCCCCAATCCGCCCACACTGTTTGCGGCCAACGCTGGATCCCTGGTCTATAACCAGTCACAGTTCGACTACATTCGCTCGGCCCATGCTGGGGTCAAGGCCGCGCAGCTCGCGTATGACGATGCGCGGGACGCCGTCGCGGAAGACACCGCGCTCTCCTATGCCGCGCTTGACCACGACACCAAACGCGAAGCCGCCATCCGCCAACAGCGGAACTACGCCGAGGCTCTCGTCCGTATCGAGCAGGAGCGCGTCGATGCGGGAAAAGACTCCGCCATCGACCTGACCCAGGCCAAACTCTCCCGTGCACGCCTGCACCAGTCCCTGCTCCACGCCCAGGACACAACGGCCATCGACCGCGACCACCTCGCGAACCTGCTCGGCCTCAACCCCGGCGCCGTTCAGTTGGACGGTGTCTTCCCCGATGCACCTCTCCCGGTCGCACCCGTTTCGCTCGAGGCCTACACCTCTCCCGGTGTCGCCTCAGCATTCGCCGCGGCTCACGCCAAGCAGGAACAGGCCTTCGGTGACGCGCGTTACCTCTACCGGCCGCAGTTCAACCTCATCGTCCAGTACAACCGTTACGCCACTTTCACCGACTCCTTCAAGCAGATCGAGAGCCTGAAGGGTGGCAACTCCATCGGCGCCAACCAGAGCGTCTTCGCCATCCAGATCGTGCTTCCTTTGTACGACCGCGTCCATCAGGCCAAGGCGCGCGAATCCGCCGCCGATGCCTCTCACGCTTACCAGGAAGCCCGCAACGCCCAGTTTCTCTCGTTCGACGGCCAATCGAAGCTCCGCCACTCCATCGAGGAGCTTCAGGCGAACGCCGACGTCGCCGGGCTCGAGCAGCAGCTTTCCCAGCAGCAATTGGAGATCCTGCGCGTTCAGCTACGGGGCACCACACCCGACGGTCCCCAGATGACGCCCAAGGACGAGCAGAACGCCTTGATCGGCGAGCGCGACAAGTACCTCGCCGTCATCGACGCCGCGTACCAGCTTCGGCAGGCCGAGATCAGCCTGCTCCGCCAGACCGGAGGATTGACCGCATGGTTGAAGTCCCTGTCCTCCACGACCGTTCCCACCACCACCCCCTGAACCCGAAAGGTACCCCCTTTCGCCGATCTTCCAGATGCAAAGTGGTAAACTAAAAGGTAGCGATGAAACCCCTAAAGACTCTTTTCCTCAATCCGCCCTCGTTCGAGAATTTTGACGGTGGCGCCAGCTCCCGCTGGCCCGCCACCCGCGAAATCGAGTCGTACTGGTATCCCGTGTGGCTCGCGTATCCGGCTGGCATGCTCGAAGGATCCAGGCTGCTCGACGCTCCGCCGCACCACGTTTCCGCGCAGGAAACCATCGAGATCGCGAAGGACTATGAGTTCCTCGTCCTCTTCACCTCGACCGTGGGCTGGCATGGGGATCATGGTCTCGCTGAAGCCATCAAGCGCGGCAACCCCTCTATCAAGATCGCCTTCGTCGGACCGCCGGTCACCACCGATCCCGACCGCGCCCTGAACGAGTGCCCCGTCATCGACTTCGTCTGCCGCCGCGAGTTTGACTTCTCCGTCGTCGAGTACGCCAACGGCAAGCCGCTCGCTGAGATCCTCGGCGTCAGCTACAAGGACGCTTCCGGCGTGATTCAGCACAACGCCGATCGTCCTCAGGTCGAAGACCTCGACGCCATGCCCTGGGTCACCGACATCTACGCCCGCGACATGGACGTCACCAAGTACAACGTCCCGTTCCTGCTCCACCCCTACGTGTCCCTCTACTCGACCCGCGGCTGCCCCGCGCAATGCACCTTCTGCCTCTGGCCCCAGACCCTCTCCGGCCACGCCTGGCGCAAGCGGTCCACTGACGACGTCGCGGCCGAGATGAAGCACGCCAAGGAGCTCTTCCCCCACGTCAAGGAGTTCTTCTTCGACGACGACACCTTCAACATCCAGAAGGCGCGCACCATCGAGCTCTGCGCGAAGCTGAAGCCCCTCGGCCTCACTTGGTCCTGCACTTCGCGCGTCACCACCGACCGCGACACCCTCAAGGCCATGAAGGAAGCCGGCTGCCGCCTGCTCATCGTCGGCTTCGAGTCCGGCGATCCCCAGATCCTCAAGAACATCAAGAAGGGTGCCACCGTAGAGCGCGCACGCGACTTCGTCAAGGACTGCCACGACCTCGGACTCATCATCCACGCCGACTTCATCCTCGGTCTGCCCGGTGAAACCAAGGAGTCCATCCGCAACACGATCGAGTTCGCCAAGCAGCTCGACTGCGAGACCATTCAGGTCTCCGTCGCGCACGCCTTCCCGGGCACGGAGTTCTACGACTACGCTGCCAAGAACGGCTTCATCACCAACGACGTCATGGCCGACACCGGCGGACACCAGATGGCGCACATCGAGTACCCCGGCGTGCCCGCTGAGTACGTCATGGAGATGGTCCACCGCTTCTATGACGAGTACTACTTCCGCCCCAAGGCCGCAGCTCGCGTCGTCTGGAAGGCCATCGTGAACCGCGATGTCCCTCGTCTGTACGTCGAGGCGAAGAGCTTCATGAAGCTCCGCGCCCAGCGCAACAAGGCGAGCCGTCTGAAGAAGGAAGAGAACGCCCTCAAGGCGCAGGAATCCGTCAGCATGAACGCGTAACCGAAACCGTTACAAAGCGGGGACAGCCACCAGGCTGTCCCCGCTTTTCTTTGCCTGCACCTCGCCTCCCCCATACCTTTTGTCATCCACCCATACACCTTGTCATTCTGAGCGCAGCGAAGACCCCGCGTATTCAAGTGACGCCACAGAATTTCCGAGGAGCTCCAACTCTTCCCCATCCGTACCGAGCGAAGCGAGACCGTTCTCCCTCACCCGCAACAAAGACGTCCCCAAACCAAACAGAAATCCCTTTCCCCGCTCTCCCATCCGCGCTACACTCCCCGCATGCGCTTTCGCTCCAAACTCGGCCTCGCCTTCTGGCTCAACTTCTTCACCTGCTCCCTCTGGATCAGCACCGCCACCATGTCGATCCGCAGGCATCCTCGCAGCGATGTGGTCTCCTTGCAATGGATCTGCGCCATCACCTACCTGCTCCTCGTCCTGCTCAACGCAGCCCAGTACATCTTCACCTGGTGGGACATCCGCGAGACCGGCCTCTTCGAGCGCCGCTTCTGGACCACCAAATCCATCCCATGGAGCGAGATCGCCCGCATCCGCCCCTGGCAGCCCTATAAGCGCGCCATCCCCAACACCATCGAGATCATGTACCACCGCGATCCTCCCCTCTCCGACGGCGGGAGCCTCATCGCAAATCCTGCCAGCATCCCCCAGTTCCTCGAAGCCCTGCAAACTCGCGCCCCGCGCGCCGTCTACGACCTCTAAGCGCATCGCCCCCACATCTTCTAAAATCGTAGAAGATGAAACACCGCCTCGCCCCCTCCCAATACGCCGTCCTGTTAGCCGTAGTCCTCACCGCCTCCTTCGGCGACGCCCTCCTCTCAAGAGGCATGGCCCAGGTAGGCCCCGCCGACCTCCACCACCTCACCCTCCTCCTCCACGCCCTCACGAACCCCAACATCGTCGTCGGAATCTTCCTCCTCATCGGTTTCTTCGCCTGTTACATGACCGCTCTCTCCTGGGCCGACCTCACCTTCGTCATGCCCGCGACCGCCTTTGGCAACGTCGTCATCGCCCTCATCAGCCGCTTCATGCTGCATGAGCACCTCAGCCTCTCCCGCTGGTTCGGCATCCTCCTTCTCACATCTGCCGTGGGCTTCGTCGCCAATTCCCCCGCCCGCACCGACCGCGACAACCCGCTACAAGACACAGGCAAAGCCCCCGGGGTGGCCATCTAATGCACCCCACAACATCACGCCTCGTCTCCTGGTCCTGCATCGCCGTTGTAGCCGCCCTAGCCATTGCCGGCGAAGTCCTCATCGCCGCCGCCATGCGTCAGATCGGCGATCTCGACGACATCCGCACCAAATCCGGACTCCCCGGAGCCATCCGCACCGTGATCAGCAATCCAACCTTCATCGTCGGCGGCACCTGCATGGCGCTGAACTTCTTCGCCATGCTCTTCACCCTGTCGCTGGTCGATCTCTCTCTCGCCGCCCCCGGCATCGCGAGCTTCAACTACGTGGGCAACGCCATTGCCGCCCGCCTCTTCCTCCGCGAAAACGTAGACCGCCGCCGCTGGCTGGCCGTCCTCTTCGT
Organism: Granulicella pectinivorans; assembly: GCF_900114625.1. NCBI lineage: Bacteria > Pseudomonadati > Acidobacteriota > Terriglobia > Terriglobales > Acidobacteriaceae > Granulicella > Granulicella pectinivorans. Next base: position 3,715,052 of record NZ_FOZL01000001.1, read on the forward strand.
CGCCGCGGGCGTCTATCTGTTGGCAAGATAGCGGGTGCCCCAGGTCTCGCTTCTGAGAATTGGGGCACCCGCCGCAGACACGTTACACAAAACCCAAATTATTGGTTGCAAAGCTTCCTATATTCGGGAAGATCGTCGGCAACTGCGCCGCGCTCACCCCAAACCACTGCGCCAACGTAGCCGCATACTGCGCACTCGCCGTCGTCGGAACCCACCGTCCATTCGACCCCGAGTCATCCGGCCCGCCAAGCGCCAGCGTTGGAAACGTCCCATACATCTTCCCGCCCTTCACTGCGCCACCCATCACGATATGGTGCGATCCCCACGCATGGTCGCTCCCTGTATTCGAGTTCGGCTGGAACGTCCGCGAGAAGTCCGACATCGTAAACTGCGTCACCTGGTTCGCCACCGACAGCTCCTGCGTCGCCGCATAAAAGGCCGCCATCGCCGGGCTCAACTGCGCCAGCAAAGCTCCCTGCAGCGCCACCTGATTCTGGTGGGTGTCGAAGTTCCCCACCCCCGCGAAGAAGATCTGCCGCGACACTCCCAGCGCCGCCCGCACCTGGATGATCTGCGCGATCTGCTTCAACTGCGCGCCAATGCCGGTAGCCGGAAACACCGTCTGCAAAGGCGTCACCGACTGCACCGCGTCGGACAGCGTCTTCGCATACCCATACGCGTTGGTCATAATCCCCTGGTCCGCCTGCACCAGCGAAAGCCCCGAGCTGAACGTCAGCAAAGCCTGGGCCGTAGCCTGCTGCGCCGCACACTCCGTCGTACCCTCGCTGCATTGCGCGTTGAATACATTGCCCGTGCTCACAGACACCGGCGTACTCTTCACCCCGTTGCAAAACACCGTATCGCCGGCTACCGAGGTAATCATCGGCACCTTCCCATTCGGGTTGAACGCGACATTCGTGAGGTCCGCAATCCGCCCCGCCCAACCCGTGGCAGCCGAAGAACTCTGCGAGGCATTCTGCCACTCCAACTGTTGGTCGGTATGGGAAAACAGGTTCACTGGAAGCACCTGACCCGCGAGATACTGCGCCCTGGTCGTCGGCTGCACGAGCGTTCCGACATTGGTAACCATCGCTGTTACATTCGCGTTGAACAGCGTGGCAATATCCGGCAGGTTCGCGTTGAGAGCAAAGTTCGGCGCCGCACCCAACTGGATCAGCGAACTCTGCGGGAGCGCCAGGGGACCGCGCACCGAAGCATAATTCGCGTAACCCGAAGTATCGAACTGCACCAGCATATTGTTCGCATCGTTCCCGCCATAGAGGAAGATGCAGACCAGCGCCTTATAGTCGGTTGAGTTTTGTGCCAGCGCATTCAACGCGCCGAACGGCCTCAGTCCGGCGGCATTCCCTGCCGCGGCCAGCGATGCGTACTTGATAAAACTTCTGCGGTTCACGCCCATGTGCACCCCCCATTGTTCCAAGCTCAAGTCCTAGTGCAGAACCTTGTACTGCGGCGACGTGATAATCAGATAGGTGGCAACGCGCACCCTCTGACCCATGTCGGTAAGCCCCGCGATGTGGTTGATAATCGCGGTCCGCATCGTCGCGGGCATCTGCCCATGCATGAAAACGATTCCGAGTGAGTCGACCAGGTTCGCCGGGTTTGCTGCCGTCAGTCCAAGTCCGCTCGTCGCCGATAGATTCCCTGTAAATCCACTGATGCGGTTGTAGACCACGTTGTCCGCGAGCGTCAGCCGCAACATCCCTGTAGCGGTGTTCTCCTGTCCAAACTCCGGAGCATTGATCGTCGAATCGGGAATCACATAGTCCGGAGGAAAGAAGTTGAAGACGCTCCCCGCCGCATAGGGTCTTTCGTTCAACGTCGCAGAATAATTGCCCAGTGCAGAGTAGTCACCCACCGAACTCGAGTTCACAAAGCCAAGACCCCGGATCACATTCGCGACATACAGGATTCCCTCGCGCAGGTGCCCGCCCTCAGCACCCTCGTTCGTGTCTCCCGCCCTGGCTTCACTGTCGGTCAGAATGGCCTTGATGACAGCCTGCATATCGCCGCGCACCCCGTTGCCGTTGTTCGCGAAAACAGCCGCCACACGCGACACATACGCCCCGCTCGGATTGCTCGCGACGAGATGCTGGATCAACTGCCGGCAGACGAACGGCCCTACATTCGGATGGCTGAAGAGGTTCGCCAACGCGCCTGTCAGGTCCTGCTGGGAAGTTCCGCCGGCAGACAGTACCGTGCCGTTCAGAAGCATCTTCGCCGTCGTATCGTGCGCGCTTTCGACCGCCACCATGGGCAACGCATAGTTCGCCGTGTTGTTCGGAAACTTCGTCGGAACCCCACCCGCCGCCGTGGCATAGGTCCATCCCGTATAAGCGCGGGCGAACGCCTGCACCTGCGCCTCCGTGTACGTCGGTATGGGATTCCCCGTGCTATCCAGTTGCGGCGTCCCATCCTGGTTCAGCAGGTTCAGACCCACCGAAAACAACTGCATCTCTTCCCGCGCGAAGTTCTCATTCGCAATCTGCCCGTTTCCCGGCTTGTTGCTTTGTAGCATGTTCAGATAGCCGCCCATAGCGGTCGAAACCGTCACGTCCTTCATGATCGTCGCAAAGTTAGAAAACGCGTCTGTCGCCAGCATGTTCTGGTACGTCACGACGGACTGCGCGTTCACAGAATTGGTCGACACAACGAAGATCTCCGCGAGCGCAAGAGCCACGCGCTGCCGCAGCTGGTCAGGCCCAGTCAGCGCAGCCTGCCACCACTCCGACTGCTCACACGGCGTCAGGTTCGTCGCGGTGCAGATGGCCTTGGGGGCCAGAGACAACGCAGGCAGAAGCGTCGGAGCCGTGTTGAACTGCTCCGTCAGGTACGCGCCGATCCCGACGGTCTGCACATGCTGAATATCGGCGAGGGTCGGTCCGAAGGTCGCCTGGTCAAGAAGCCTCGCGGCCGCCGTCAACGACGCGGCAACCGAGGTCACCGAGGCCTGCACCGTCGCAGAGCTGCTCGATCCCGGGTCAGGATTCACGACCGTAACCGGTACCGTTGCCGCACCCGCTGTTAGCGTGATGCCGGCCTGCAGCTCCGTCGGAGAAACGTACGTCGTCATGACCGCGGCACCGTTAATCTGGATCGTCGCCCCAGAAGCGAAGTTCGCACCAACGACGTCGAGCAGGTAGGAGGTTCCCGGGGAGGTCTGAGTCGCAGTCCCGGCAGTAACCGATGGAACGGGATTCCAGATGGCCTCGCTCACCGATCCTGAAGCCGTCGGCGACGCCACACTCGCCGCCGAGATCGTCACGGGATTCGTGCCGGGCAGGCTAAGCGGAGGCGTATACACGCCCGCCGTCGAGATCGTCCCCGTAGCCGCAGCCCCTCCGGCAACTCCATTCACCTTCCAAGTTACGGCGCTGTTGGTGGTGTTCGTCACGGTCGCGACAAACTGCACCGTCGAACCAAGCCTCACCGAACTCGCCCCGCTCACGGAAACCGTCACGGCAGAACTCGTCGGTGTCGAACTGCTCGATCCGGACGAACCGCTGCACCCGGCCAACCCAAGAGAAGCCAACCCGCACATGCTCAGCCGTGCCACCCATACGCCCTTGTTCGTCAAAGCGACCTCCACAAACGACCGCATCTTTCCCTCACGATCCCGAGGGCTCATGCGCTCCGTTTCGATAGAAATTTAAGCTTCAGGGCGAAGGCAGGAAGGAACACGTCTGGGCCCGGAAACGCGTGCGTACCAGTACCAAACCTAGCGGCATCAGTAAGTTGCGTAGAAAAATTTAATTATTGGCATCAACCGCAAACCCCCCGCAGCTTTGGGACAGAAGCATGCCGCTGACTACGCGAACAGACGCATGAACCCTTCCGCATCCGGCTCCGCCATCAGAAACCGATCGCGTTCGCCGACGACTTCCCCCGCAGCCAGCCTTCCGCTCCGCGCCGCCCCCTCCATCGTGGAAGGCCAGTCCGTAGCTGTCCAATCCCCCGCCAGGTAGAACCCATCCAACCCGGTCCTCTGGCCAGGCCGCACCGCATCCAGCCCCGGAGTCACCGAAAATGTCGCCCGTGCTTCCTTCAGGATGCCGCTCTTCAGCAGCTTCGCCTCCCGCACCCCGGGGAAAAACCGCGCCAGCTCCACCAGTGCAGGCTCCAGAATCTCCGCACGGCTCATGGGCAGCTCCGTCTTCGATCCGGCGATTACCAGTTCGACATAACTCCCTCCACCCGTCCCGCGAATCCGGGACTTGTGAAAGAACCACTGGATCGTCGTATCCAATAACCACGCATGGTCGAGCGTCGTGATCTCCCGATCGTACCAAAGCAGAATGGAGATAAACGGCGCATGCACAAAGCGCCCCATCGTCTCCAGCAGCTCCGTCCGCACCTCCTCGCCACCCTGCAACGACATGCCGCGAACCAGCTTTGTCGTCTGTTCGAACGGCAGCGCCAGCACGACGTCATCCGCAACAAAAGTCTTCGCTCCCGCGGCGATTACCCAGCGACCATCCGGCCCCTGCGTCAGGCCCTCCACGCTGGTCCCGAGCTCCACCCGCCCCCCCTGTGCCTCGATGCGCGCCACGCCGGCGCCATAGAACTCACTCAGCGGAACGGTAGGAATCCCTAACTTACCGCCGTATGCCGTCTTCAGAAACAGCTCGTAGAAAACCTTGCCGCCATACTTCATGGAGCAGTTGTCGGACGAGTCATTCAGCGTAGCCAGCACGATCGGCTCCCAGAAGTGCCGGATCGCCCCCGCCGTCTGCCCCGTCCGCTTGTACCAATCCGCGATCGACCCGGCATCCGGCTCATGATTGCCTCGCGCGAAACCCAGCAAGCCACGTGCAATCGAAGCCTTATCCGCCAGCGTCAGCATACTCGCCTTCGCGAAGCTCGCCGCATAGTGCAGCGGAGCCGGCAAGCCGCTCAACGCAATCGTACTGGCCCGCCCGCCCGGCTCCAGAAAGGTCTGCTCGTCGTACCAGCGAATCTTTCCATCGAGTCCGGCGTCATGACAGAAGTCGATCAGGTTGGTGCAGCAGCCAAGCAACACATGCTGCGAGTCGACCGTCTCCTCGAGCGCCGGATGCTTGTACGAGTAAGCTCGCCCGCCCACGAACTCGCGGCGCTCCAGCAGCGTCACGCGCTCTCCCGCCTTCACCAGGGCGCTCGCGGCATTCAAACCGGACACACCCGCCCCAACGACAATGATCTCCCGCCCGCTCAACGAGCCCCCTTCAGCCGCCGCGCCATCCTCGCGCCCTGCGCCAGGATCCACAGCTTCTGCACCGTAGGCAGACTCACCCGCTCGCTCACCGGATATCCCTTCGCAGCAATCTTCTCCAGCAACTTCCGGTAGATCGTCACCATCACCCAAAGCGCCGCGCGGCTGTCGGCATCGATCATCGGCAGCAGCGCCTCGGCGGACTTGTAGTACTCCTTCGCCCTCTCCCCCTCGCACCGCACCAGGAACTTCACCCCACGCCCCACAATGCCCTGCTCCGTCGCGATGACAATCTGCTCGACGTCTGCTCCAGCCTTCTTCATGTCGTCCAGCGGCAGATACACCCTTCCCCGCTCGGCATCCTCCTTCACATCGCGCAGGATGTTCGTGAGTTGAAACGCAATCCCGGTCTCTTCGGCCAGCTTCTCCGCCGCTGGATCCGAATACCCAAATACTTTGATACAAACTAGCCCAACCACTGAAGCCACCAGGTAGCAGTAACGATAGAGCCCCTCGAAGGTCTCATATACCTGGTACGTCGTTACGCCCTCGTCCGCAGAAGTCACGCCGATTCCGGCGACGCCCTCCTGCTCTGCCTCGAGATCCAGCGTCGTTCCACGCACCAGATCCTCCAGCAACTCGTCCGAGATCGCGAACCGCGTCTGCGCATCGCTCAGCGCGATAAACACCGGATCGTCGGTCGCCCCACCCGAGCGAGCCGCACGCCACGCCCCCAGCCAAGCCGCCATCGCCACACGCCGGGCCTCCAGCGTGATCGCCTCATCATCGGCAAGATCATCCGCCTTGCGCATAAACGCATACACCGCGCACATCGCGTCGCTCTTGGCCTGCGGAAGCACCCGGAACGAGTAATAGAAGTTCTTCGCCTCACGTTTGGCGATCACCCTGCACGCTGCGTACGCTGCCTCTACGGTCACCGCTTGCCTCCAGCCCAGAACTTGGCCCACAGAGCCCCAGCCAGCAGCATCGCCTTCTTCGCCTTCGTCACCACAGGGCGCCCGCGCAGCACATCGTACCCCTGCGCTTCGATCCCATCGAGGATCGCCTCGCCGCCCTTGCGGAACAGGTCCAGCGTCACGCGCAGCTCACCATCCACATGCTGCGAGATGACCCCACCCTCGGCCAACATGGCCCGCGTCTCCGCCACCAGGCTCTGCATCATCAGCGCAAACTCCCCGGTAAACACGCGCCCCAGGATCTGCCCCTCGTCCACGCCGCACCGCTCCATCACTTCGCCGGGTAGATACCGCCGTCCGCGCTCCGCATCCTCGACCACGTCCTGCCAGAAGTTCGCCAACTGCAACGCCGTGCACACCTTGTCCGACAGCAGTGCAAGCGTCTCCTCGCGATACCCGCACACCATGAGCACCAGCCGCCCCACCGGGTTGGCCGAGTAGCGCGAGTACTCCATCAGCTCGCCCATATTGTGATAGGTGGTCTTCACCTGGTCCATCTGGAAAGCCACCAGCAGGTCGAGAAACGGCTCCCGAGGCAAATCGCACGCGACCACCGTCTCCCGCAGCGCCACGAAGATCGGATGCATCGACCGCTCCGGCGCGTCGTAGCACTCGTTCAGCATCTCGCCGAAGGCCGTCAGCAGCCCCTTGGCCGTCTCCGTATCGGCAACCTCGTCACCAAGGTCGTCCGCAACCCGGCAATACGCGTAGATGCTCTCAAAGTGCGGCCTCACCTCTTTCGGGAGAAAAAACGTCGCCACATGAAAGTTCTCGTAGTGCGAGCCCGTCAGCGCCTTGCACCACGCGTTCGCCTCATCGAGCGTTGGCCTCTCGTCGGGCGTCCAATAGGCCTTGGGCCCCTGCTTCAAACTATGGTCCACAGCCGCCTCGATCATCGCACCCCACCCGGAAATACCGCCGTCTTGATATCCCGCACGCCGCTCACACGCGCCATCATCCGCGGAAACTCCGCCGGCACGCCATCCAGCCCGATCCGTCCCGTAATGTACTCCGCGCACTTGAACCTGCCGCTCGTCACCAGCCCGAATGCCCTCCGGCACGTCGCCGGCGTGTGATGGAAACTGGCCTTCAGCGTAATGTCCCCATAATGCAGCCGATTCGTATCGAGTTGCACCTTCGTCCCCGACGGCGGCCCTCCGAAGAAGTTCACCACGCCACCCTTCCGCACCATATCGACCGCCCACTCCCACGTCTGCGGCACCGCCACGGCCTCGATCACGACATCTGCGCCACGCCCACCTGGAGTCAGCGCGCGAGCCGCCGCGACGACGTCGTCATGCTCGTCCACCCTCACCACCTGGCGTGCGCCAAAAACCTTCGCCACCTCCACCTGGTCCGCCCGCTTCACGACCGCGATCACATCGACGCCCGCGATCTCCGCGACATGCATCAGCATCAACCCAAGCGGTCCAGCGCCGATCACAATCATCGAATCCCCGGACTTCGCCCCTGTTTCTTCAAATCCACGCACCGCACAGGCCAGTGGCTCCGTCAAAGCAGCATGTTCAAACGGAACGTCGTCCGGCACACGCAGCATATTCTTGTCCACAATCCGGGCTGGAATCCGCGCATACTCCGCATAGGCCCCGTTGTTGAACAGAAGGTCCTCGCAGAGATTCTCCTGCCCGTGCAGACAGAAGTAGCACGCGTCGCACGGAGCCGAGTTCAGCGGATTCACCCTGTCTCCCAACGAAAAAGCTGTCACCCCCGAACCCAACTCGACAATCGTCCCTGCGAGTTCATGCCCAAACAGCATCGGGGGCTTCCCCATCGCCGCGTGGTAGCCTCGGCGGTAGACCTTCAGGTCCGTTCCGCATGTCAAAGCCGCGCCAACACGCACGATGACCTCGCCCGGACCGGCTACCGGCATCGCCACCTGCTCCAGGCGCAGGTCTTCCTTCCCATGCAGTACCGCCGCTGTCATCTCCGTTATCACCCTGTTATCTTCTCACTTCCCAACAATCCTCATCCATTCGAGGAACGATTTCGCTCCATCTGCATCTGATACAGTGAGCCATAAACCTGATGCCATTTGTTAGCCCAGAGGCCTTTGCCAAAGACAAGATCGGTGCCATCCAGGATTACTCCATCCTGTCCGGCCGCGCAGTCGCGAACCTATTCTCGAAACCCCGTTACTGGGCCGACATCTTCACCCAGATGGACTCGATTGGATTCGGATCGCTGCCCATCGTAGTGCTCACGGGATTCTTCACCGGATGCGTGCTCGCGCTCCAGTCCGCCACCTCTCTGCAGGCCTTCGGCGCCGTCTCGATGACCGGCTCCCTCGTCGCACTCTCCATGGTCAAGGAGCTCGGCCCCGTTCTCACCGGCCTCATGGTCTCCGGCCGCAACGCCTCCGGCATGGCCTCCGAGATTGGCTCCATGAAGGTGACTGAGCAGATCGACGCCATGCGTGCCCTGGGCACCGACCCCATCCGCAAGCTGGTCACGCCGCGCATCTCCGCGACCGTCTTCATGCTCTTCTTCCTTACCATCCTGTCGGACGCAGTCGGCATCGCCGGCGGAGCGCTCGTCTCGGTCACTCTCCTCGGCCTGAACGCCAGCTCTTACTTCCACAACTCCTACCGATCGCTCGAATACGCCGACGTCGTCCAGGGACTCACCAAGCCGCTCTTCTCCGGATTCATCATCTCCACCGTAGGCTGCTACTTCGGCATGAACACCAAGGGAGGCACGCAGGGCGTAGGCCGAGCCACCACCCAGGCCGTAGTCGTCTCCTCCGTCTTCATCATCGTGGTCGACTTCCTCGTTAGCCGCGCCATGATCGGCATCTTCGGTCGTTAGTTTTCTGCTCTTCGCTTGTCGCTTTGCTTGGTTGTCATCCCCGAAGGGGATCTGCTTCTTCCTTTGCTTGTTCTTTACCCCGATATGGCCACCACAACCGTCCCCCAACCCGAGCCCACCACCGACGAGCGCCGTGGACCCGTCGTCGCCTTCAAGAACGTCTCCATCACGTTCGATTCTGGCAAGCCCGTCCTCGATGATCTCTCCTTCAGCGTCGAGCGCGGCCAGCAGCTCATCATCCTCGGCCCCGCCGGCACCGGCAAGTCTGTACTCCTCAAGCTCGTCGACGGCCTCCTCCAGCCCGACAGTGGCTCCATCCACGTCTTCGGCGAAGACATCGTCGCCATGCGCGAGCGCGACCGGTTCAAGCTCCGCGCCCGCATCGGCATGGTCTTCCAGGAGTCCGCGCTCTTCGACTCGCTGAATGTGGAGGACAACGTGGCCTACCGGCTCAACGAAGGACGCGTCCCCCTTGAGGAATCCCACAAGCGCGTCGAAGAGGTCCTGAACTTCGTTGCCCTGCCCGGTGCCATCGCGAAGTTTCCCTCCGAGCTCTCCGGCGGTATGCGTCGCCGCGTCTCCATCGCCCGCGCCATCATCACCAAACCCGACCTCATCCTCTACGACTCGCCCACCGGCGGCCTCGACCCCATCACCTCGACCACCATCGTCGAGCTGGTCGTCAAGCAGCGCGACGTCTCCCACACCACCGCCCTGCTCATCACGCACCGCCTCCAGGACGCCTTCACGCTCGCCACCCACCAGTGGAACTTCGAAGAGAACAAGATGGAGCCGATCCCCAACGGAGGCATCGACCCCAGCACCCGCTTTCTCGTCCTAAACGAGGGAAAAATCGTCTTCGAAGGCAGCACCCAGGAGCTCGTCCACTCCCCCGACCCCTGGCTCAAGCAATACCTCTCCTGATCCGTCCCGATGAACCAGGATTACGTGCGCGCATCCAGATCGTCGACCCCGGCACGCCGCTCCAGCCTGAACGCCATGCGCTTCCCCATGTTGATGAACGGTTCTTCGATGAGATGGTAACCGGCGAAGGACATGATCGCAACACTCGCGAGAAGGACCGGAATCTGAAGCCAGGCCGAATAGCCTTTCAGCAGATGAATCCCAAAGAAAATTCCGAATGGGTGCGTAAGGTAGACACCGTAAGAGTACTTCGCAACGATCTTGCTTATCTTTTGGACAGCCCCATATCGTATCTGATGAAAGAACGGAAGGCTAAGACCCAGGGCTAAAGAAGTCCACCAATCGACACGATGTTTGGGAAACAGCACGAAAACGCAGCACAGCACGGCAACCAGCAAAGGAAGCAATGCAGCAGGGAGAATCGGCCTGCGAAGGCGGAAGCCAACGTACGCGATCACGCCGGGAAGAAAGTCCGGGATCAGCACGGCAAAAAAATTCCCCTGCTGCCCGGGATACATCCCGTTGAGTAGAGAAACTGACAACACCCACATGATGAGGAGGGGCCAAATCGCGAGTTCGCGCGCCGTAAACGCGAAGAGCATGGGCAGGAAGACATACATGTCAAGCTCCATGGGCAGGCTCCAGGTCACACCGGCAATCGAACGGCCACCACGGAGGTTCTGTATCAGAGCGAGGTTTTCAAAAAGCCCCTTCAGGCTCCCACGGACCAGGGGAATATAATTCACTTCGTCGCCACGGTCAGGCGGGAAACCAAGAAGAAAAGTCGCCAAAATGATCAGCATCGCAAAGGGGTAAATGCGGAAGATCCGACGGATGTAGAAGTTCAAAGTATGGGGATTGCGCTCCAAAGACCACATCAACACCAAACAGGTATGGACAAAAAAGATGTACACCCCAAAAAGACCGATGTTGTAACCTTTCAACCCCTTGTAGACCAGCACGTGATCGGCCACAACCAGCGTCACAGCGATGGTGCGCAGGAGGTCAAGATTCGGTTTCTCCATACAGTGTCCAAATATAGCAGGCACCCAGTCCAGCCTCTGGAAGTACCTCCAACCACCTTTCTTCAATTGCCCTCCATATCTCCATCCACTAGCATCACCCCATGACCCCCGAAGAGTTCCGCATCCACGGCCACCAACTCATCGACTGGATCGCCGACTACCGCGCCACCCTCGCCGGCCGCCCCGTCATGGCCGCGACGAAACCCAAAGAAATCACCAACCAACTCCCCACATCCCCCCCACAAGACCCGGAGCCCTTCGAGCAAATCCTAGCCGACCTCGACACCGTAGTCCTCCCCGGCCTCAGTCACTGGCAGCACCCCCGCTTCTTCGGCTACTTCCCCTCGAACGGCCTCCTCGCGGGCGTCCTCGGCGACCTCGCCTCCACCGGCCTCGGCGTCCTCGGCCTCGCCTGGCAGTCCTCTCCAGCCATCACAGAGATCGAAGACGTGACCTTAGACTGGGTCCGCCAGATGGTCGGCCTCTCCATCAACTGGCACGGCGTCATCCAGGACACCGCTTCAACAAGCACCCTCGTTGCCCTCATCACCGCCCGCGAGCGCATCACGAACTACGCCCTCGCCCGTGGTGGCCTGCAAGCCGAGCCCAAGCCCCTCATCATCTACGTCTCCGCCCAGAGCCACTCCTCCGTCGACAAAGCTGCCCTCCTCGCCGGCTTCGGCCGCGACAACATCCGCCTCGTTCCGACCGACGCCGACCTCGCCATGCGCCCCGCAGCCCTGGCCTCCATGATCGAAGCCGACCTGGCCGCCAATCTCCTCCCCTGCGCCATCGTAGCCACCACCGGGACCACCGCCACCACCGCCATCGATCCCGTCCAGGCCATCGCCGACCTCGCCAGCCAACACAACCTCTGGCTCCACGTCGACGCCGCCATGGCCGGCTCCGCCATGATCCTCCCCGAGTGCCGCTGGATGTGGTCCGGCATCGAGCAAGCCGACTCCCTCGTCCTCAACGCCCACAAGTGGCTCGGCGTCCCCTTCGACTGCTCCCTCTACTTCGTCCGCGACCCCGAGCACCTCGTCCGCGTCATGAGCACTAACCCCAGCTTCCTCCAATCCTCGGTCGACGGCCAGGTCCGCAACCTCCGCGACTGGGGCATCCCGCTTGGCCGCCGCTTCCGTGCCCTCAAGCTCTGGTTCATCCTCCGCGAACAAGGAGTATCAGGCCTGCAGTCCCGTCTCCGCCGCGACCTCGCCAACGCCCAGACCCTGGCCGCCGTGGTCGCCGCCACCCCCAACTGGCGCGTCGTCGCCCCCGTCCCTCTCCAGACCGTCTGCATCCGCCACGAACCCGATGGCCTCACCGGCGAAGCGCTCGATACCCATACCAAAGCATGGGCGCAAGCCGTCAACGAGTCCGGCGAGGCTTACCTCACCCCGGCCACTCTTGACGGACGATGGATGGTCCGCATCTCCATTGGGGCCCTCCCCACCGAAGCCGGCGACATCGCTCAAACCTGGGCCACCATCCGCCGCATAGCCGAAAGCTCGTAGCTCAAAGCTGATAAGAGAACACATCTTCCCCCACGCGTGAGTGCAATAACTCCTGCGCAATCAATACTTTACAAACGGAAATCCTTTCTTTTCAATACCTTGCAGGAAAGTCCAGCGCTAACTTCAACCGTTTGAAGACTTTACGCCAAAACCCAGGGGGGGGAGGTACTACCGCTTCCCCTTCTCCCACTCCGAGTAAGGAATCCGCGGCACCTCGACAAACGCATCCCGCGTCTTCACATAGGCACCCAGCCCATTCATCCTCCCAACGGCATGCAGATCCTTCGCCAGCACATGCCCGTGCCCATCCATGAACCGGTCCTCGATGTACATCCCTACGACCCGCCCCATCACAATCCGGCTCTTTCCAATCTCGATCGTCTGAAACTCAACGCACTCCAGCGCCGCATGCGCCTCCGCGATCCGCGGAACCTTCACCAGGCTCGACGGCGTCGTCGTCAGCCCAGCCATCTCCACTTCGTTCACGCCCTGCGGGAAGTCCGTCGCACACACATTCATCGCGTCCAGCAGGTCTTCCGTGACGACATTCACCACAAACTCGCCCGTCCGCCGGATATTCTGCGCCGTATCCTTCCCCGACCAAGTCCCCGGCCGGTTCATCACACCCATCCCGATGATCGGCGGGTCCGTGCAAAGGTAGTTGTAGGAGCTGTATGGGGCGGCATTCAGCCGGCCCTCCTCATCCATGCTCGTCACCAGCGCAATCGGCCGCGGAGCGACGAGCCCGATCAGCAGGTTATACGTCTCACGGGCTGTAGCCTTCTCCATCTCAATATGCACGCAGACACCTCAACATCGAGGCTACAACATCGCCCGCTTCACCCCACCCAGCACCACGGGCCACGCCTTGCTCAGCGGATCGATCAGGTCGAAGTGATCCGCTCCCGGAATGATCGTCACCGTCACACGATCTCCCTGCCGGCGGGCCTGCTCCGCCCATCGTGCCGGCAACTCCGGCGGCATCTGCTGGTCATTACTCCCTTGCAGCAAGACCTGAGGCACCCCGAACGGAAGCAGCTCCCCCGGATTGCCCCCGCGATACCGGTCCGGCAACTGCTTCGGAGACCCGCCCATCAGCGTATAGACCTCCGTCTTGTCATGCGCAAACGTAAAGTACCCCGCCAGATCGCACGTCAACCGGAGATCCACCGCACCGGCCAGCGAAACCACGCCACGCAATCCCACCAAAGGAACAATGCCTCCAACCGGGGAGTCATGCGGAACATGGTGTCTTCCCGCCAACCAGAATGCCAGGTGCCCCCCAGCGGAATGTCCCATTGCCACCACCCGCTCCATGTCCAGCGGATAGCTCACCGCCAGTTCCCGGCAGAAGTCGAAACCTGCCGCTACATCCTGAAACGTAGTAGGCCACCCACCCCCCGTGTACCCCACACGCCGGTATTCAATCGACCAAACAGCATATCCCTGCTCCTTCAAAGCAGCGCAAAGGTGCCCTGCGTGCGCCAGGTCGTACTCCGACCGCCACCACCCACCATGGACAAACACCACCAACGGCACACGAACCCCGAAAGGTAGATTCTTCGGCAAAAAAAGGTCACCGAATTGCAGCGCACCGGTTCCATAGTGGATCCTGTGGTCCGCCTCCGGCGGAGTCCTCTCCAACACATTGGAAGTCTGCATGCTTAGAGAACGCGGGTCATTCCCAAACGGATGGCGCATTCGAAAAAGCATTGAAAGGATGTGATGGGATGGAAACCCGACCTACTGTTTTGTAGTCGTTCCCGCCGAAGAAGACTTCGCCGGATCCGGCGGAAGCGTGTAAATCACCTCACCCGGCCTGGTGTAGTGCAGCTCTTCCCGAGCCTGATGCTCGATCGCGTTGGGATCGCTCTCCAGCCGCTGCGTATGATCCTTCAACTGCCCGTTCTCGCGCCGGAGGTCGTCCAGTTGCGCGCCCAGCCGCCGCGCCTCTTCCTTCTTCTGGCTATAAACGATCAGCCCATTGTGCCCAAAAACAACGTGATACCCCATCGTCACGGCCAACACAGCCGCCGCTCCGGTAGCCAGCTTTGTCCGCTGCGCCCAAAGCTTGAGCGCAAGCCTGCTCAGCGTCTGAAACGACCGCCCACGCATCACCGAGTTTTCTTGGTGGTTCACAATCCCAGTACACTTCCCCCGCTCTTCATCGTCAATCGGCAATAGCATCCGGGAATCAAGCTTCTACATGCCTGCGACGATTCCAGTGCAAGAACGCCCAGCACTTGGTATTCTTCTGTTTGCCGATGGGAATTCTTTACGCCATCTCGATCCTGGCCTTCTCCGCTCTGCTGTGGGCCGCACTCTCCGTCGCTCGACACGTCCGGCTCAGCCAGCCCGTCGACGAAGCCCCGCTTCCCCCAGCCCGCAAACCATCAACCGGAGAGCGTCCCTTCCTGGAGCCCGAAAGCACGGCCCCTCCCTCCGCGCCCGCCCCGGCTCGTCCCTTTGAGTTCTTCGATCCCCGCGAGTTCAAGCTCCATCCCACCCAGAATCAAATCCAGACTCCGGTCCAGACGCGGCCTTTTATCTCTCCCGTCACGCCGCCGACAGTCACCCCTGCAGTAGCAGGGGAACTCCAGACGCACGATCTCCCGATTCACGGGGTGCGCCGTCCGCCGCGCAAACCCGCACCTCCACGCGTCTCCGACCGCTTGGACTGGGCTTACTTCAATAAGGATCTCGGCGATCTTAACGATCCCGAACCGGCCAACCGCGCCACTCCCAACCGGTCTAATATCAAACAGGCCTGACCCGGCTATCCACCAAGCCAGATCCGGTGCCGCACTGAAAGGAACACCATGAACTCCGCAGCCTCCCAGACCGTCGTCCTCTCGCCCGCCAAGCCATTCCACGAGACCCTTGCGGGACAGGCCCTCCTCGCTGTTGCGGGCTCGGCCTTCGTTGCCGTCTGCGCGCGCCTTGCCGTTCCTCTTCCCTTCACGCCCGTACCGCTCTCGCTCGTCACCTTCGGCGTCCTCCTTGTGGGACTCTCACTGGGCCCTGTCGTCGCCTTCTCTGCCATGGTCCTGTACCTCATCGAAGGAGCATCCGGCCTGCCTGTCTTCAGCCCCGCCGGTCCCGGAGGCCTCCTGCAGCTCTTCGGCACCAATGGTGGATACCTCTTCTCCTATCCCCTCGCCGCGGCAGCAGCCGGAGCCATCGTCACCCTGGCCCGCAAGTCGCCCCGCGTGGATGCCTCTGCGACCCTCCGCTACGCCTCCGCTGCGGTCGCCGGAACCGTCGGCGCAGCCTTCTTCTTCCTCGTCGGAGCCACCTGGCTCGCCAGCTATCTTCACCTCTCCACCACCACCGCCATGCATATGGGCGTGGTCCCCTTCCTGCCCGGAGAAGTCATCAAGGTCGCCGCGGCCGCGGGTCTTTACTCCGCCGGTCGCACCCTTTCGCGCTCCTAACGCATCTTTCCTAACCCGCGTCGAACGTCCGCGCCAAAACTGAACCAGCCTTCACCCAGAAATTCGAGAAAACAGTACCCATGAGCACCCTGAACACTGAAATCCAAGAGATCAGCATCGCCCACAGCCCCGACTCCGATGACGCCTTCATGTTCTATGGCCTCGCCACCGGCAAGGTCCGCGTCCCCGGCTACAAGTTCACCCACGTACTCACCGACATTGAAACGCTGAACCACAAGGCCATCAACGAGGCATTCTACGACGTCACCGCCATCAGCTTTCACGCCTACCCCTACCTCCAGGACAACTACACCCTGATGGCCTGCGGTGGATCTGTCGGCGAGAACTATGGCCCCATGATCGTCGCACCACGGCGCATCACGCTCGAAGAGACCAAGAAGAAGACCCTGGCCGTCCCGGGCACGCTGACGACCGCCTACCTCGCTCTGAAGCTCTACTACCCCGACTACGAGACGGTCACGGTTCCCTTCGACCAGATCATCCCCGACGTCGTCGCAGGCAAGTACGATGCCGGCCTCATCATCCATGAGGGGCAACTCACCTACGCCAACGACGGCCTCGTCAAGCTCCTCGACCTGGGCGTCTGGTGGCGTGAGCAGACCGGTCTCCCCCTTCCCCTCGGCGGCAACGCCATACGCCGCAAGCTCGGCCAGGAGACCATGGAGATCACCACCAAGGCCCTGCACGACTCCATCCAACTCGCCCTCGACAACCGTGAGCCGGCGCTTGCCTACGCGATGCAGTTCGCCCGCGACCTCGACACCGCAACAGCCAACCGCTTCGTCGGCATGTACGTCAACGAGCGCACGCTCAGCTACGGCGAAGACGGCCGAGAAGCCATCCGCAAGCTCCTCGACATGGGCTTTGAGAAGGGCATCATCCCTCACAAGGCAAACGTCGATTTCGTCGGATAAATCCACAGGAAACACTCGTCCGGGCTTCATAAATCAGGGCGAGTGTGATAACTTTGAAAAAGTGCGTTGGACGAGTGCAGCGAGGCAATGAAGCAAGCCGGCTACCTCAAAAAACCCAAAATGGACGCGTAGCTCAGTTGGTAGAGCATTCGACTCTTAATCGACTGGTCGTAGGTTCGATCCCTACCGCGTCCACCATCAAATCTGTTTCACCTGTTGCACGAAAGTCCCAGCCCACCGCTGGGACTTTCCTTTTGCGTCAGCATCACGGTCTGGCCCCATTGCGGTTCGCCCGCGGACAATGTGACCAAAGGGTGTCCAAAACATAAAATTCTGCTTTTCTTGATCTTGATCAACGCCGATCAATTCCACAGCGCTTAAGGTTGTGATCATAATCACAGCGGACGGAACTCAGTTCCATCTATTCAAATATCGCTTCCACCCCTGAGCAATCCAAGAGCGAGGCAACATGAACGACATGATCAAGCGTAAGCAAAGCTTCCTTCTCCGCCTTCCCCTCTCCGTCCGGGAGCAGGCCATGAAACTGGCATTGGAAGAAGGCACATCTCTCAACTTTTTCATCAGCATGGCAGTATCGGAGAAGATCACACAACTCGAGATCCGGCGTGAGGCCTCGCAGCGGCTTGCAGCCGTTCGGCCACAGCCAAGGCAAAGCTACCCCTCCAGCATGCCCCTTGGCCCTGCGCGGCGCATGGCAGAACCTCCAAAGCCGATGTATGGGTGATCCATCGGCCGTCAAAAGCAAAGGCAGAATCCAGAAGATTCTGCCTTTGTCCTTGGCTTGATTGCGTGGCACCCGCACAACCGGTAGAAACTCCTCGTCACAGTCTGCATGGACAGACAGAGGTCCCCAACGGAGAAAACAACGCCAGATTAGAAGGTGTAAGAGAGCCCAGCCTGAATGACCCTGGGAGACTGCGCCAGAAACACCGTACGACCATCCTTCGAGATCAGCGGCTGGTATCCCTGCTCCAGAAGGTTCGTCACATCGACCACTGCATTCAGCCCAGTCGGGAGCACTCCCCCGAACCGCAGCGGCTGCGACAGGTAGAAGCTCAGGAAGCTCTGGTCGCTGAACGGAGCGTACGCATCCACCGAAGTCACCATGCTCCGTGGCTGCCACCGGTACGCAGCCCGTATTTTAGTCCCTGTGCCCGCCACACGCCCCTTCAGAGCAATGGTGGCCGTCTGCCCCTGCCGAACACGCATGCCTTCGCTGGCCGCCTGTAGGGTCGTGGCGCAGTCCCGTGTAGACAAGGCTGCACCTGAACTGGCCGCAAACGCCACGGAAAGCCCTTGCGTGATCGGCTCCGAAATCGTCACCCTCACACCCTGGGCCGAATACGCGTTGCTCAACAGGCGGAAGCTGTCGGTCATCGTATCGATCAGAAGCCCCTGCACCCCAGGCCTCTGCAGATCGTCGGGGCTCAGAATCCCCGTACCGGCGATCCCCGCGTTATGGATCGCGTCATGGTAAAAAGCCACCTGCACCAGCCCCCGGCCGTCCGTCCTGCTGATCGCGAACTCGTTGTGCATTCCCTTCTCGATCGCCAGCCGCCCGTTCGCCATCGCAGCCACGGGAGTCTCTCCCTGCAGCGCATCGAGCGCCTCATACGATTGCAACTCCCGCGACGTCGCCATCCTGTATCCGACAGACCAGTTCTCGACCGGGTGAACGGTCATGCGCATAAACGGCATCGTCGCCATCCCCACACCCGAGACGCGAATCGCCGTGACCGACGAGCCATACTCCACATCCAGCAGGTCGCCCAGCTTCGTCTTCTGCGCCGTAGCAAGCCGGATCGAGCCCAGCCCCGCAGCCCCCCCGGTGCTGCGCATCTCCGGATGAGACTGGACGTTCATCACCACCCGCGCCGCGCCGTCGAAGCCGATCTTCCGCTCGTATCCCGCATCGAAATCCGCCGTCGGAGCCCGGCCCGTCGCACTCAGCTCGCTCCCCAGATCGCCCCGCAACACGATATCTGAACCATCTTCGAAAGCCGTATCGACAGAGAACTTGTGATGCACCCCGCCGAGCCCAAAACCACCGTCCCCGCTCGTCACTGCAGCGCTCACATGCTGCGCCGGCTTGTGAGCCTCGGTCGCCGAAGAGGAAACGACAAGAATCTGACCGTCATCATCGATCATGCGCAGAATCGGCCGGTTCGCCGCCGATCGCAGCGTCCACTTCCAATCGTCGGAAGGCTCATCCGCCCGCCTGCGCTCTGCAGGCAGCCAACTCGTCGATTGAAAGACCGTACTTAGCGTCAGGTCAACGACCGCCCGCGCTCCAACTGGCAGGCGCAGGTTACTGCGAATCGCCGGAGTAAATAAGGCAAGCGTTGCCCTCACCTGATAACGCCCAGGCAGCAGATTCTCCACACGGTAATGTCCGCTTAAATCGGTATAGGCCGTCCGCACCAGCGTAGCGTCGGATCCCAGAATTTGGACCAGCGCCCCCATCTGCGCCACACCCTGCGCATCCCGCACCACACCCGAGACGGCGGCGTCTGAGCTCGCAGCCCAGCCCGATCCCGCTGTCATCCACAGCAGTGCGGCCACAACGAATTCAATCCGGATCTTATGCACAGTCAGGCACCGAAGGCGTCGTACCGGCCCACTCCAGAAATCTCTCCGAAGCCCCAAGCAGGGTTTCACGGAAGAGGTTTTGCCTGCCCAGCGGCCGCTTATCGCCATACCATCCGCGCTCGCTCACCGCATCTTCGTTCAGTCAGGGGAGACACCCACAATAACAGGCGGCTCCCCTGCTGAAAAGTTCTAATCGACAATAAATGGAGCCGATTCTGCAATCTGCTGCTTCGACACTCCATCATTGACCTTGATGCTCACCTGGTACTTGCCCGGTTGCAGGCTCGCCAGAGGCATGCTCTTCTCGATCGTCAACTGATCCGCGTTCGGACTCAGCTTGTTCGTCAACTCCTGGCTCACGACGATGGCCTTGTTGGTCGCCATATCCGTGATCTCGTAGTTGACCGTCGCACCGTTCTGCTTGCTCTTCTCATCGATGCCCAGGTTATACACCTGCATCCAGAAGTTCAGACTCTGTCCGCGATGGAACGTCACCGGAGCCGCAATCGCATTCGGAACCCGCGGCCGGATCTTCGTATCTCCGATGACGAAGTTACCCGCACCGATATCCCGCGAAGGAACCCGTTCCATCTGATCGGCCAGGATCAGCGACGAAGCGGCTAGATGATCGTCATCGTACTTCGGAACGTTCACACTCCGGCGCCACGTACCAATGTGGTCCGGATTGTTCACATCCTTGATCACGATGTCGATCTTGTACAGCCCCGGGCGCAGCGGCAGTGCCTTCCAGTACACCGACATGTCGTTCTGCTTGCGAGCCAACAGCTCGCTCGGCACCTGCACGCCTACCGACTCTTCAAACGTCTGCACCACCTTGTGGTTCAGGTTCGACACGCGGCCAAGGATGTTGACGGTGCCCATCGCCACGCCGTCCTTGTTGCTGAAGGTAATGTCCTTGTTGCGAATCTGCAGCGTCAGCGGCACCAGTACCGTCTCGTTCGTCACGCGGACGTAGTCCGTGCGCACATCGAACAGGAACGGAGGCCCGGTCAGAATCTTTCCGGTCGCCATGAACGCCTCGAGATCCTTGAACTTGATCGGCGGGGGAGCCATCAGCTTCGCGTACCGGTCCAACCGGTCGAACTGCTTGCTCTGGTTTCCTTCCGTGCCCGGTCCCTTGCCCAATTGCTCCAGGCCACCGCTCGAGAAACGATCCGCCTTGGTCGACTGCCCCATCTGCTCGGACATCGTTGCGCCCGCGCCCGGAACGTTCTTCAGAGCATCCTTCTCCGACCGGTCGATCGTCGCGTGGTAGTCGCCGCACATGCAGGAGTCCACAAACTCAATGTCAATGTTGTCGCCGATACCCTCGATATAGCGGTAGTGCCAGATCTCGAACGGGAACGTCGACGTCGATCCGCCGCCCTCATCCATCGGACGCTCATATTGTCCGCCGCTCGGGTGCGAATCGATGTTATCCGGCTTGCCGTATGCGATATAGATATGTCCGCGATCCGTGCGCCAGCCCGGCTTACCTGCGGCAAAGTGCTCGTCGGCGTACGCGATGCGCTGATAATGCTGCTCGCGATACTCGTTCTCAGGCGAATCCGGGTTCGGGTTTCTCCGCAGCCAGAACTGCTCGATGAACTGGTCACGCTCCTCATCGTTCGAGAGCTGCTTGAATGCCGCCAGCTCCTCGTCCGAGATAATCCAGCGGACGTCTTCGTCAACCCACTTCTTGTAACCGCCCTTCAACTCAGCCTTCAGGCTCTTCTGCTGCTCGAACCGCTTCTTATCCGAGATGCGGGTCTTCAGCGGGTCGGGGTGCTCTACCACCACCGGACCCTTCGCGACGCCATTCGCGGGAGGCGGCGTCGTCGTAGCGTCCTGGCCAAGCGCAGACACCGCAGCAAAGCTCAAAAACGGGAGGAGCAGGAACGAATAAAACTGGGGACGTACTGAAATTCTCATAGTGGCCGCGATGCTCCAGAGTGCAACCTTGATTGTAGTGGGCAAGCAACCCGAAGACAAGAACTGGAATCCACGAAGCGCATCTGCCCTGATATCATTCTGCCAAACCAACGGATACGTGTAGGACCGCATTTCGCGCGAAACGAAAGCGGCCCAAACATAAAAAAGAGCGGTCGCGCCCCGAAAAGCGTCCAACACCGGGAACCCGAAGACAATGCCTTGCGTACCCGTTGCTGACAGCGATCCAACCTGCACCCCTTATCCGACCCGAGAATCGAAAAGAAAAGGCTCATGAGCACAAAGAAAATCATCATCATCGTTGTCGTCGTTCTGGTCCTCATCGGCATCGGCATTGGCACCGCCGTCAGCAACCAGGGCAGCGTCACGCCCGTCGCCACCGGTAAGGCCACGAAACAGGACCTCGTCTCCATCGTCAGCGGCACAGGCCAGATCAAGCCAAAGACCTATGTCAACATCGGTGCCACCGCCTTCGGACGCATCACCCACCTCAACGTCAAAGAGGGTGACCACGTCAAGAAGAACGACGTCCTCGCCACTGTGGAGAGCGTTCAGCCCCAGGCCACCGTCGCCGCCCAGAACGCGACCATCGCCGCCTCCAGAACCGACGTCAGCTCCTACATCGCCGCCGAACAGACCGCCCAGGCGAATATCGCGCAGGCCCAGGCCGATCTCGAGCAGAAGAAGTTCGACTACGGCCGCGCCAAGGCCCTCTACGAAGACAAGCTCATCGCCAAGCAGGACTACGACGCCAAGAAGGCTGCGCTCGACGTCTCCGCCGCGACTCTGCAGCAGCGCCAGGCCGCGCTCGCCCAGGCCAAGGCCCAGACCGACTCCCAGCGCGGACACGTCAACCAGGCCGTTGCCTCGCAGCGCGCCAACTACGACGCCCTCGACAAGACCATCTCCCGCGCCCCCTTTGATGGCCTCGTCACCAACGTCCCCGTGCGCGAGGGGGAGACCATGGTCGTCGGCATCCAAAACGCCGAAGGCTCCACCCTCATGACCCTCGCTGACATGTCCGTCATCACCGCCGAGGTCAAGGTCGACGAGACCGACATCGTCAACGTGGAGATAGGACAGACCGCCGACATCACCGTCGACGCTCTCCCCGGCCGCACCTTCAAAGGCCATGTCACCCAGGTCGGTGACCAGGCCCTCCTCCGCACCACCGGCGTCGCCACCAGCCAGTCCACCACCGGCACCGAAGAGGCCAAGGACTTCAAGGTCGTCGTCACCATCGACGGCGTCGCCAATCAGGACGATCTTCGCCCCGGCCTCTCCACTACCGCCAAGATCACCACCGCGCACAAGCCCGATGCCCTCACCATCCCCATTCAATCGCTCGTCCAGCGCGATCCCGTAGCCGAAGCGGAGTTGTTCAAGCACCTCGGCAAGCCCGCGGCGACGCAGGCGTCAACCGGCGGCAACACCGCCAAGCCCAAACTTATCCAGGGCGTCTACGTCCTCAACACCGTCAACAAGAAGCTCCGCGTCAACTTCGTTCCCGTCACCACCGGCATCACCGGCGCGACGGACATCGAAGTCGTCTCCGGCCTCAAACCTGGCGACGAGATCGTCACCGGGCGCTACAAGGTTCTGCGCAATCTGAAGAGCGGGACCCATGTCAAAATCGACAACTCCGTCGAAGCGACCCCGACGTCTTAGCCTCAGGCTCTGTTTTTGCTTCTCATCCCCGAAGGAGACCTTCTCTTGCCTTCGCGTTTGCTTCTCAGGATACGTCCGGGCTTCGGCCCGGACACTTCGAACCGCAAAAAAACGGGCTTTAGCCCAGGGATATGGTTCTGACTGCAGAACCCGAACCGCAACCCGCAGCATCGAAATACCCGGAGACCCGGATGGCCATCGAAACCCTAGCACCCGTACAGCCCACCACCGAGTTCCCCAACGCCGACGGCCCCCACCCCGGCGACGTCATCGTCACCAGCAATCTCTGGAAGACCTACGTCATGGGCGACCAGCAGGTCAACGCCCTCCGCGGCGTCAATCTGCGCATCAAGCACGGCGAGTACGTCGCCATCATGGGCCCCTCGGGCTCCGGCAAGTCGACCCTGATGAACCTCATCGGTTGTCTGGACTCGCCCTCCAAGGGCAGCTACTGGCTCAACGGACACGACGTCTCCAAGCTCAACGACGACGAACTCGCCCGCATCCGCAACAAAGAGATCGGCTTTGTCTTCCAGACCTTCAACCTCCTCGCCCGCGCCACCAGCCTCCACAACGTCGAGCTCCCTCTTATCTACAACGGCACACCAGCAGCCGAGCGCACCGCACGCGCCAGGGCCGTGCTCGAGTCGGTCAATCTAGGCTCCCGCATGATGCACAAGCCCAACGAACTCTCCGGCGGTCAGCGCCAGCGCGTCGCCATCGCGCGCGCCTTGGTAAACTCACCCTCCATCATCCTCGCCGACGAACCCACCGGAAATCTCGACTCCAAAACGTCCGTCGAGATCATGGGTCTCTTCGACACCCTCCACGCCAAGGGCAACACCATCGTCGTCGTCACCCACGAGCCTGACATCGCCGAATATGCACACCGCGTCATCACCATCCGCGACGGCTCGGTAGCCAGCGATCAGCCCTCCAGCCGCATCACCGGCCAGAAGTTGAGCCACTAGGTCTCTTAGAGTCGCGAACGAAACAAGAAAGGCTACCCGTTTCCCAGGGTAGCCTTTCTTGTGTGAATGCGATCAACGCGGAAGGGAGGCATCTACGGTGACAGCCTGCTTCTTCGGAGCTTCCCTCTTGCCGGAAAGGAAAGCTAGCAATTTCTGCGGCCATCTCCTATCCATGCAAGGCCTCTCGATCAGCACGAAAAAGACTGCGCCTGCCGCAATAAGAAGCGGGATGAAGATCAGGATCGATACTACAAATCGAAGATAGCTTGGATCGCGTGGCGCCATCTTATAGTAAGCGAAAGCGAGAGCTTGCAGGACCAGCGAGTGCGTAAGGTAAATGCTATAGCACATGCCACCTATGATCGAAATAGGGCTCAGGCTATAAAACCACCGGAAGACCTTCCCTTTGAATGCTCCAAGCAGCAGAAGAACGAGCATAGCCGGTCCGAAAACCTGAGAGCCACCGTCCGGAACGATGAAGAAGACGATCCACACGACAGCACTCAAGACATCCCAAAGCCACGTGGATGGAATCCGGCCAAGGTCCGTCACGAAAATGTCGGCGACAAGCATCCCCGCCAGGAAGAATTGAATCCAGACCCCAATCGAATAGAAGAAAAGATCATGATGCGACAGACCTGTGTAGTTCCACAGGTAGTACTGCACGGTACCCGGAAGAAACAGCGCGAAAACGAAAACGCAACGGCGCAGCGTCGCTTTGGCGCGGAAGAGCAGAGGGGCAAGAAGGAAGATCAACAGATAGAACTGAATTTCGATCTCAAGCGACCATGCAACAAGCTGCACCACCGGGTAATCCCGATAGATGGCCATATCCAGATAAAAAATGCTAGCCAGAAGATGCGGCAAAATCCACAGGAAGGTATAGCCCTTTGCCGCCATCACCGGGCCAGTGCGAATCAAGAGGCTCAAGATATAGGGGGGTTCGAGACGCGTGACCCGACGCATCAGATAGGGTCCAAAGCCGATTTTCTTGCCGCCGTTGAGATACTGCTTCGCAAACGGAAGGCCGAGAATAAAGCCGCTGATGGCGAAAAATACCGGAACGCCATAGCGTCCATTCAGCATCAAGTCGTAGGTGAAGTGCGCAAAGGCATTCGAAGGCAGCGCATAGTATCCCATATAAGTTTGGGATAACAGAAGGACGTGAAACACCAGCACCGCGAAGATCGCCATGAATCGGAGACCGTCGATCTCGGGCAGGTAAGCACCACTGGCGGTGATTCGACGGAGCGAAGGAAAAGACACCAACAATCGATCTCCTGCATGGATGGGGATGTGAAAGATACCCAAGGGTGGTTGCACTCAGGGGAGAGCGCAGAATGACACGCATCTTATCGCTTGGGTCTATTTGCCGGAGTTTATCACGCGCCTTTTGCGGCTCAGACAGACGGTAGCAGCCAACAAAGGCAAACGCCCGGGAATCCCGGGCGTTTGCCTGGTTATCGGCGCCTTCTTCTACTCAAAACTCTTCGTAAGGCCCTGCTGTACCCGGCTATGCTTCCGGCTATATCCGAAGTAAACGCAAAGCCCAATCAGCAGCCAGACGATCAGACGAATCCAGTTCGCCCTGCCCAGTTCATACATCATGTAGCCGTTGAACAGGATCCCCAGAATCGGAATCGCCGGCACAAACGGCGTACGGAACGGACGATGCCGGTTCGGATCCTTCCGCCGCAACACGATCACCGAGATGCACACGATCACAAACGCGAACAGCGTGCCGATATTCACCATCTTGCCGATATCATCGATCGGCGTCACCGATCCCACCACCGCTGCCAGCATTCCGGCCAGAATCGTCCCCTTCCACGGTGTCCTGAAACGAGGATGGACATCCCCGAAGAACCCACGCGGCAGCAGCCCATCCTTGGCCATCGAGTACAGCACTCGGCTCTGTCCAAGCAGCATCACGAGCATCACCGACGTCAAACCGGCCAGCGAGCCGATCGTCACCACATTCGCCGCCGTATTCAATCCGCGATCGAGGAACGCCCGCACAATCGGGGCCTCGACGTTCACCTGCGGCCAGTACACCATGCCCGTCAGCACCGCCGCCACGCCGATATAAAGCAGCGTACAGATCGCCAGCGAGAGAATCATGCCGATCGGCATATCCCGCTGCGGATTCTTCGCCTCCTGAGCCGTAGTCGAGACCGCGTCGAACCCGATATACGAGAAGAACACCAACCCCGCCGCAAGCCCGATCCCGCCGACACCGAACGGAGCAAACGTGTGCCAGTCCTGTCCCCAGTTCGCCCTGTTCACATAGTGCGAACCAAGCCCCAGCACGAACAGCACCACGGCAACCTTCAGCACTACGATGCCCGCGTTGAAGTTCGCCGACTCCTTGATCCCGATCACCAGCACTGCGGTAATCACCAGAGCAATCAGAAACGCCGGCAGGTTGAACCCAATCTCCACGCCACCGATCTTCGGTGCATTCAGCAAGGCATGGGCTGCAGCAGTCAACGCCGGCGAAGGATGCGACATCAGCGCGCTCAAGGCATCGCTGAAAACCTTCGTTCCGGAAACGAAATCCGGATGCGCCGCCATCAACTCCTGCCGCGCCACGATCTCGTAGGCCTTCTTCAATCCCGTCCAGTGGTCGTACGCCAGCCAAAGCGGAAACTTCAGATGGAAGATTGCCAGGAACTCCACAAAGGTGTTCGACCAGCCCGAGCTCACCGTGCTCGCGCCCATCGCGTACTCCAGCGTCAGATCCCAGCCGATGATCCACGCAAACAGCTCACCCAGCGTCGCATACGCATACGTGTAGGCCGACCCCGCCAGCGGAATCATCGCCGCGAACTCTGCGTAACAGAGCCCAGCGAACGCGCAGCCAAGCCCCGACAGCACAAACGCCAGCATCAAAGCCGGCCCTGCCGTCTGCGCGCCCAGTCCGCTCAATACAAAGATGCCCGCACCGATCACCGCGCCGATGCCAAGCGCCGTCAGCGCAAATGGCCCCAGCGAGCGTTCCAGGGAGTGCGACCCATGTTCATGGGACTCCTCCATCAGTGCTTCCATCGACTTCTTTGCAAAGATTGTGGGCATGCGTGTCAGACCTCTCCAAATTTCAATTCGCATCCCCCAGCCGAACTCGTCCACGGGGCTCAAGCGAGTCAAACCCGGTGACCATTGGACTGGTGGTTGTAACGCAATACTAACCTACCGCAAAAGCTCCAGAAACTCCTCCGCAATCCGTCCCGGACATTCACCCTTAACTATCAGCCCCGAGATCACCGCCACCGCATCCGCACCGGCGTCGATCACGCTCCGCGCATTCGCCCGGGTGATTCCGCCAATCGCCACCAGCGGCTTGCGAGTCAGCATCCGCGCCCGCCGTACCCCCTCCAGGCCCACCACAGGCGAAGCATCCAGTTTCGTCCCCGTGGCAAACACCGGCCCAATCGCAACGTAGTCTGCGCAACTGGCCGATGCGGCCTCAATCTCCGCCGCAACATGCGTAGAAATCCCCACAATACTTCCCGCCCCCGCAACCATCCGCGCATCCGCCGGAGCCAGATCCCCCTGCCCCACATGAACCCCATCCCATCCGGCCAGCGCCGCCAGATCCGCCCGGTCGTTCATCAGCAATGTAGCGCCCGTCCCGGCGAAGACCTCCCGCAGAATCGCCGCGTCCCGCAGCATATCCTCGGGTGTCCCATTCTTGTTCCGGTACTGCACCAGCCCCACTCCGGCCCGGCGCATCTCTTCTCCAAACGACCGCACCCTGCACCCATGCGCCCGCAAAACATCTACATCGACAATCGCATACAGCCGGGAGATAATCATCGCGAAACCCTCACCCCCGCAGCATCGAGGTATCCGTGAAGCTCACCGGAAAGCTGACCGATCCAATCAACGCAAAGCAACTCGCAAAACTTCAGGAGCGATGGAAGCGCATGTCCCGGCGTGGTCTTGCCCTTCACACGCTTTTCATTGGATCCGCACTCTTCATCTGGATGTGCGTCTGCTACTTCAGCCTCATGTACTTCAGCGGCCACTTCCATCTCGTGCGGGAGCCCCTCATCCTCTACACCACTCTGATCAGCTTCCTGTTCCCCGCTGGCATTTTCCCTATCGCACAATACTGGGCCACCAAGCGCATGGTAAGCAGGCTTATGCCCACCGAAGCCTGACCCGGAACACCGGCAGAAGCCGTTACCCCTGCTTCTGCCGCTCGAAAAACCGCTCCATGAACTTCGTATCGAAGGCCCCAGAACGAAACTCCGGATCCGCAAAGATCTTCTGATGCAGCGGAATCGTCGTATGAATCCCCTGCACCACAAACTGGCTCAGCGCCCTCTGCATCTTGTTCATCGCCTCTTCGCGATCCTTGCCATGGCAGATCAGCTTGGCGATCAACGAGTCGTAATACGGAGGCACCACACCCTCCGCATACTGCGCCGTATCCACCCGAACCCCGTTGCCGCCGGGAACGTTATACGCCGTAATCTTACCCGCGGACGGCGTGAACTTCTCCGGATGCTCCGCATTGATGCGGCACTCGATCGCGTGACCGCGAATCTCCGGTACCTTCGGCACAATGTCCGAAAGCTTCTCGCCCTGCGCGATCCGAAGCTGCGCCTTCACCAGATCCACACCGGTAACCATTTCGGTCACACAATGCTCCACCTGGATACGCGTATTCATCTCGATGAAGTAGATCTTCCCATCCTCATCCATCAGAAACTCGATCGTCCCGGCGTTCCAATATCCAATGTCCTTCAGCGAACGCTCGATCGTCTTCCCCAGCTCCGCCCTCAGCTTCGGCGAGACCTGCAGCGAAGGAGCTTCCTCAATCAGCTTCTGATGCCGCCTCTGGATCGAGCATTCCCGCTCTCCCAGGCTCATCACATTGCCATGCTCGTCCGCCAGCACCTGGAACTCGATGTGCCTCGGCCGCTCGATGAACTTCTCCATGTACATGTCGCCGTTGCCAAACGCATTCGCCGCTTCGGTCGAGGCCTGGTTGTACATCGAGGGCAGCTCGGCCGCTGAGCGCACAATTCTCATGCCACGCCCGCCGCCACCGGCCACAGCCTTCAGGATCACCGGATAACCAACCGACTTCGCCCACTCCAGCGCCTCATCGACATCGGCAATCACGCCATCGGAGCCCGGCAGAATCGGCACTTTGGCCTTCTTCATCGTCTGCCGCGCCGTGGACTTTTCGCCCATCATGCGCGTGACTTCAGGCGGAGGCCCGATGAACTTGATATTGCTCGCCCGGCACACCTCGGCAAAGTTAGCGTTCTCGCTCAGCAGCCCATACCCCGGATGGATCGCGTCCACATCCGTGATCTCCGCCGCCGAGATCACCGCCGGCACGTTCAGATAGCTGTCCGCCGAACGATTCGGGCCAATGCAGATCGCCTCATCCGCAAACCGCACATGCAGCGAGTTGCGGTCCGCCTCGCTGTACACAGCGACCGTCCGAATCCCCATCTCCTTGCACGCGCTAATCACCCGCAGTGCAATCTCTCCGCGATTTGCAATCAAAACCTTACGAAACATGAATAACCGATGCCTTTTTCGTACCGTTGCCCTTTTGGTTGTCATTCCCGAAGGGAATCTGCCTTGTGCGTGTCTCTCTTTACTTGGCCCGAATCGCGAACAAAGGCTGGCCATACTCCACCGGCTGCCCGCTCGAAGCAATCCGCTTCACCACTTCCCCGGCGACATCGGACTCAATCTCGTTCATCAGCTTCATCGCTTCCACGATGCAGAGCACCTGCCCAACCTCGACGATGTCCCCGATCTTGACGAACGCGGGGGCTCCCGGCGAGGGCGACTCATAGAAGGTCCCCACGATCGGCGACTTCACCTCATGCAGCTTCTCTTCCACCACAGCAGGTGCAGCCGCTGCAACCGGAGCCGCAACAGCGACCGGAGCAGCCGCAACCGGAGCCTGCGCCGAAGCCATCAGCCGGCTCAACTGTGCCATATCCAGCCCGGGGGCGGCTGCTACAGGAGCCTCGCCCGCAAACTTGATCCGGACCTTCAGGTCCTCGCGCTCCATGTCGAACTCGGCAATCTCGTTCGCCTTCAAAAACTCAATCAACTGCTTCAGCTCGTCCAGATTGTTCCCGTCCATCATCTCTCCCAAAAAAAATCTCTTACAACTCAATCCAGGCCTTCGGGCTCGGCGTCAGAACCTCGCCGCCCACGGCACTCACCAGCACCATATCTTCGATACGCAAACCAAAACTGCCCGGCAGATAAACGCCCGGTTCAATTGTAACGACCATACCGGCCTCCAGCGTCTGCGTCTGCTTCGCCGCAAGCCTTGGCCCCTCATGAATCTCAAGCCCGACACCATGCCCCGTCGAGTGGCTGAAAAATCCATCCAGCCCCGCTCGCCGCAACACGCTGCGTGCCGCTTCATCCACATCGCCGGCACTCGCGCCCGGCTTCACTGCCCGGACCGCCGACTCCTGTGCTTCCAGCACCAAATCATACACGTCCCGCTCGCCCGGAACCGCACTCGCCTTCACCGGACCCCGAGCCCGGCCCATATGTACCGTCCGCGTCATATCGCTCGAGTACCCGTCCACCACCACCCCAAAGTCCAGCGTGACGAATCCCCGCTTGGGAATCTTCGCCAACGTGGCCCGGCCATGCGGCAGCGCGGACCGTTCCCCGCTGGCAACGATCGTCTCGAAACTCATCGCCTCGGAGCCAGCCAGCCTTGCCCTGTATTCCAGTTCTGCCGCAACGGCCATCTCCGTCATACCACCTTCGATAAACCCAAGCATGTGGTCGAACAACCCACACCCCAACAGCGCCGCTCGCCGCAGAATCGCGATCTCATCCTCGTCCTTCACCTCGCGCAGCCTCGCCACCAGTGCGCCGACATCCACAAACATCTCCCGCCGCGCCTTCACCCCGAACGCCTTCGAAAGCCCCGCCTCCATCCGCGTCAACGCCGCCACGGTCGTCTGCGTGCCATCGAAGCCGCACCGCGTCACGCCCGCTGCCTCCATCCACTCACACGCCGCCACGACCGCCGACTTCGCCGCGATCGTCACCTTCGTCCCCACTGCCTCGGCCTGGGCCTGCGCGGTGTAGCGTCCGTCGGTAAACAGCATCGCCTTCGCGCCAACCAGTACCAGCGCCGCGTTCGACCCAGTAAATCCACTCAAATAACGGACATCCGGCAGATGCGTCACCAGCAGCGCCTCCGCCAACTTCCCCACACGCCTCACTGCCTTCTTCTGCCGCGCCTTATAGTTCATTCGACCCATTCTAACGGACTCTCCCTTCAATGTTTCGCCCCCCGGAACGATCCTCAAATGAGGCACATGGCTACTCGACTCTCACCCGGCACCCGAAAGCTCCGTGCAGGATCCCATTCCCGCCCGCCTCGACTGATCCGACTCATCAACACCCTTCACTGTCTGTTCGGTCTCGTCCTCATGGGAGCCTCGCAGAGGCCTGGGAGAGCAAAGCATACCCCCCCGCAGAAGAGGTTCTTTCCACCCGATGGAAGGGATCGGACGTCCGTTCACCGGAACGCACCCCAGAGAGCGTACCCTAGGGAGCATGATGATGCCCCGGATTCGCATCGCTGCCCTACTTCCCTTGCTCCTTCTGCCTCCCACCTCCCCCGCCCAGACCGTACCCCAGACTGCGCCCCAGAGCGCCTCCCAGACCGTCCACCCCGATGCCGCCCCCATTCAGGCCACCCGCCTCACCAATTGCCCGCTCAACGAGTTGACCCACGCCCGCGATTGCACCCTGGGCGTCTTCACCTTCGATCATGGCGGGGCGGACCCCAACGGTCACGAATCCGCCCACTCCACCGAACTCACCACCACTGGCCCAGGCATTTCCCTCGGCAATTTCGGCGGATGGCGCGTCCAGTTTCTCAATGTGGACGAACTCAACGTAGCCAATCGCGGCATCGCGCAAGGCCGGTCTCTCAAGTTGAACAAGCATGCGACGGGCGATACGATGGGCACCTACGACTACGTGTTTTCTGACGGA
This sequence comes from Granulicella pectinivorans, assembly GCF_900114625.1. Lineage (NCBI taxonomy): Bacteria > Pseudomonadati > Acidobacteriota > Terriglobia > Terriglobales > Acidobacteriaceae > Granulicella > Granulicella pectinivorans. The sequence continues at coordinate 3,747,114 of NZ_FOZL01000001.1, forward strand.
GGAAGCACCGCCCTCTCCGACGAAGCCATCAAAGGCGAAGCCGCCAATGTCGGTGAGACAGACGGTTACTTCCACGGCAAGATTGCCTCCACCACCGGCACCGGTGACATCGCGCCAGCACTCACCTTTGTGTCCGGCAACAACTGGACCACCGACGGAGCCCCCCTTCTCGACATCACCAAAGGCACCATCAGCGGACACCTCACCGGTCGCAGTGCTCCTCTTCCCGGCAGCACCTACCTCAACACCCTCACTGTCGATAACGAACTTCCACTCTCAACCGCATGGGGAATCTGCAACACCGCCATTCCCAACAACCACACCGCCCAGGTCAACACCCCATTTACCTGCAACGTCACGCTCAAGCAAGGCCGTTTCAGACCCCAAGGCGTCGTTTGTGTCACTGGCCCCAACTATCCAGAGCAGGCTCCCATCACGGCGGCCTCCACCCCCTCAGGCGGTAGCCAAAGCATCACGATCGCCGTCCGCAACCCCAACACCGCCGGCATATCCATCTTCCAGGGTGGTCTCTGCGGCCAATACATCAGCTTCGACGCCAACCTCGCCCTCACCGGCTACCGCTCCTCCTACTACGCCTTCGGAGCCCTCGACCCGCACCACCTGATCTACGGCATGAACCGGCGTGGCGTGGTTGCTGGCGGCTTTATCCCCATGACTGGAGATGAGGCTGCTGCGGTCGGTGTCGATGGCCTCGACGGCTATCATCTCTACCCCGGATGCGAGGTCGTCACGAATCGCACCTTCGGGGCCAACCCCATCTGCGAGCCCAATGCAGTTCCCTGGGCCACCTCCGATCTCATCGAGGCCCCGCACAACGTCGCCGTCAGCGTCACCGGACGATCGATGAACGTCTACCAGAACACGCCCTCCAACGGCTGGGGGAGTGTTGGCGACCTGCTCGTCCTTCATGGCCCCGGCACCAGCGGAAACAACTTCATCGGCCGTCTCACCCGCAACGCCAATCCCGTCACTCTCTACAAGCCCTTCGGCGGCCCGCTCGACGCCCCCGACTTCCACCACATCGACGGCTACTTCGACGTCGGACTAGCCTTCAGACCCGCACCTCACATCCTCATCCGGGTCCAAAATAACCGCGACACGCCCAACACACCCATCACGCTCTTCTCCCTTCCCGGAGGAGACATCAGGTGGGATCCCGCAAGCGGCTCCCTCCTCGCAAAAACCGGTCTCCACGGCACCACCACCGCTATCGGAGGCCGCCCCCTCGCGCTCGGCACCTGCGCCACCGGAACCGCCACCATCCCCGGCGCGAACAACACCATGGTCCCAGTCACCGTAGCCAGCACCACCGGAGCACCTGGCTTCAGCCCTGGCGGAGCCTTCCAGGTCAACGCACAGGTCACAGCCCCCGATACGGTAACGGTCAGCGTCTGCGCCATCCTTCCCGGCACACCGCGCCCCTCCACCTACATCGTCTCTCTCCAATAACCCGGGCTACAAAATCGGAGTCCCCACATCTCGCTTCTGCGATGTGGGGACAACCGCCGAGAAACATTCCCAACCGCCTCAAAAATGGAAGATCAGATCCGTAGCCACCGTGAACTGGTTCTGCGTCGTCCCTTTGTCGTACGCATTCCTGTCCCAGGCATGATCGAACCGAATCTCAGGGCGAATCTGCACCGTTGTTCCAACCCAGTGACTCAACGTCAACGTCGTCTCGGTGTACTTCGTGTTGAACCCCGTCCGCTGCCCCTTCTTATCGTTCAGAAAGTCCCCGCGAAACCCCACAAACGTATGCGGAGAAAGCTCCTTGTTCAGATAGCTGACAAAGGCCCACTCCGGCGCAAAACAGCTCTGCACTCCAGCCCGGCAGAGAGCCCCATTTGCCCCCGTCTCCGGCACCAGCGTCCCGCCCAGGCTCGGTACATCCCGCTCGTACATCACATAGGCTTCGGTAGCCATGTGCAACGTCTTTGAGAACCGGTGATACCACGTCCCGTCATACTGCTGCAGATTGTTGAACGAGTACTTCCCGTCATTGATGCCATTCGCGCACACGTAGAAGTTGTTGTTCACCGAAGTCGTCGTATAGCTGCCACATACCGTAGCCGAAGGCTTCGCTCCCTTGGCCCACGGAGCGATATCGTGCCCCGCCGTCAACCCAGCCTGCACCACCCACTGCTTCGTCGCCTGCATCGTCACCAGCACCCCTGTATCGGTAAACGGATCGATCCCATACAGCAGTGAGTGCGTTGAAAAGTAGTTGTTAGGGCTCAACTGCGCCTCGATCCCCGGAATCGAGATAAACCGCCCCACCCGGATATTCATCCCCTCTCGCACTCCCGGGATATACACATCCAGGTACTCCAGGCTGGGATCGAACCCATACTGCCGGTTATGCACCAGCAGTTGGCTCGAAAAGTACCCCTTGTCCGTCGTATACCGGTAGTCCGTCCCGTACAACGCCGTCAGGTGGAATCCCCAATCCAGATGCTCCCTCTGGACAGAATCCGGAAGCCGCTCCACATAAAGCACCACTTGGTTCATCTCCAGCCGGTTCGGATAGAGATTGTTCGCCAGCGGCGCATTGCTCCCCGAGGAAGTCGAGAAGTTCAGCGTAGGCTGCACCCATCCGTAGACCTTGGTCCTGCTCCTGGCACCGTTGATCGCCGTCATCAGCGGATAGCTGTTCCCATCCGCCTCCCCAATCGTCGGTGACCCGCCATACGACCAGTCCGCGCTCGGGAACGGAGGCGAATCCAGCGCCTGCGGAAGCCCACGCCGTGGAGCCGGAGCAGCAACCGGGGCGGACGGATCCAATGGCTTCCAATCCGTCCTGTAAAAATCCCCCCAGCGCGCAAAGAAAGTAGGCTTCGCTCCGTCCTGCGCAAAGCCAACCCCAAAACCTCCAAGCACATACACAACGAGCCCGATCCGCAACCATCTCGAAACCATGCCTTAAGCATGCACCCCCGCACCATCAAGAAGCTGTGTAAAAAACACTCCCCCAACCCTCACCCGGCGTTTGCACGCAGACCGCACCGAACAACGGGACGCCCGCACGACTCGCTGGCGCCACAACCGTTAGAAAACTCACAGTTCGACCGCCACCCGCGCAGCGAGCCCATCCGGCAAGACTCGAAGAATATGCGAAAATCAGAAAGCCGTATGAACCTCGAAACACTCCTCCACAGCACGTTCGGATTCCCCGCCTTCCGCGCGAACCAGGAGGCCGTCTGCCGCGCCGCCACCGAAGGCCGCGACGTCCTTCTCGTCATGCCCACCGGTGCCGGCAAATCCCTCTGCTACCAGCTTCCCGCCATCGCCCGCGGCGGCACCGCCCTCGTCATCTCCCCCCTCATCGCCCTCATGGACGACCAGGCCAATAAACTCACCGCCGCCGGCCTCCGCGTCGCCCGCATCCACTCCGGCCTCTCCCGCGACGAAGCCCGCCAGGCCTGCCGCGACTACCTCGACGGCACCCTCCAGTTCCTCTTCATCGCCCCCGAACGCATGCGCGTCCCCGGCTTCCCCGAGATGCTGGCCAAGAAGAAGCCAGCCCTCATCGCCATCGACGAAGCCCACTGCATCAGCGCCTGGGGCCATGACTTCCGGCCCGACTACCGCACCCTCGGCGACCACCTCCCCGCCCTGCGCCCCGCCCCCATCATCGCCCTCACCGCGACAGCAACCCCGACGGTCCAGAAAGACATCGTCAACCAGCTCAACCTGCAATCCCCCGCGCTCTTCATCCACGGCTTCCGCCGCGACAACCTCGCCATCGAGGTCGTCGAGATGTCCAAGCCCCGCCGCACCGAGTTCGCCGTCAAGCTATTGAAAAATAAACAAAACCTTCCGGCTATCGTCTATGCGCCCAGCCGCAAGGCCGCGGAGGAGCTGGCCTCGCAACTCGGCTCCAAGGCCTCCGCCTACCATGCAGGCCTCGACCCCGCCACCCGCGAACGCGTCCAGCGCCACTTCCTCGCAGGCTCCCTCGACATCGTCGTCGCCACCATTGCCTTCGGCATGGGCATCGACAAGGCCGACGTCCGCACGGTCCTCCACATCGCCCTCCCCGGCTCCGTCGAGGCCTACTACCAGGAGATCGGCCGCGCCGGCCGCGACGGATTACCATCGCGAACCATTCTTTTGCACTCGTTCGTAGACCGAAAGATCCACGAGACCTTTCTCGAGCGCGACTACCCCCCCGCCACCGAACTCGACCGCGTAGCCCGCGCCCTCAAGCCCGAATTCCTCATGCCCGAGCCCCTCTGGCGCCAGCTCCGCATGTCCCCCGACATCTTCGGCAAAGCCGTCGAAAAACTCGCCTCCCAGGGAGCCGCCCAGATCGACATGGCCGGCAACGTCCGCTCCACCGGCCTCACCACCTGGCGCACCGGCTACGAGACCCAGGTCGCCTTTCGCAAGAGCCAGATCGAGCGCATGGCCACCTTCGCCGACACCCACCAGTGCCGCATGACCGCCCTCATCCGCCACTTCGGCGACACCGCCGACGGCACCCGCCCCTGCGGCCACTGCGACGCCTGCGACCCCGCCTCCGCCACCTCCCAATCCAGCCTCCAGCCCCCCGACTCCGAAGAACTCCGCCAGCTCTCCGCCATCCTGCGGGCCTTGGACGGCCAATCCCGTTCCACCGGAAAGCTCCACACCGAACTCGCCGCCGGAGCCCTCCGCGGCACCCCCGCCGAAAAAGACCGCCGCACCTTCGAAGCCCTCCTCGACTGCCTCTCCCGCGCCGCCCTCATCTCCATCACGCCCGAGCAGTGGACCAACCCCGCCGGCGAACTCATCAGCTTCAAAAAAGCCGCCCTCACCTACGAGGGCCGCGAGGCCGCCGAACAAGGCCTCACCCTCACCCCCGACCTCCTCCTCCGCGAGACCGACGCCCCCGCCGGCAAAAAGGGCAAAGCCTCCTCCCCTAAAGCCACCCGCCGCGCCGTCCGCGAAGACGCCTCCGCCGCCTTCACCCCCGCCCAGCGAGCTCTCGAAACTAGCCTCCGCGAGTGGCGCAAGGTCGAAGCCGCCAAGACCGGCAAACCCGCCTTCATCATCTTCGGCGACGCCGTCCTCACCGCCATCGTAGAGGCCCAGCCCACCACCATCAGCGCTCTCCTCAACGTAAGCGGCATAGGCCCAGAAAAAGCCGACCGCTACGGAGCCGCCATCTGCGCCCTTTGCCGCAACGAGCAGGTAGAGACCGCCGAATACGGCACCCCCACCACGCCGGCAAAGAAAACCCGCCCGGCCAGCCAGTCCAAACTGACCCTGTCGCAAGACTCCCCGGATCGGGGCTCCCACCCTTCGTCGACAACATCCACCAAGGGTGGGGTAAAAACCTCCACGGCAGCAAAACCGGCCACCGTCCCCGTCCGCCCCTCCTTCACCCCTCGCCCCGCCGCCACCAACCCCCAACCCGAGGTCGAACTCACCCCCGACCAGCAAGCCGTCGACACCCGCCTCCGCGACTGGCGCAAGACCGAGTCCGAGCGCCTGGGCCTCCCCCAGTTCTTCGTCCTCGGCTCCTCGACCCTACGCTCGCTGGTACTCCAGCAACCGAAGACCATCGCCCAGCTCCAGTCCATCTCCGGCATAGGCCCCGAGAAAGCCGCCAAGTTCGGCCCCCAGATCCTCCAGGTCCTGAACCAGTAGCGCCACAAATCCGGGTGCCCCACATCCCGCCTCTGGGATATGGGTATTGAGCCGCAGATGCCTGGTAAAGCGCAATCTGCTACCCTGCCACCATGCCAATGAATGACAATTCAGCCCCCACATTGGACGAGCAAGCCGGCCACTGCTTCGCCTGCGGCCCGGCCAACCCGCAGGGCCTGCACCTCCACTTCGACCGCAGCGAACACCCGGAAACCGGCCATCCCACCGTCACCGCCACCGTCAACCTCACCCGCATCTACGAAGGCCCTCCCGGCTACATCCACGGAGGCATCATCGCCACCCTCTTCGACGAGGCCATGTCCAAGCTCAACCGCCCCCTCGACACGCTCGCGATGACCCGCCACATGGAGGTCGACTACCTCCGCCCCTCTCCCCTCTACCAGGACCTCACCCTCACCGCCACCCACGAGCGTCGCGAAGGCCGCAAGCTCTTCCACTCCGCTCAACTCCACAACGCTGAGGGCACCTTGCTCGCACAAGCCGAGGGACTCTTCATTGCAATCAACCCCGCCATGATCCCAAGCAACATTACCCCGGAAAAAGCCGGCCACTAAAGCAGTTGTACCTTCTAACTTGTAAGTCGCAAACAACAGTACTTAGAACTTAGAACGGACGACTTACAACTGACCTTCCGCCTCTTCCCAATACCCCTGATCCCGCAAAAAATACTCTTCATCCCACGTATGCATCATGGTCTTGAAGAACATCCACACCATGCGCCCGTGTCCCAGCTTCTTGAACCGCCGGTTCGAAGTCAGCACCACCCCACGGACAATCGCAAACTGGCTGCGGTGAACCTGCTTCGATAGCAGGTAATCCTCCGCAAACAGCGCCTGTTCATGAAACCCACCCAGCCGCCGGAACGCCTCCAACTCGAACATCATGAACATCCCCGTCGCGAACGGCTTCCACCACGACCCCACCCACTGCATGATGTTGTTCCCCAGGTAAAGCGCATCGTCGAAGAACCCGCCCAGCTTACACCCGATATTGGTCGTGCAGCACTCAAGCCCCTTGCCTTTCATTGCCGCAACCGCCCGCCCCACCAGGCCTGCGTCTCCCAGCTCCACATCGGCATCCAAAAAAAGCACATACCGCGACCGCGCCGCCCGCGCCCCGGCATTCCGCCCCACCGCTGGCAGGCCACCCGGAATCACCTCCACCCGCAAACGGTGCGCAAACGAAAGCGCCACCTCGACCGTCCCATCCGTCGAGCCCGCATCCGCCACCAGCACCCGCGTCCCGCACATCGCCGCATAGTCCTGCCCGCACAGCGACTCCAAAAGCCGCGGCAGCATCAGGACCTCATTCTTCGCCGGAATCACGATCGTCAGCTCATCCACGCATGCCTCCCTGCTGAAACTCCCCTTATCGTCGTCCCCACCCATGAATTTGCATTGAATATCCCGTCAATATCCGTCCCATGAACCAAACCCGCAAGGCATGTCTCCCCTACTGGATTGCGCCGCTCCCGGCCATGCACGCACCCCATTTACTGCTAAACTGACATTTCAAGACCGCCGAGAGATCAAAAGTCACACGGCCTGCATAGCAGAGCCGCCCTCGGCCCACGAAGGAGACATATCATGGCAGACACCACCTCTACTTCCACCTCGCTCCGCCTCAAGACCGGCCTCGCCGAGATGCTCAAGGGCGGCGTCATCATGGACGTCATGAACGTCGAGCAGGCCCGCATCGCGGAAGAAGCCGGCGCTGTCTCCGTCATGGCGCTTGAGCGCGTCCCCGCCATGATCCGCGCCGAAGGCGGCGTAGCCCGCATGGCCAGCCCCAAGCTCATCAAGCAGATCATCGATGCCGTCTCCATCCCCGTCATGGCCAAGGCCCGCATCGGCCACTTCGCCGAAGCCCAGGTCCTCCAGTACCTCGGCGTCGACTTCATCGACGAGTCCGAAGTCCTCACCCCCGCCGATGAGGTCTACCACATCGACAAGCATGCCTTCACCACGCCCTTCGTCTGCGGAGCCCGCAACCTCGGCGAGGCCTGTCGACGCATCGCCGAAGGCGCAGCCATGATCCGCACCAAGGGCGAGCCCGGCACCGGAGACGTCGTCCACGCCGTCCAGCACATGCGTCAGATCGTCCGCGAGATCAAGGCCCTCACGGTCCTCGGCGACGAAGAGCTCTACAACGCCGCCAAGGTCCACGGCGCGCCCTACGAGCTCATCCAGTGGATCGCCAAGAACGGCAAGCTCCCCGTCCCCAACTTCTCCGCCGGCGGCATCGCCACCCCCGCCGACGCAGCCCTCATGATGCAGCTCGGCGCCGAGACGGTCTTCGTGGGCTCCGGCATCTTCATGAAGGAGGGCGCAACCCCCCTCGACGTCGAGAACAACCCCCTCGAGCGCGACGAGGCCGTCTCCCGCGCCAAGGCCATCGTCCTCGCCACCACCCACTTCAACGACCCCAGCATCGTCTCCGAGGCCTCCGAAGCCGTCATCGGCAGCATGAAGGGTCTCGCCGCCGCCGCCATCGAAGAGAAGCACCTCATGCAAACCCGCGGCTGGTAAGCTAGCCGCTCTGGCGATCGTGCTCCGCGCAAAGGCTTAAAAGATAGCAACAAAGCCCCGGATACCTCCGGGGCTTTGTTTTTGTGCCCGGCTTACTCCAGTCTCATCGCCATAAGGGCCACGCCCCTGAATCCCCGTGCATCCCACACCTCAGCGGTTTATCCGATGGAAGCCTGTTCACCTGACAGGTGTCACATATCGTATCGAATAGAGATACTGACAAGGAAGTGCGGTTCCGCTGGCAATCCAGGCAAGCTCAGCGATTCCCCGATCCGCGCACACCGTATGCACCAGCGTGAGTTCTACCCCATGCTCTGGATCCAAAGCTAACCAGACACTGGCCAGTCGATCATTCTGATCGGTCATCGGCAGGACGACGTAGCGAACATCGTGTTCCCGAAGATAGTCTCCCGTCCTTGCGGTCCGAAGATACGGCAGAAAATGGCTGTCGACAAGGGCACCGAGATCCACGATGCGGCCACGGAACTGGTATCCGATCCGCCCGATATCGAAGGCTGCCAGATGAAGCCCGGTAAACGTCTCCGCCGGCAGATTCTCCTGCATCCATGCGGCCATCACTCCATGCTCCGTGCGGATCTGCTCGATCTCCGCCTCGGATGCCCGCATCCAAGCCCTCTGCGACAAGCACAGCGTCAGCCCGCAGGCGATCCCCACCCCTGCTCCAACCAGTTTCCGGTTCCCCCCAATCGTCGTCAGCAACGCATGAAGGCCAAAGGATGCGAGGCTCATACAAACCATCATGGGCAGGGCGATATACCGTCCGCCATGTCCCGCCGCCGGCAGAACAAACAGATAAGCCGCTTCCACCGTAAAAGCGCATAAAACTAACACGATCCATCGACGGGCGTGACGTGCCATCAATTCGCGGATTCCAAACAGGACCAGTCCCCCAAGCAGCAGAAGAGAAAGCATCCAGACTCCACCATGTAACCCGCTCTCTCCCGAGCCGATACTCCAGGTCATCAGCATGCGACGGCAGGAGTCCCAAAGGAAGCGCACCCTGATGTCCAACCTGCCGTAGCCAGCCATATACAGGAACTGACGGCCGCGCATGCTCGCTGGCATCCACTGTCCGGAAATCTTCCAGTTCCAGCCAAGCGAAACAACCAGTCCAGCCAGGGTTCCCACCCCAGGCAACACGAGATTCTTCATCCGCCGATCGGCAAACCGCCAGCAGCCCAGAACCGCACCAATCAGGAAGACTCCCTCAAGCCGCGTCAACACCATCAGAAAGCAAAGCAGAAATAGTTGAAATGGCGTCGCCGCAGATCGCGCTTGCAGCGGCCTCAACCAGATCTCAAGCAACAGCAGCATCAAGGCGAGGAACAGAAGGTGCTCCATGCCGATCAGCCCAAGCCACTGGAAGTTCCCACTCAGAGCAGGAGCCAACGCAATCGCCCACGCAGCAGCCCCGGATAAACCGTCCTGCTGGGTCAGACGCATCAAGACGAACCCGATCGTCGCCATCACACACACACTGAGCGCGAGACAGAACCATACCGGCGACACCCGTCCCAGCAAAATGTCTCCCGCCGTCAGGATCATCGTCCATACCAGGCTGCTCGAACCGGACGACGCTCTACCTGGCTGAAAGCCCACGACGTGCGTCTCCGCCATGTTGCGGGCAATCACCTGGTGAATATAGGAATCATCGAGCGGAAACCCGGCTTGATGACGCAGCACACTCGCCAGGGTCAGCAGGGAGACAACGTACAACAAGCCGCAAACTACAGAGTCTCTTGTTGACGGAGCCATGTCGATCCTTAAAAGGGATCTGTCAAACCTACCATAGCGATCGACGAATATCCCGCAGAGAATCCGTACACGCCGCACCCATCGCAGCCTTGATGCCAGAGATTCCAGTGCTAACAGCAGACCTCAAAACGCCAAGAGGCCCCATCCGAAGATGAGGCCTCTCGCACAACAACGGCATCGTTATCGTGTTTTACCCAACATTCAACGCTTCCAACCCAAGAAAAGCCGCCGCCTGCCCCAGCTCTTCCTCGATCCGCAGCAACTGGTTGTACTTCGCAATCCGGTCCGTACGCGAAGCCGAACCCGTCTTGATCTGCCCAGCCCCGGTACCAACCGCAAGATCCGCAATAAACGTGTCTTCCGTCTCGCCCGACCGGTGCGAAATAATCGAGGTGTACCCATAACGACGAGCCAGCTCGATCGCCTCCAGCGTCTCAGAAATCGTACCGATCTGGTTGACCTTGATCAGAATCGAGTTGCCAACCTTGGCTTCGATCCCCTGCTGCAGGCGCTTCGTGTTGGTCACGAAAAGATCGTCGCCCACCAACTGGCACACATCGCCAATCTGGTCCGTCAGCAGCTTCCAGCCATCCCAGTCGTCCTCAGCCAGACCGTCCTCAATCGAAACGATCGGATACTGACGAACCCAATCCTCCCAGAACGCCGCCATCTCGCCCGAAGTCTTCTTCGATCCATCCGACTTCTTGAACACATACAGCCCCGAAGCCTTGTCGTAGAACTCGCTCGACGCCGGATCCAGCGCAATCGAGATCTGCTCGCCCGGCGTATACCCGGCCTTCTCGATCGCCTCCAGAATCAGCTCGATTGCCTCGGCATTCGACTTCAGGCTCGGCGCAAACCCACCCTCATCGCCCACCGCGGTGTTGTAACCCTTCTTCTTCAACACGCCCTTCAGCGTATGGAACACCTCGGTGCCCCAGCGCAGCGCATCCGAGAACGTCTCCGCGCCCACCGGCATCACCATGAACTCCTGGAAGTCCACATTCGAGTCCGCATGGCTTCCGCCGTTGATGATGTTCATCATCGGAACCGGCAGAATGCAGGCATTCACGCCACCAAGATACCGGTACAAAGGCATCTTCAATGCCGTCGCCGAGGCCCGCGCACACGCCATCGAAACCGCGAGAATCGCGTTCGCACCCAGCCGCGACTTGTTCTCCGTACCGTCGATTGCGATCATCGTCGCGTCGATCAGCCTTTGGTTCGCCGCGTCCATGCCCGTCAGCTCCGGCGCAATCGCCGTCTCGACGTTCTCCACCGCGCCCAACACGCCCTTGCCGAGATAATGATCCTTATCTCCGTCCCTCAGCTCCACGGCCTCATGTTCGCCGGTCGAGGCACCACTCGGCACCGCCGCGCGTCCCATCGCTCCGCCACTCAGCGTCACATCGGCTTCAACAGTCGGATTCCCTCGCGAGTCGAGGATTTCACGTGCACGGATCGAAACAATCTCAGTCATACCACTCCCATAGTCACTTGCAGAATTTTGTTGGCCCGCCGAGATCACCCGATGCGCCAGCCTGTCGTTCAACCGCGGCCTACGATCGACCGCAATCGGCCCCCGTGCCCCTCCGATTGTCTCTACCAGCTCCATCGCCACCCCGTTCTAGCTGCATTCTACCAAACAGAAATGAACAGAACCTCCTATTGAAATCTCTCCCACGGGAGGTGACACCCCCGATTCCCCGCTCCCGAATCCCCACCACATCCGCAACAGAACCTCGTACCCTCGTGTCTAAGCTTTACGTACGATCCAGCACTCCCGAGGAAGACCATGAAACTCACGACCGCTGCCGCCGTCCTCGCTCTCTCCCTTCCCGTCGCGCTCTCCGCGCAAACCAGCGGCGTGTCCAACCCGCCCCCAGATACCGAGACCGTCACCAAACAGCAAAGCGCTCCCATCGATCCCGAGCTTCCTCCCGGCTACCAGCCCACGCCCGTAGCCTCCCAGCGCCGCGCGATGACGCCGTCCACAGACCTCCCCCCCGTCACCGCCCCTGCGTCCCAGTCCGAGACCTACGCCCCCTACCGCCCCGCCACCCCGCCGTCCGACGCCCCCCAGGGCCTCGCCGGCACTCCCGTCCCCAACCCCGACGGCATGATCGTAGGCGACCCCGGCCCCCGTGCCGCCGCCTTCCCCTCCAACATCCTCCTCAAGGCCCGCGTCCTCGAAACCCTCTCCACCTCCGTCAACCACGCAGGCGACCCCTTCTCCGCCATCGTCACGGAACCCGTCTACCAGAACAACCACCTCCTCATCCCCGCCGGCTCTACCCTCGAAGGCCGCCTCACCGAGGTCCATGGAGGCCATCGCATCCGCGGCGCCGCCGCCCTCCACCTTGAGCCCCACCGCATCATCCTGCCCGACGGCTCCCACTACGACCTCCACGCCCAGCTCATCGATACCAGTCAGTCCTTCGCCACCCGCATCGACTCCGAAGGCACCCTCTACCGCCGCGACCATATCAAGGAAACCGTAGCCGCCCTCGGCATCGCCACCGGCACAGGAGCCGTCGCAGGAGCCGTCATCGGCGGCGGAGTCGGCGCAGGCGTAGGTGCCCTCGTCGGTGCCGGAGTAGGCACCGCATGGTGGCTCAAGCAGGACCGCCAGACCGTCCTTCCCAAGGACACCAACCTCATCTTCACCCTCAACGAGCCCATCACCATCGCCTCGATCGCCCGATAAAGACAACACAAACCAAACAAGAAAGGGCGCGGCAACAAGCCGCGCCCATCGTATTGCCCAATCAAACTGAGCGAAGCGAAGAACCCCGTATTCAATATCTACCCAGGGCCTCGTATCGATGACTGCCCGGGTATTCCGTCTTCGCCTTGGTCTCTCTTTCCCGCTTTTCCCGCCTTTTCCCCACAATCTTTTGCCTGTTTTTACGATCGAACCCCAGCCAGCAACCTCTTCCAGTTCTTCTGATTCTTCCGGAAGCTCTTCTTCAGATCTTCAAGGATCCGCTCAAAGTCGCTATGCCCGCTCAGCTTCCGCCAGGCCGGATTGATCGAGAACCACGGATAGTTCTCATTCCCCAGATAGATCGCCCGCCTCAACCAATGCAGCGCCTCCGACTCATCCCCGTCCAGCGCAAAGTAGGTCGCCAGCCGGTAAGCCATCTCGCTATCCGCCTCCGCCGCAGACAACGTCTCATCCACAATGAACGTAGCTGCCTTATCCCTCTCCCCCAACTGCACATAGCAAAGCGCAATCGTCGGATAAAGAATCCGCAGCGAGTGATCCTCCCGCGCCACGCTCTCCAGCGTATCGATCGCCCCTGAAAGATTCCCCAGCCGCATCTCCTGGTAGCCCTTTGAAATCCGCAGCAAAGGCTGTTTCGGCTCCAGCGTCAGGCCTTTATCGATCTCATCCCCGGCGAGCTCCAACTGGTTCTGGTACTGATACACCCTCGCCCGGTGGTTGTAGATCAGCGCCGCATTCGCCGGATTCATGTGCAGGGACGTATTGAACTGGTCCAGCGCCTCTTCATACATGCCATCCGCCCGCAGCGTGATCCCCGCGACCAGATGCACATTCCAGTCGTTCCCGGCCGTCTGCAGCAGATGTTCGATCCCATGACGAGCCGATTCCTTCTCACCGCGCGACAGCAGCATGTACACACGGTACAGATTCGCCTCCACCGACTGCGGATCGAACGAAAGCGCCTTATCGAATGCCCTGCGCGCCTCAAGCACATGCATCTGCCCGCCCAGCCCATGCCGCGCATACTGCAGATGCGTAATCCCCAGCCCCGACCACCCCGGCGCGTAGTCGTCGTCGTGCTTCACCACCGACTCAAACAGCTCCCGCGCCCGGTTCAAATCGTCCCTGCTCCCCGTCCGTGACATGAACGAGCTCAACACCGCCCGCGCCTGCAGATACTCCTCCGAAACATCCTCATCCAGCGAAGTCCGCGTCACCGCCCGGTCGTTTTGCAGATCCCCAAACCCATGCAGCGTACTGAAGACTTCGTTGCAGATCTCCGTCTGCACCGAGATCAGATCGAACGAGGCCACATTGATCGACCCGCCCGCTCTTACGCTCTGCCGCGGCACATCCAGCAACTGCCAGTTCAGGTCGAAGCCCTTCTCCGACCGCAGAAAGTTCCCCGCCAGCACAAAGTGAACCAGCAGCTTCTTCCCCACGCTCAACGGATCCAGTTGCTGGGTAGGCACCGTCATCAACGTACTCGATGGCCTGACCACCAGCGTAGGCATCCGCGCCAGCCTTGCCGCAATCGCATCCGCCAGCGCATATCCGTAGAGCGGCGCCACATCCCCAGTGGCTCCCGGCGTCCCGAAGTTCGCGAACGGCAGCACCACAATCGTGTTCTGCTTGCCCACCGTAACGGGGCTCGACTCGCGGAACCGCTCCGCCAGCATCGACAGCAGGCCGGTCGTCCTCTTCTCTTCCTCCGGCGTCTCCAGCGTCAGCCGGCCCTGCGGCGTCGAGTGGTGCGGCACAATATCCCCCGGCATCACCACCGAGTCCAACTGCATCGCCTTCATCGTCGTCCGCAGCGCCTCGCGCACATCCGCCGCCGAGGAATAACGAGCCGAAGGCTGTTTCTCCAGGCAACGCAGAATCACCGATTCCAACTCCACCGGCAGATCCGGAGCGATCTCCCGGAGCGCTGGCGGGTCCGCAAACTGCACCGCCCGGATCGACTGAAACTCCGGCGCGTCCGGCCGGTGAAACGGATGTCGCCCACTCGCCAACTCGTACAGAATCAAGCCCAGCGCAAAGATATCCGACTGCACGCTCGACTGCCCCGTTACAAACTGCTCTGGAGCCATATAGGCAATCGTTCCGCCCCGCGCCGTATACGTCGCCCCCGGAGCGATCCTCGCCGCGCTCGACGGCGCCGACGGGTCGAAGTCCATGTTGTCCATGTTCAGACGGCGCGCCAGCCCGAAGTCGAGAATCTTCACCAGCCCACCCTCCGTCAGCATCACGTTCGCCGGCTTCAAGTCCCGATGGAAGATCCCCAGTTGATGCGCGGCAAACAACCCATCCGAAACCTGGATCCCGATCGAAAGCAGCATCTGCAGCCCCACCGGACCCGCCGCAATCACCCCATCCAGGCTCTTGCCCGGGATGTACTGCATGACGATGTACGCCTCGTCGTCCGCCTCGCCCACATCGTAGATGGCGCAGACATTCAGATGGTCGATCGCCGAGGCCAGCCTCGCCTCCCGCAACTGCGTCGTCCTCATCTGTTCGGGCGTAAGCGCCCCGCGCTTCAAAAGCTTCAAGACAACGGGCCGCTGTAAAAGCGTGTCGTTCGCCAGGTAAACCACCCCGCTCCCGCCGGCCCCAATCTTCCGAATGAACTCGTAGTGCCCGATAATACGGCGCTTCATCCATTCATTATCGCAAGTTACCGTGTGGGTAAGATGAACGCGGACCAACCGAAGCCTGAAACCCACCCCAAAATCCCACTGCGGTCAGCCGAAACGGCAAGCCGCAACCGGACTTCGCTCGCCGGGGATCAGGATTTCAGAATGGTCTCGAATATCCATACAGCGGACCACGAAATGTCCACATTTTCCAGACAAAACACCACGTTTTACCGTCCCGAAAACTGCAGGTAAAACCCAGCGAAACCCGGAGAAACAAGCAGAAAAACCTGAAATTCACCACAAATGCCCAGAATTCACCACAAATGCCAAAGTAGAGTCCCTCAGCCTCACAAAGTGTGCGGATCTGGGGAACACGAGGTTTTCGACGGCACACCTCGGATTGGTCTAACCAATCAGTGCCCGCCACCCTTGCGCTCCCACGGCCGTGGCGTCACCGGATCGTCCTGCCACTTCACCCGGCGGCCCATGACGAACATCACCAGGCCGAACAGGAAGAGGCCCAGACCCCAGTAGAGATTCAGATTGATCCCCAGCGATTTGTCATAGATCGCGCTGTTCCGCGTCAGGAACCCGTACACCGACATAATCCCGCCTGTGGCGAGAAACAACAAGCCCAGCGGAATCCGAATATCCAGTCCCATCTCAACCCTCCTAAGCAAACACCAGATTCAAAGCGACCAGCAGCACAAGGACCACGATGGCCAGTGTCGAGGGCTTCTGCCACCACTCCAGATGGCCCTCCACCGGCTTCGGCGTCAGCGAGTAGACAAGACCCACCAGCTCGTTCTCCGGCTTCGGTTCCGTCACAAGGCTGACTGCAATCGTCACGACAAGATTGACGGAGAACGCGAAGATCGCCGTCCAGAAGTTCTGCGCCATATCGCTCGGGTATGTATGGACGAGATGGATCCAAGCCCCATGAATGCCGGGGTTTGCGTCCATCGGCAACGTCAGTCCGTGGTGTACCAGCGCAGCAGCCGTACCCGTCAGCAGCCCCACAAAAGCACCATGCCCGGTCGTCTTCTTCCAGAACATGCCCAGCAGGAACGTCGCGAACAAGGGTGCGTTGACCAGCGAAAAGATCAACTGCAACGCGTCCATGATGTTGTTGAAGTTGGTCACCGCGTACGCCGCGGCGACCGATAACGCGACCCCCCCGACGGTGGCCATCCTTCCCATCCAGAGGTAGTGGGCGTCCGTGCCTCGCTTGTTGATGTACGCCTGGTAGATGTCGTATGTCCACACCGTGTTGAACGCCGTCACGTTGCCCGCCATGCCCGACATGAAGCTGGCCAGCAGGGCCGTCAGCCCAAGCCCAAGCACACCCGTCGGGAAGTAATGCAGCAACATCGCCGGAATCGCGAGGTCGTAGTTGTAGACCGGCTCCCCTTTGCTGTCGACGACGGGCTGCCCAGTCACCAGATTCATCTTCTCTGGAATCAGCCCTTTATAGTGCTGCGGCGTCACCGCACCCGAGGCGGACAACGTCGTCGGAGCCGCCATGTGCGAGGTCACCGAGACCGCGATCAACCCCGGCAGAATCACCAGGAACGGAAAGAACATCTTCGGAATCGCCGCAATCAGCGGAACCCGCCGCGCCGACTCTTCCGAATCCGCGGCCATCGCCCTCTGGACCACGAGGAAGTCCGTACACCAGTAGCCGAAGCTCAGCACAAAGCCAAGCCCCATCACCAGCCCCACCCACTCCACGCCCAGCGGATTCGTATTCGCATGCGCCATGCCACGCCAGGAGTGCGTCATGGATGGGCCAAGCTTCTGCTGGATACCGTGCCATCCGCCGACGTTCCTCAAACCGATCCAAACCAGAGGTGCGAAGCCAGCGACGATCAGGAAAAACTGCAGCACTTCGTTGTAGATCGCGCTGGTCAGCCCACCCAGGAAGATGTATCCAAGCACGATCACAGCCGACAGCAGCACGGAAACGTGGAAGATGTACTGGTGCGGCATAAGCCCGTCGAAGAGCCCAAGTGTCTCAATCAAAAGGGCCATCGCATACATCGAGATCCCCGAACTGAAGACCGTCATGATGGCGAACGAGAAGGCGTTGATCGCACGCGTCTTTTCGTCGAAGCGCATCCGCAGGAACTCAGGCACGGACCGCGCTTTGGACCCATAATAGAACGGCATCATGAAGATGCCGACGAAGACCATAGCCGGGATCGCGCCGATCCAGTAAAAATGACTCGTGATAATGCCGTACTTGGCGCCCGAGGCACCCATGCCGATGACTTCCTGCGCGCCCAGGTTCGCGGAAATGAACGCCAAACCGCAGACCCAGGCCGGAATAGAGCGGCCCGCGAGGAAAAAGTCATGACTCGTCCGCATGTAACGTTTCAGGGCAAAACCAATGCCCAGCACGAAGACGAAGTACACCAGCATGATCAGCCAATCAACAAGACCAAGATTCACGTGTTTTGCCCTAAAGTATTCAGGAATCGGAACGCGGCTCAGACAGCATTCCTACGGGACGACTCTACTTGGTTTCGCCCCCTCCGTCCATCCCGTACTCGGGCGCGGTTGGAATCTTTCTAAGAATATGGCAACGTGAGAGACAGCTTTTTGCCGAGTATTCGCATCACATGCAGAAGCGTAAAAAACAGAAAAAAGACGCCATGTCGCTTAGACGACGTACGCGAAAGGCACGATGACTTCAGCAGTTCTGCTCGTAGACGATAATGCAGTCCAAGCCGCGACCCGCCAGACGATCCTCAGGCGAGCCGGGTATTTCGTGATCGCGGCTCTCAATCCAAGCCGCGCGCTCGAGCAGTTTCAAAAGAGCGAGTTCCCCGAGGAGATCGGCCTGGTCATCACCGATCACATCATGCCCGGTATGAGCGGAGCCCAATTCGTGCAGGAGCTACGCAAGATTCGGCCCACGATGCCGGTCTTGGTGATCAGCGGCCTCGAAGAGGCCGAGGCCGAATACGCCGACCTGAACGTCGTCTTCAAGCTGAAACCCCTCCTCCCCGATCTCCTCCTCGCGACCGTTCACACCCTTCTCCCGGGCACCTGACCTGCGGAGAGGTCTGACCAATATCCCAGTCGAAAGATTCCTTCTTCTTCGGCGAAGGGACGAAATATCTCTTTTAAAACCCTTTTTTTGGCTTTTGTAGTGAATTCCAGGCATTTGTGGGGTTTACTACCGCGTTCTTGGAGTTTCTCCCTGTGTCTTCGGGTTTTACCTGCAGTTTTCGGTACGGTAAAACGTGGTCCCATGCATGGGAAACGTGGCCAAAAGACCATACATTCCGTTTTCGAGAAATAGCACCCTCTTTTCTTCCAGGTTGGCAAGCTTCCGGTCTGCTCGGGCAGGATGAGATTCGTAGAAGATGAGGTTTCCCGCAGCGTGAGTGTCCTTTTGGTGGAGAGCGAGTTCCACCCTCCGCGTCCGTTTACCGCCGAAACATTGCCCTTCCCTCTGCGGCTTGAGAGAATGAAAGCCAAGTAAACTCATGCCTACCCATCCCATGCCGGAGTTCGGCTCGTTCACGTTGCTCCTGGCGCTCATTCTGAGCCTCTATACGTTGGTGGCCGGCGCGTTCGCGCTGACGCCTGCACTCTCCCGCACCAACGACGCCGCGGCCCGCAGGCTTGGTGAGACGGCCCGTCGCGCCGGCATGGCGAGTTTTATCGCCATGAGCTGCGCAGCGTTCGCACTATGCTGGGCGGCGTTTACCAACGACTTCTCGGTTGCGTACATCATGCACCACACGAACAAGGACCTGCACACCGCATACAAGTTTTCGGCGTTGTGGTCGGGGCAGGAGGGCTCTCTTCTCCTTTGGGCGTGGCTGCTTTCGGCGTATGGGTTTGTGCTGCGATTCCGCCATAAGGTGGATGTGAAGCTGTCGGCCTTCGCGTCGACGATCCTCGCCGGCATCCAGCTGTTCTTTGTGTTGCTGCTGAACTTCGCGGCGCACCCGTTCGACATTCAGCCGGGGCCGGTGGCGCTGGATGGATTTGGATTGAATCCGCTGTTGCAATACCCGGAGATGGTCATCCATCCGCCGATGCTCTACCTGGGATATGTGGGGTTCTCGGTTCCGTTTGCGTTTGCGCTGGGCGCGCTGATCATGCGGTATCCGGGTGAGAAGTGGATTCATATCACGCGGCGCTGGACGATGGTGACGTGGCTGTTCCTGACGTGCGGCATCTTCCTGGGCGCGCACTGGGCGTACTCCGTGCTGGGCTGGGGTGGGTACTGGGGATGGGATCCGGTGGAGAACGCCTCGCTGATGCCCTGGTTGACGGGCACGGCGTTTCTGCACTCGGTGATGATGCAGGAGAAGCGCGGCATGATGAAGAACTGGAACGTCTGGCTGATCTTCTCGACGTTCCTGCTGACGATTCTGGGTACGCTGCTGACGCGGTCGGGGATTGTGGCCTCGGTGCATGCCTTCGCGCAGTCGAATATCGGCTACTGGTTCTATGGGTTCATCCTTCTTTCGTTCATGGTGTGCCTGTTTGTGTTCTTCAAGAACCGCGATCACCTGGTGAGCGAGAACCGGCTGGAGTCACTGGTGAGCCGTGAGTCGAGCTTCCTGTTCAACAACCTCATCCTGCTGGTCGCTTGCTTCACGGTGCTTTGGGGCACGCTGTTCCCGGTACTTTCGGAGTATGTGAAGGGCGAGAAGGCTACGGTTGGCGCTCCCTTCTATAACCGCGTCAATATCCCGATCGGGCTGTTTCTTCTCTTCCTGACGGGGCTTGGTCCCCTTCTGGCATGGCGCTCGACATCGATTCGCGCGATCAAGCGTAACTTCGTGCTGCCGGGTATTGCCATGGCCGTGACGCTGGTCGTGCTGATGATCGCGGGCGTTCGTCCGTGGAAAGACGGCGACGACATGCATGCGACGATCTTCTCGTTAATGGCGTTTACGCTTTCGGCGGGTGTGGTGACGGCGATCTCGTCGGAGTTCTTCCGCGGCGTGGGCGTGGTGATGACGCAGACGAGCAAGAACTTCTTCCATTCGGCCGTGACGCTGGTGCGGCGCAATACGCGCCGGTATGGCGGGTACCTTGTCCACTTTGGCATCGTGGTGATGTTCATCGGGATCGCGGGTGGCGCGTTCAATCAGTCGAAGGAGCAGGAGATGGGCTTCGGCGACACGCTGCTGATTGGGCCGTACAAGATTGTGTGCCAGAGCTTTACACAGGACTCGAACCCGAACTACGACACTGAGTTCGCGGTGCTGGATGCGTACAAGTACGGCAAGAAGGTTACGACGCTGAACCCGGAGAAGCGCTTCTACAACGCGAGCCAGACGTACGCGACGATGGTAGCGAACCATACGACGCTGCAGAACGATCTGTACGTGATCTATGAAGGCAAGAACCCGGATACGGACAAGCCGATCATCAAGGTGTTCATCAATCCGCTGATCGTGTGGATCTGGATTGGCGTGGTAATTGTGGCGATGGGCACATTGCTGGCCCTGGTGCCGGCGATCAAGCCCGGTGGGACGCGGACTGTCTCAGCGGGTGAAGCCAGGGCTGCGGAGGCTTCCGCGCATGCGTAAGTATCTTTCGCTGGTCGCGGGCTTGCTGCTGTGTGTCGGGCTGATGGGCGCGGCGGATCCGGCGCAGATCTATAACAAGGTCGGCCACGAGATGATGTGCGTGTGTGGCTGCAACCAGATTCTGCTGGAGTGCAACCACGTTGGCTGCCCCGACTCGACGCGCATGATCGGCGAGCTGCATGACCAGGTGAATCTGGGTGGTCCGGAGAACCTGATTCTGAACTGGTTCGCGGCGAAGTACGGAGCGATTGTGCTGGCGGCTCCGATGCGTGGCGGGTTCGACGATGTGGCGTGGATTACGCCGATGGCGGTGTTTCTGTTTGCTACGGTCGGCGTGGCTTTTTTGATCAAGATATGGCGTAAGCGGCGTCCGCCGACCGATGGCCCGGGGAGCGGCGCGCCACCGATTTCGGACGCGCTGCGCGCACAGATTCGACAGGAGACGCAATACTAAATGGGACTCCTCTGCGGTGCTGTTCTTTCGCTTTTGCTGTTTGCGTTTATCTTCTGGCCAGATAAGAATCCGTTTCGTCAGGCGGACAAGACGCGTCTCGACTACCTGCGCGAGCGGCGCGATGTGATCTATGAGAACCTGCGGGATCTGAACTTCGAGAACCTTGCCGGGAAGTATCCGGAAGAGGACTTCGTGGAGCAGAGGACAAGCCTGGAGAATGAGGCAGCTCGGGTGCTGGCGGAGATGAAGGGGCTGGGCGGGCGTTAGGCTACTGCGACTGTTTTGCGACTTTTTTTGCGTTCACGCGAGCAGACAGAAGACTGAATGCGGCGGTTAAGGCCCACAGCGCGGCCATGATGAGGTCAGAGGGTGCGTGGGTTCGGGTGTGCCACTGGCGGAGTTTGAGGAGCGCCATGGCACTCCAAACAAGGACTGTGCCGTATCCAAGCCATGGCGCGCTGCGGGACATCCATCGTGGTTCCCCCCAGCGGCCCCACTTCCTGCGCATTTCCAGGCGCTCCTCCGCGGTCGCGGGCCATTGGCCGGTGCGGATTTTTCTGCGCCGTGCGATGAAGGCGATTCTGGCCGGCAGAGCGAACAACAGGATGGCAACGGAAGCGAATAAAATGCGCCACGATGCGCCATCGCAGGAGCGCCATGCCATTGCGGTGAAGGCGACGGCGGGGGTGATGAAGAATAGAGCGATGAAGAGCGTGACGATGACGACGGTGCTTCGCTTCGGGGCTTGAAGGAAGCGCTGAGGGAGTTGGACCGGATCGGTGGGGAGATCGATCATCGTGCGGAAAGCTTACACCCGGACTGAGGCGTATTCTGACGTAAAATCAGGTGTGCGCTTCTCATCGAAAGTCCTCTCTGCCGCTGCCCTTCTTTGCCTTTTGCCTTCTGCGTTTGCTGCTTCCACCCTGTCGGGCGTGGTGACGAACAAGACGACCAACAAGCCCTCCGCTGGGGATGATGTGACCCTCATCAAGCTGGCGCAGGGCATGCAGGAGTCGACCAAGACGAAGACCGATGCCAGGGGGCGCTTCAAGCTCGACGTGCCGGATGACGGCATTCATCTGGTACGCGTGACGCATGACAAGGCCAACTACTTCCGTCCGGTGCAGCCGGGTGCGGATTCGGTGGAGGTCGAGGTCTACAACGCGGCGGCGAAGGTGGCGGGGATCACGAGCGAAGCCGATGTGATGCGGATTCAGTCCGACCCGAGCGGTGCCGGCTTGCGTATTGTCGAGAATTTTTTTGTGAAGAACGAATCGACGCCTCCGATGACGCAGTTCTCGGATCGTCCGTTTGAGTTCTATCTGCCGGCGGGTGCGGTGGTGGCGGGCTCGGCGGCGCTTGGGCCGGGCGGCATGCCGGTGCAGGCGGCTCCCGTGCCTCTTGGCGACCAGCCGAACCACTTTGCGTTCGTCTTCCCGATTCGTCCGGGCGAGACGCGGTTTCAGATTACGTACACCGTTCCCTACTCGGGATCGTTCCAGTTTGCGCCGCATCCGGTGATGCCGACCGACACGATCGCGATCATGATGCCGAAGTCGATGACCTTCAAGGCTGGTCCATCGGCTCCGTACACCGCGGTGACGGAGGAGACGACGGCGCAGACCTATGTGGCGCGGAACGTGCAGCCTTCGCAGCCGCTGGAGTTTACGATTTCAGGCACGGGGCAGTTGCCGCGCGATGCCGCAGCCGCAACGCCGGGAACAGGTGGACCGCAGGATACACCCTCGCAGGGCGTGCAGGGACAGGCTCCGACGGGCAACGACACGCGTCCGGGTGGCGG
Organism: Granulicella pectinivorans; assembly: GCF_900114625.1. Classification (NCBI taxonomy): domain Bacteria; kingdom Pseudomonadati; phylum Acidobacteriota; class Terriglobia; order Terriglobales; family Acidobacteriaceae; genus Granulicella; species Granulicella pectinivorans. The sequence goes on from NZ_FOZL01000001.1 coordinate 3,770,274, forward strand.
GCTCGGCAATCCCATCGATCCGGAAGGCTCGAACGATCCGTGGGCGAAGTACAAGTGGTGGATTCTGGGTGGACTTGGGCTGGTGCTGGCGGCCGGCGCGGGCTTCATGGTGACTACTGGCGGCAAGGGTGTGGCGGCAGCGGTTCCCATTTCTCCGGCGGCTCCGGTGGGCGTGCTGGGTGCGCTGAAGGAGGAGTTCTTCACGCTGGAGTCGGACCGGTTGACCGGAAAGATTACCGAAGCCGAGTATGCCGAACAGCGGGCGGCGCTGGATGTTGTGCTGAAGCGCGCGATTGCCCGCGACGAGACGCCCAAGGTATGAAGCTCGCAGACATAGCCCGCCATCTGGATGCGACGCTCGTGGGTGATCCCGCGGCTGAGATCACCGGCATTGCCGGCATCGAGGAGGCGGGTGCGGGGCACCTGACCTTCGTGGCAAACCCGAAGTATGCCGCGATGGCGCGGACGACCAGGGCTACGGCGATTCTGGTCGATCCTGCGTTCCCCGAGATCGAGACGGCTACGCTGCGTCTCGCGAATCCTTACCTTGGGTTCGCGCGTGCAATTGAGCTGTTCTATACGCCTCCGGCCTATGCGATGGGGATCCATCCGACGGCGGTGATCGCAGTGACGGCGAAGATTGGCGAAGGCGCGCACATTGGGCCGTATGCGGTCATCTCCGATGACGTGGAGATTGGGCCGCATGCGACGATTCTGGCTCATGCGGTGGTCTATCCGGGGGTTCGCGCCGGGGCGCATCTTTTCCTGCATGCGCATGCGATTGTGCGAGAGCATTGCCATCTGGGCGATGGGGTCATCGTGCAGAATGGCGCGGTGATTGGGGCGGATGGCTTTGGGTTCGCGCGGCAGCAGGGGCCGAATCCGTTGCCCGGTGGGCCCTGGTACAAGATTGTGCAGTCCGGGCCAGCGGTGCTGGAAGACAACGTCGAGGTACAGGCGAATGCGTGTATCGACCGGGCTTCGATCGGCGAGACGCGGATCCAGGCCGGGGCGAAGATCGACAACCTGGTGCAGGTCGGGCACGGATCCACGGTTGGACCGAATACATTGCTTTGTGCTCAGGTTGGCCTGGCCGGGTCGACGACCATTGGGAAGAACGTGATTCTTGCGGGGCAGGTTGGGGTGGCGGGACATCTGACCGTGGGCGATGGGGTGATCGCGACGGCGCAGTCGGGGATCCCGAACGATGTCGCGGCGGGCAAGAAGGTCAGTGGGTATCCGGCGGTCGACAGCATGCAGTGGCTGCGGACTACGGCGCTGATCAATAAACTTCCCGGGATTCTACGGGACCTCAAGAAGCAGTCTTAGGCTTCTTCTTTTTGGCGAGTCGCGCGGTGACCGCAGTGGTGTTGGCCGCGACTGCTGCGCGGATGAGTTGCTTGAGGGCGGCCTCGTCGATCTTCTCGCCTTCATGAATGTCGATCGCACGGCGCACGTTTCCTTCCAGGCTGGAGTTGAAGAGCTTCCTGGGATCGTCGAGCTCGGCTCCGGTGGCGAAAGTGAGCTTTACGACCTGCTTGTAGGATTCGCCGGTGCAGACGATGCCGTCGTGCTCCCAGACGGGGACGCCTCTCCACTTCCACTCCTCGACGATTTCGGGGTCGGCTTCGTGGATGAGCTGGCGGATATGGGCGAGGGTTTCGCCACGCCAGTCGGCGAGATCGTGAATGCGCTGGGTGATCTTCTCGGGTGCCTTTGCGCCATGCTCCAGCTCTTGTGGTTTCATGCTTCCTCCAATGCTTGCGATCTTAGTACAGCCGGGCGGGAACGCGCTCCGTCCTGTCTTCGGCAGTCAACCTGATACCCTAGAGGCATGCGTTCTGTCCCCCTGCTGGCTCTTGCCGCGACCCTCCTGTTTACCGCCGGCTGCCACTCCCGCTATATCGAAGCGACGGTCACGAACCACACGTCGGCTCCGATTCCTCTGCTTGAAGTGGACTACCCGAGCGCGAGCTTCGGCACGGAGAATCTGGCTCCGGAGGGTGTGTTTCACTATCGCTTCAAGGTACTTGGCTCCGGACCGACGAAGCTGCTCTACACGGATGCGATGCACCACGATCACACCTCCGATGGGCCGTCGTTGAATGAGAGCATCGAAGGCAGGCTTTCCATTGACATCACCAATTCAGCGGCGCAATGGAGCCTGACGCCAAAGGCCGCTACACGCTAGCGGGTAAAGGCGATACCCTGTCCTTATGGCACGCGGCTTTTTTATTACCTTCGAGGGTCTGGACGGCTCCGGCAAGACGACCCAGCTTCGCCGCCTTGCGCAGTACCTGACCGATACCGGTCGCACGGTTATCACGATGCGCAATCCAGGATCGACGCCTCTGGGCGACCGCATCCGCTCCATTCTGCTTGATTCCCGCTCCGAAGCGACGCTGGGCACGATCGCCCCGCATACCGAACTGGCGCTGATGTTCGCGGACCGGGCGCAGTCCATCGCCGAGGTGATTCTGCCTGCGCTTGAGGCTGGCGCGATCGTCCTTTGCGACCGGTACACGGACTCGTCGGAGGCTTATCAGGGCGGAGGGCGCGGGCTTGGCTCGGAGCCGATTCTTGCGTTGCACAAGGCTCTCTGCGGCAACCTTCAGCCGGATCTGACGCTGCTTCTTCTGCCTAATCTGCAGACGTCCCTGAACCGCGCGCGCCGCCGGAACCAGAAGCATATCCAGACCGAAGGAACGGACGAGAATCGCTTCGAACGCGAGTCGGACGAGTTCTACGCACGCATTCATGGGGCGTACCTGGCCATTGCTGTGCGCGAGACGGGGCGTGTCCTGGCCATCACGGACGACGCCTCCATCGACCTGATTGAGCTGCAGATTCGCGATGCGGTGGAAGCGCGTCTGCCCACGCTATGACCACACCGCCCATCGTCGAGATCGATCCCAAGGCGACTGCCCCGGACGGAGCATGGAAGATTCCTCCGGGGCTGCCGCTCTCCCTGCCCTACTACGCGTTTAAGCCGTGGGTGAAGCTGGGCCATCCGATCCTGCTGTTCGAGTATCTGCACCGAAAATTTGGGAACATCGCGCACTACCGCCTGTTCAACACGTACATCATCTTCGTCAACGACCCGGAGTACATTCGCGAGATTCTCATCAACCAGGCCGGGTCGTTTGTGAAGGAGCGCACGCTGAAGCGGATGAAGATCCTGCTGGGCGAAGGGCTGATTACGTCGGACGATCCGATCCATAAACGGCAGCGCCGCATTGCCGCACCTGCGTTTCACCGGCAGCGCATCCAGGCGTATGGAGAGACGATTGCCGCGGCTGCAGCGGGGCAGCGCGATCGGTGGCAGGCAGGGGCAACGATCGATATCGCCGCAGGCATGATGGATCTATCGCTCGAGATTGTGGCGAGGACGCTGTTCGACACGGAGGTGACGGACGATGTCCGGCGCATCAACGACGATGTCAACGCGATCATGGGCCTGTACAACTTCCTGATCGGCCTGCCGAAGCTGGAATCGTATCTCAACTGGCCGATCCCAGGCGTCATCAAGTTTCGGCGGTCGCGCGACCGTTTGAATGCGACGGTCGACCGTTTGATTGCGGAGCACAAAGCCGCGGGCGTCGATAAAGGCGATCTGCTCTCCATGCTGCTTTCGAGCAAGGACGACGAGGAGGATGCGCTCGGCGAGCATACCGGAATGTCCGACCAGCAGGTGCGCGACGAGGTGCTGACGATCTTCCTGGCAGGGTACGAGACCGTTGCCAATGGACTGACCTGGACGTGGTACCTGCTGAGCCAGAACCCCGACGCCGAGGCGAAGCTGCATGCGGAGCTCGATGCGGTGCTGGGCAATGGCGATGGCACGCACCGACTGCCGACGCTGGCGGACTACCCGCAGCTTCGCTATACGGAACAGGTCTTTGCGGAGGCGATGCGGCTGTACCCGCCGGCGTGGGCGATGGGACGGATGTCGACGAAGCCGGTGACGCTGGGACCGTGGCGGATTCCGCCGGGGGCGCACTTCTTCTTCTCGCAGTACATCATGCACCGCAGCGAAGAGTACTTTCCGGATCCGCTGCGGTTCGATCCCGATCGCCATACGGCGGAGGGCAAAGCAGGTCGCCCGAAGTTCGCCTACTTCCCTTTCGGCGGAGGCAACCGGCAGTGCATCGGCGAGGCCTTTGCGTGGATGGAGGGCATCTTCTCGATTGCGACGCTGGCCAGCCGCTGGCGGATGGAGTACATGGGCACTACGCCGCCGATGCCGCAGGCGAAGATTACGCTGCGTCCGCGCGATCCTTTGATGATGCGTCTCCTTGCCCGCTAACGCATCGGTAAGTCCATGCATACAATGAGGTATGCGTATGACCTCGATCTTCGTCGCCCCACTGCTGCTTGCCTCTTCGCTTCTCTCCGCCCAGACCGTCAATAGCCCATCGCTCGCGATCACCAAGGACAACCGGACGCTCTCGGTTTCGGCCAGCGATCATGCGGAGGCCGAGCCCGAGGTCGCGGAGATCCACATTGGGTTCACGGCGTACGGCATGACGCTTCCGGAGACCTACAAGGCCGCATCGGCAACGTCGAACGGCATTGTGAAGGCGCTGGTGGACGCGGGTGCGCAGAAGTCCGAGATCCAGAGCCAGAGCCAGCAGGTGGCGCGCCTGCAGGACTATGAGGTGAAGGCGCAGAAGGGGATGAAGTTCCGCGTGCAGCAGAGCTGGACGGTGAGCGTTGCGCCCAAGGATGCGGCGTTGGTTCTCGACGCGGCGATCCAGGCGGGCGCGAACCAGAGCGGCGACATCAATTGGCGGATGAAGAACAGCGTGGCACTGGATACGGAGGCGATTCGCCGTGCGACAGAGCGTGCGCGCCTCATGGCGACGGAGCTTGCGAAGGGGATGGGCGTCACGCTCGGCAAACCGCTGTATGCGACGAATACCGTGAGCAACGGGCTGATCGCTCCGCGAATGATGATGTCCGCCATGGCGCGTTCGGCGAACAGCGATCAGGTCGCACCGCTCTCAATCGAAGCGCAACGTGTCCAGAGCGAAGCGACGGTGCAGGTTATCTATGCAATCGAGTAAACGCCCGCTACTTGAGCTTGGCCTTTAGCTCGCGAGCCATCTTCTCCACGGCCTCTGCCTTGCGGACCACGTCGAGCGAGAGCTGATCCTTGGTGCTCCTGTCGACGCTGACCTTCAACTCCGCAGCCATCTTCAACAAGGCGTTGGTCTCTTCGAGGAGCTGCTTCTGCTTGTCGGACATGGGCGGCTTGTCCGTCACTGCCGGCGGCGGAGGCGTGGGGAGTACGGGAGCCGCGGACTGGGCCCATGCGGAGGTCATCAGTGTCATCGCTGCGATGAGCGCCGCTGTTTGCATTGCTTTCATAACTTCTCTCCCTTCGCCCGTTCTTTCAAGCTGCGAGCCAACTGCTCGATCTTTTCGATCTGGCGCAGCATGGTCTCCTGCAACTCCCTGGTATCGCCCTTCCCGGCATTGGCCTGGAGTTCGTTGGCCATCCGCAAGAGCTGGGCAGACTCCCGGGTCAAAGCTTTCTGCCGATCCAGGACAGCCTGGTGGGAACGCAAATACGCCAGCCGCTTGTCCTCGAGGGGATCGCCCGTACTGGATGCGCCTTTCCTCAACGTGGGGTCGTCATAGGGGTTATACGAGGATGGCAATGTCAGCGGTGCAGGCACCCCGGTTACGGGAGCCGGCGCGGAAGGAGCCTTCTGCGCCACGGCGACAGCGGCCAACATACCAGGAAGTACCGCCGCCAGGAGCACTTCCCTTGTCTTCCGACTCATTCGCATCGACGAACTCTCCTTCATGCAGCTCCATCCTAACCTGCCACTCCGTACCCGATACGCCGCGCTCTCGAGGCACCTAGCGTGACCCCTTCATGCGCTCCTTCACGTTGTGCGCAAGCCTTTCAATCGTTTCGGCCTGACGCAGCATCTCCGCCTGCGTGACACTCCCGTCGCTCTTCTGTGCCTTGAAGTGCAGTTCGCCCGCCACGTTCAGGAGCTCGGTGGCCTCGCGCGTCAACTGCTTCTGGCGTTCGGCGTTTGCGCTCTTGACCCTCAGCATCTCCATCCTGCGGTGAGCGTCGCCAAACTGGTCGTCGGACTGCATCGTATCCGACGGCAGGCCGAACGGATCCGGCGCTGAGCTCTGTGACGCTGGCTTCTGCATCGCCGCTCCGGTTCCCATGCAGCTTCCCAGAATCATCGCCACCACCGTTCCCTTCAGCTTCACCTAGCGCGCTCCCTTCATCCGTTCCTTCACATCCTTCGCGAGCTTCTCGATCATGCCGATCTGACGCAGCATCTCCTCGTGCGTAAGGCCTGAGGTGTTGGAGGCGATCTTGCCCTGCAGATCCGCCACCATGCGGAGCAACTGATCGCTCTCCAAAGCGAGCGCCCTATGCCGTTCCATGTTGGCCATGCTGGCGCGGACTGCAGCGACGTTGCGGTTCACGGTAGAATCCGAGCTATCGTCCGGCAGTCCGAGATCCAATCCGGTGCTGCCCGGACCGCGTCCATTGTCCGAGGCCGGAGTGCTCGTTGCACTTCCCGTCCCGGTGAGCGGAGGGACTGTCGATCCACCGATCGGCAGCCGCTTCTGGGCCTTCATCGTTGCGCCGGGGACGAGCAACATGCATCCGGCGACCAGCCAGCCAAAGCGCTGTTTCCGTACCGTTGTCATCAGAAACGCCTCTCCGCCGCAGGGGCAGAACCCTTGCTTCCCTTCGGCCCGATTTGGCATCCATGTACAGAAGACGCCGTAGCGGCACAACCTAAGTACCAACAAGAACTGGACGAGATATCACGATGATGCTCCTTAACCCATTGAATCCGCAAGATGAGCCCTCACTGAATCTGAAAGGGATCGAGCATACCTGGCACGCCGATCTGATCGTCATGGTCCGGGATCGCCTGCCGAAGGTGCTGGTGACGCTCCTGTTCCTCTTCATTCTGTGGCGGATCGTCGCATTTTTCGTCAAGAGGATCAAACGCGTCGCCGACCGCAGAACGGGAAACGCCCATCGGGCGGCGCAGCTCCGCACCATTGCCTCCACGCTGAGGGCGACGTCGTATGCGATCCTCGGCCTGCTGGCCTTCTTGCAGATTCTGACGCTGCTGAACATCCCCTACACCGGACTATTGGCTTCGGCAGGAATCCTCGGCGTGGGCATCGGCCTGGGCGCGCAGAGCCTCTTCAAGGACATCATCAACGGCATCTTCATCCTGGTGGAAGACCAGTACAACGTGGGCGAGGTGGTGAAGGTCGCGGCGCTGCAAGGCACGGTCGAGAATCTGACCCTGCGTTCGACAACGCTGCGGGATGGGGATGGAACGGTCTATATCGTCCCGAACTCGCAGGTGGCCACCGTGGCGAATCTGTCCCGCGACTATTCGGTGGGTACGCTGAATCTCTCGGTCGACGCGAGCGCGAACCCCGATGCCGTGATCACCCTGCTGAAGCAACTCTCAAGAGAGCTGGCCAGCGATGTTGCCTTCAAGGACATCCTGCTCGACACACCCACTGTGCTGGGGGTGAATGAGATCAAGGGTCGCGAAGTGATTTACCCGATCAATATGCGGGTGCGGGCGAACCAGAGGGACGGCGTGCTGCGTGAGCTGCGGCGGCGGGTGATCCTTGCGTTCGAGTCGAACGGGATTCCGCTGGGTGTGTCGGCAGATATGCTGCTGATGCAGGCGAAGCGGGATCCGACGGCTCCTCCGGCTCCGCCCACGATTGGAAGTTAAAGGGCTCCGTTCAATTGAAGCATCAACTCCTGCACGTTGTTTACCGGCGGCTGGCATGCATTGCCGCTGCAGACCACGGCGAAGCTGCCCTCCATCGCAGGCAGGTGTGGCAGCGTCTGGGCGAGCGCCGGGGGCAGGCTGCCGAACTGATCGCGACGCAGGCGGACAACGCTCTTGTTGACGGCGAAGCGGGCCAGAGCGACGGCCTCGAGGCGTCGGGCACCGGCTTCGTCCGCCTCATCGGCGATCACGCAGACCTGCACCGGCTGCTGGACCATGCGCTGCAGAGCCAGGCCGTAGGTGGCGGCGAAGAGCCCGAAATGCTCGACGACACCGGCGAAGTTCTCAATGGTAAGCTGGGCCTTTTCGCCGTAGGTTGCGTCTCCGGTCAAGGCTTCGAGGCGGATGAGCAGGGCGGCGGCGACCGAGTTCCCTGCCGGTGTGGGTGAATCCTGGAGGGGCTTGCGGCGCGTGGCCAGTGCGCCCAGGAAACGCTCTCCCTCGGCCGGCGTCTCGGTATCGAAGAAGGCCTCGCCAGTGCGGTCGTAGAAGCGCTTCAGGGCCTCGCGCAGGATGGTGTCGGCGGCGGTGAAGTAGCGCATCTCGCCGGTAGCCTCCCAGGCGTCGAGCGCGGCGTGGCCGATGAAGCAGTAGTCCTCCAGCACGCCTGCGATGCGTTTGCCGGCGGGGACTTCCCCGTACGCGACAACGTGCGCCATACCGACTGACGGGTCCCACGCGGTCTCGAGGACGCGATCGAGGGACTTCAGCGCGAAGGCGATGGCATCGGGGGCGTTCAAGACGCGTCCCGCAATGAGGTAGGCCGAGATGCACATGCCGTTCCAGCCGACGTACACCGTCTTATCGACGAAGGGCGTGGGGCGGAGCTTGCGTGCCGCGTACATCTTCGCTCTGGCCGAGGCAAGGAGGGACGATGCCGTCTCCATCGTCATAGCGGCGTTCTTTGCGACCTGGGCCAGAGTGTCGCGGACGAAGAGAACGTTCTTCGCGGCGTTGTGGTGCATGTCGCCAATCTCGCCGATGTCGTAAAAGGCCGCAGCGATCTTCACCTCGTCCGGAGTCAGGACTTCGCGGGCTTCATCGAGCGTCCAGGTAAAGTAGTCGCCGTCATCCTCAAGCGAGAAGTCGGCATCCTGCGAGGCGTAGAAGCCGCCGAGTTCGCGGTCGGTAAGCCACTCGTTCATCCAGCGCATGATGTCGCGAGCGACGCGGGCGCACTCCGGCTCGACGAAGGTCTGGAAGGCGTGGACGTAGTTCTTCAACAGCTCGCTGTTGTCGTAGGCCATCTTCTCGAAGTGCGGGACGACCCAGCGCTCATCGACCGAATAGCGGTGAAAGCCTCCGGCGAGCTGGTCGTAGATGCCGCCCTTGGACATCTTGTCCAGCGTGACCAGGGCCGCAGTACGAGCTTTGTCTTCGAGGCCATCTACCGAGTGGGCCCGGGAGGAGCAGTCGATGAGCAGATCGATCGCACCGGAGTGGGGGAACTTGGGCTGGGCGCCGAAGCCGCCGTTCTTGGTGTCGAACTGCTGCAGGGCGGAGGTGATGAGCTTCTCGACCAGCTCAGGACCGGGGTCGCCGGCATGACCGGAGAAGGCCTCGTTGTGCTCGATGGCGGCGACGGCGCTGTCGGCGGACTCTTCGACCTCGGAACGGCGCGTCTGGAAGGCCTCGGCCATGGTCAGGAGCACGCGCCTGAAGCTGGGGCGTCCGTGGCGGTCCTGCGGGGGGAAATAGGTGCCGCCAAAGAAGGGTTTGCCGTCGGGGGTGAGGAATGCGGTCAGGGGCCATCCGCCTTGTCCGCTGATGGCAGCAACCGCGGCCTGGTAACGCGTGTCGACGTCGGGGCGCTCGTCGCGGTCAACCTTCACGGCGATGAAGTGGTCGTTGATGACGGCGGCAGTCTCGAGATTCTCGTAGCTCTCGCGGTCCATGACGTGGCACCAGTGGCACCAGACGGCGCCGATGTCGAGCAGGATGGCCTTGTCTTCGGCCACTGCCTTGGCGAAGGCCGCATCGCCCCATTCCATCCACTCCACGGGCTGATGCATTGCCGAACGCAGGTACGCCGAGGCGGCCTCCGACAGAGAGTTCTTCTGGTGTACCAAGGGGCCGCTTACCACTTCGACGTTCTCACTCATCTCTTCAGTTTAGTCCTCGTTGGATGCAATCGGAAAACGCGGCGTGAGGGATTCGCACCTCGCAAAGCGAGCGAGCCCGGACTGAAGTCCGGGCTCGCTCGCTGATGACGATGTTTCATTACTTGGTAGTGGAAGGATCGCCGGAAACCACGATGGGCTTGGGAGCCTCGGGTGCCTTGGGCGCCGTCAGCCCAGGGATGACGGGCTTCGTGTTTACATCGCCGCGGGCCGTATCGACCAGGTTGATGCCGTACTGATCGAGCGTGTTCGAGAGAAGCTGACGCAGGTTCGAACGATCACGCGCATACGCCGCCGTGGCCGAGATGAGGTTGTTTTCCGCCGTCGCCAGCGTCCTCTCCTGCGCGAGCACGAGCGCCGTGGTCGAGGCGCCGAGCTTGTACTTCTTCTGCTCGGCGTCGAGGCTCTGTGCGCCGAAGTCGCGCGTCGCCTGGGCGGACATGACCTGAGCACGATCGTTGGTCAACGCGTACTGCCCGTTGATGACCTGGATCTTGATCTGCGTATAGAGCTGCTGCAGACGCATCTGCGTCTGGCGGTACTCCATCTGCGAACGAACCTGATCGGCCTGCGCGATACGGTTGCGCAGCGGAATGGTGATGTTGATCCCGACACCGTAGTCCGGCGAGGTGTTGTTGAAGGTGTTCGCAAAGACGTTGCCGTAGTTCGAGCTGGCCACATACCCCGGAGGGCACGCGGTGAACGAACCAGCCGAGAAGCTCGAGCTGCAGTTCAGGTTCGGATTCTGTGCACCGCCGACACCCGATCCGCCGTAGAAGGCATAGGCATCTGCCGTAGGCAGAAGGCCGTTCTTCAGTGCGCGGATCGTGATCTCGTTGTTCTTCATCGTCAACACCGCCTGCTCGATCTGCGGGTTGTTCACATATGCCTGCTGCACCAGTTCATCGACCGGCATGTCCTCTTCGACCAGGCGGTCGAGACCGACGCGGTCGGTAGGAATCACCTCGGAGTCCGAGATACCCTTGTCGTCGAGATTGCGGGCCAGGGCCTGCTTCATCACAAGCTGCTGGTACTTCAGGTTGGACTCGGAGGCGATGAGCGCCTGCTTGTCGGTCGCGACCGCCGAGTCGGAGTTCACGACGTCGAGCGGAGCCAGGGTCCCGATCTCGAGTTGCTTGCGGTTGTCCGCCGTCAGCTTGGTCGATTGATCGAGCGCGCGCTGCTTGGCCTGCACATCTTCATAGGCGCTGACCAGAGCCCAGTAGATGCTCTCGACCTGCGTCACCGTGTAGATGATCTGCTGGCGGAAGGCGGAATCCGTGATGCGTCGATCGTTCTTGGCCTGGATCATGAAGCGCGTGTTGATCCAGGTGCCGAAGCCCTGCAGAAGATGCTGCGTGGCCTGAGCGCGGAAGGTGGTGTTCAACAGCGGGCTGTAGCTCTGCCTCTGGCTGTTGGTCGACGTATGCGAATTGTTGAAGGTAACGCTCAACGCGGTACCGGTAATGAAGCCCTCGGTATAGCCGAAGTTGTAGGTCGCCGTATCCTGCGCCAGCGTATCGGTTCCGGTAATCAGGGTCGAACTCTGCTTGGTGTTGGCGCGCTCGTACGAGAGGTTTCCGGTGATGCTGGGATCGAGCAGCTCCGGCAGAGGCCCGTTGCCGTTTTCGCTGAGCACCAGGCCCGAAGAACCCGTGCCGCTTCCGCCCGACGACGTGGAGGTGCCGCCGGGGCCGCCGCCGCCGGTGATGGTGGAGGTGGTGCCGCCCAGTGTTCCGGTGACGAGACCGGTCGAGACGCCGCGGAACGATCCGCCGGCCTTGGTCCTCAGCACGTCGGTGTCGGCGATGTCGAGGTTGATGCGCGCGATCGCGATGTCGAAGTTGTTCTCGAGCGCGAGGGTCACGGCATCTGAAAGGCTAAGGTACAGCTTGCCATCCCGCAGAAGGTCACGCAGCCGGGGTGTGTTGCTCAGGCGCGGCAGAGGATAGTCCGTCGCCTTGTAGGCATCCAGCGGATGCCGCAGCGTCTGGTGACGCGGCTCGGCATAGTTCACCGGCGTATCCAGCATGAAAAGGGGCTCGGTCTGTTTGGGTGCCGGAGCTGTCGGCAGATCCTGCTGACCGGCCGCCACCGACTGGCCCCCATTGCCTGTCTTCACCTTCTGCACCTGGGCGAATCCCGGTTGTGCCATTGAGCCCATCAGAACTACCGCTACACTCGCCGCCGCCTGTAAATCCCGTAATCTCACTTGCGCTCTCTCCTGCCATTCCACATCAAAATGCGACAGCACACGTCTGCCGCGACTTCGTGCCTCTGGATATATGTCTTTCAGACGCCCAGGCACCCCGAAAGGACTCTCAATCTTTGCTGGAAGAATACTTCTGATCCACGGATACGTACTTCGATCGGGCTTCGTTCCGTGAAATCGCAAATACCCCTGCCGACGAGCAACTGCCGGCCCATCCGAATCAACCTTTTCCGTGTCCCAGAAAGTATACCAACCCAAACGCGCTCCTCCGCAGGCGTGTTACCGTGCGAAGATTGCATGCCGCACTGGAGAGCCATTCTCGCGTACGACGGAACCCCCTACCACGGCTGGCAGGTACAGCCGGGCCTCATCACGGTCCAGGGAACGCTGGCCGAGGCTCTGCTTGCGCTGACCGGGGAGACCGTACTGCCGCAGGGCTCGGGGCGCACCGACACCGGCGTCCACGCACTGGGGCAGGTGGTCAGCTTTCCCCTGAACGCGAAGATTCCAGCCTCCAACCTGCTGTTCGCGCTGAACCGTGTGCTGCCGCCATCGATCCGGGTGCTCTCGGTCGCCGAGGCTGCGCCCGGCTTCCACGCTCGCCACAGCGCCGTAAGGAAGACCTACGAGTACCGCATCCTGCCGCGGATCACCGCGCTGGAGACGATATGCCCACCATTTCTCGCACCCTACGTCTGGGCCAGCCCACGCGCACTCTCACTCGACCTGCTGAACGAGGCGGCGGCGCACGTCGTCGGAACCCACGACTTCTCAAGCTTCGCCGCGGTGAACCCCGACCAGGCACACCGTAACGCATCCCCCGTGCTCCCGAAGGAGAACACACGCACCCTCTTCGCCTCGTATTGGGTCCAGGACCCCGGCCCTGAGGGGCTGCTTCGCTACCGGGTCACCGGATCGGGCTTCCTCCACCACATGGTGCGGAACCTGGTGGGTACGTTCGTCGAAGCGGGCTCGGAGCGCCTGCCTGCATCGCAGATCCCGGCGATCCTCGCCGCACGCGACCGCAGCGCTGCAGGACCGACCGCACCGGCCCGCGGACTCTTCCTCCATGAGGTCGAGTATTGATGGCCACCGCAGCACACTACCAGTTCCGCATCACGCGGCTCGTCTCGACGCTTCCGGTGCATCGCGCGTTCCACTGGCTGCACCTGCATCAGCCGCAGATGAGGATGTGGCTACTCGAGCTGCTGGCTATTCCGGCGCCGCCGTTTGGAGAGGCCGCCCGGGCCCAGTGGTTCGTGGAGCGCTTTACCGCGATTGGGCTGACGAACGTCCATCTCGACGACGCGGGGAATGCGCTGGGGGAGCTGGGCCCCGGCGATGGACCGGTGACGCTGCTTTCAGCGCACCTCGACACCGTCTTCCCCGCCGGAACCTTGACCGTGCCGACCGAGGAGGGATCCGTCATCCGCGGCCCCGGCGCCTGCGACAACGGCCCCGGGCTGACCGCGCTGCTGGGCATCGCCGCCGCCCTGCGTTACGCGAACATTACGCCGCCGACGACGATTCTCTTCGCGGCGAACGTGGGTGAGGAGGGCGAAGGCAATCTGCGGGGGATGCGCCACCTCTTCTCGACCGGTCCGTATACCGGACGGATTCGCACGGCCATCGCCCTTGAAGGTTCGGGCACCGGAGCGGTCGTGACCTCGGGGCTCGGGAGCCTGCGTTTCCGCCTCACGGCCAGCGGTCCCGGCGGCCATAGCTGGACCGACGCCGGGACGCCGAACCCGATTCTGCACCTGGCGCGTGCTTTGACAGCGCTCTCCTCCGTCCCTCTACCGGATGCGCCGCGCACCACGCTGAACGTCGGTCGCATCGAGGGAGGCACCAGCATCAACTCCATCCCGGAGTCGGCCTCGGCCCTGCTGGACCTTCGCTCCACCGATCCCACGCAGCTCCGCACCACCGAGACGCATCTTCGCGCCGTGCTTGCGCCGCATCCCGTCGTGGTGGAGCTGATCGGCGACCGCCCCGCCGCGACCCTGCCGAATGACGTCCCGCTCCTTCAGGTGCTGCGCGCGGTGGACCGTCATCTCGGCCTGCGCACCGAACCCCGGATCGGATCGACGGACGCAAATATCCCGCTTTCCCTCGGGATTCCGGCCATTGCCATAGGCACCGGGGGCACAGGTGGCGGCATTCACACGCTGGCCGAGTGGTACGACCCCACAGGACGCGAGCTGGCCCTGCGACGGGTGCTGCTCACCCTGCTCGATAGCCTTCCTGACTCCGAGTAGTCCTATCAAAATAAACTCCGTCAAGCTCATTGACATCCATGGGTGGAGGGGTATTTCTTTACAGCCGCTTGCACGACGTGTCTCGACGCGTCACAGACGATGAACCCAGCGGTGTACCACGATGAAGCTTCCAAGGTTCCAGATCTTCCTCCCCGTAAGCGGTCTCTTTCTCCTGATCGCAGCCACACCCGGCCTCTCCGAAGACCACACCTCTCCCTCTCCGCCGAACCGGCAAATCACCGTCTCCGTCGCGGGTCTCCGCGTGCCCGAGAAGGCCTGGGAGCACTACGTCCGGGCCCGGGAAGCCACGGCCACCCGCAACGAGCAGCAGTTCGAACGCGAGACGGAAGCGGCGCTCGCCATCGAACCCAACTTCGCCGCGCTCTATGTCCTGAAGGCCACGCACAAGATCCACGAGGGCCATCTGGAGGAAGGGATGGAGGACGCTCTGACTGCGCGGCAGATCGAGCCGGGCGTGACATGGTCGGGCATCGCACTGGCAAGCGCGTACAACGGCCTCCACCGCTACCACGATGCCTTCCTCGTGCTGAGCATGACGCGCGCACCGGAGTCGACTACATGGCAGGCGGCCTACGAGATGGCGCGTGCCTCCATTGGCATCTCAAACGCCGAACAGGCTCTCTACTGGAGCGGACAGACGCTGAAGCTCGCGCCGCCCACCTGCCGCGAAGTCCACATCCTCCGCGGCAACGCGCTGCTGCTCGCGCAACACTTCCCCGACGCCGCCCGCGAACTCCGGTTGTACCTCGTGGCCGAGGGCCCCCAGAAGCCCCATCCCGACATCGAAAGGATCGTCCGCAGCCTGGAACACCAGACCCCCGACGTCGCATCCAACTAGGCGCACACCGCGCATCCCGCCCGGTTCTCTATACTGGGAAAAGACCTCTCTTGCAAAAAGCTCCGCTCCGAACGGATGCATGACGAGAACGGTCCAGCGGGAGCACACATACCCATGCCACTCACCATCGGAGTCCTGGCCCTCCAGGGCGCATTCGGAGCCCATGCCAAGGTCGTCGCAGCCCTCGGCGCAACGCCGCGTCCCGTTCGCCTGCCGGAGCATCTCGACGGACTCGATGGGCTGATCATGCCCGGCGGCGAGTCCACCACGATGTTGAAGAGCCTCGAACGTGGCAACTTCTACGACGCTCTGAACACGTTCGTCCACACGACGCCGACCTTCGGCACCTGCGCCGGGTGCATCCTGCTCGCGACGGACGTCTCCAGCCCCGCGCAGAAGTCCTTCGCGGCCCTCGACATCACCGTACAGCGCAACGCCTACGGGCGCCAGCTCGACTCCACCATCCTGACCGAGCCCACCACGCTGCCCGGCGGCCCGCTCGAGATGGTCTTCATCCGCGCACCACGCATCGACCGCACCGGCCCTGCGGTGGAAGTGCTCGCCAGCCGCGATGAACATCCGGTTCTGGTGCGGCAGGGACACATTCTCGCTGCCACCTTCCACCCGGAACTGGGGCACGATACGCGCGTCCACCAACTCTTTCTGGATATGATCAAAGCGTAGTCCACCGGCCGGGGAATATTCTTCCCCGGCCAGAGGGCGACGTATGGGCGGCTACCGGTCGATCGTCTTCATGGAGGCCTCTGCGTAGCGGTCGCCCACGATCTCCTCCTGCGGGATAGCCGCTTCGAGCTCCAGCACCTGCTCCGGCGTCAGATGGATGTCCGCCGCTGCGACGTTCTCTTCGAGGTACTTCCGGCGCTTCGTACCCGGGATGGGGACCAGGTCTTCTCCCTTGGCCAGCACCCAGGCGAGCGCAAGCTGCCCGGGCTTCACTCCCATCCGGTCGGCGATAGCGCGCACACGACCGACCAGCACCTGGTTCTTGTCGAAGTTCTCGCCGGCAAAGCGCGGATAGCGCTCCGCACGGAAGTCTCCGGATCCAAGCTCCGCCTTGGACTGGATCGCACCCGTCAGAAACCCACGCCCCAAAGGGCTATACGGCACAAAGCCGATGCCAAGCTCGCGCACCGTGGGGAGAATCTCCTCCTCCACATGACGCTCCCAGAGCGAGTACTCCGTCTGCAATGCCGTGATCGGATGGACCGCGTGCGCGCGGCGAATCGTCGCGGGCGAGGCCTCCGAGAGACCAAGATACTTCACCTTCCCCACCGCCACCAGCTCCGCCATGGCGCCAACCGTCTCTTCGATCGGCACGTTGGGATCGACACGATGCTGGTAGTACAGGTCGATATGATCGACGCCAAGCCGCTTCAGGGAAGCGTCACAGGCCTGATGCACGTACTCGGGACGGCCGCTCACCATCCAGAAGGACGGGTCTTCCTTCTTGCGGACATTGGCGAACTTCGTCGCGAGGAAGACCTCATCGCGACGCGCACCAAGCGTCTTGCCGATCAGCAGTTCGTTATCGCCGATCCCGTAGGTGTCGGCGGTATCGAGAAACGTGACCCCCAGATCGAGCGCACGAACCAGCGTCGCGGCCGATTCGACATCGTCCGTCACCCCGTAAAACTCACTCATCCCCATGCAACCGAGACCCATGCGCGAGACCACCGCGCCCTGCGAACCAAGCTTGACCGTCTTCAGACTCATGCCCGATAAGATGCGATTTCCGGTCGGGAGATTCCCGATCTCGCCGGGAAACGTCTACCCTGAGTAGACGATGCTTTTTGCCCTCACCATTCTTCTGCTTCAGGCCGCGACTCCCCTCCAGGCCCTCACTTCCGCAGAACAGGCTCACAACGCCGCTGCCACGCAATCCTCCCTGATCCGCCTGGCCGACACCCTGCCCAGCGCCACACCCGAGATGACCCGCGCGGCCCTGCCGCCGATCCTGAAGGCCATTGCCGACCCGGACCCTCAGACCCGGACGCTTGCGATGCTGGCGGTCATCTCCATCCCCGAAGCCAACCACGCCACGCTGAACCCCGAAGCCGCCACGATCGCCGCGCACCTTACCGACCCCGAGCCCTCGGTCCGTTCGCTGACCGTGCTGGCCCTGGGAGCTTTCACGCCGCATCCTCCCGCACCGGTGATTCCGGCTTTGCTCAAAGCGTTTGACCAGCCAGATCCCGCGCTCGGCTCCGCGATCGTCCCGGCACTCCTCTCGCTCGACGTGGACACGCACCCTGAGAGCGTCGACGCGATCCTCGCGTTCCTGCACCGCACCAATCTCCCGGCAAACTCGTTGCCTAAACTGATCGCGACCATCGCACACGCGAAGAAACACAGTGCCCGGCTGGACACCGGCCTGCTCGCGTTCCTGCCTGCACCGAATCCACAACCGGTGCGTTCGGCCCTCATTGCTGCCCTGCCATCACTACGCCTGAATCCAGCGCAGCTCAACGCCACGCGCGCCCAGCTCACGCACCTGACGGAGGACGCCACCGAAGATGCCTCGTTGAAGTCCACCGCCGCAGGCATCCTTCCCTGCTGGCACATGCCGCGCATGACCGATCCGTGCCCCGCGCTTCCCATCCGCTATCGCATGGTGTCGCCGCCGGAGCCGATGGCCAAGCCGCGCTACCAGTCACCGCCACTCCGCAAAGACCCCACATCCTAGGCAGTATCCTTGAATTGTGCCGACCCTGCATATCTTCGCTGCACTTTGGCCCTTGCCCGGGGACGCATCGGCCCACGGCCCCACACTCGACCAGCATCTCCTGCTGAATCTCTGGATCGCCCTCGGCCTTCTCACGCTGGTCCACGTCATCCTGCTCACCGGCCTTACGCTGCGCCGTGCAGCTCCGGCGAAGAACTGGGTCGTCGAGTACCTGCCGCTCACGCTGCTGGCCCTGGTCTTCGCCGGGTTGACCCTCAAGGCCGAGCGTCTGTGGGCCGCGACCCGCTATACGGGAGCTTCGCTGACCGCACTGCAGGTTGAGGTGACGGGAATGCAGTTCGCCTGGTATGTCCGCTATCCGGGGATGGATGCCACCTTTGGCCGCACCATGCCGAAGTTCGTTGAACCGGGCGCTGGAAATCCCCTCGGCATCGACCCCTCCGACGAACACGGAACCGACGATATCGTCAGCAGCGAACTTGTGCTTCCGCTGGACCGCGAGGTGGACATCAAGCTTGAAGCCCTGGACGTCATGCACGGCTTCGCCATCCCGGAGATGCGGCTGAAGCAGAACGCGATCCCCGGACAGACGACGCATCTGCACTTCACGCCGACAAAAACCGGCACCTATGCCATCCTCTGCACACAACTCTGCGGTCTTGGCCACTATCGCATGCAAGCGAACCTCCGGGTCGTTACCCCGGAGGCCTTCGCGGCATGGCTGGCTGTGAAGGCAGGCCGTTAGGCGCCCGAAAAGTTCCGGACGAACGTATCGCGAGGCATACCGGCCCGGACGGCCTTGCTCCGCACCGCCGTCGCTCCGGTCCGCGTCATCGGCCCACCGATTGCCACCAGGAACGGCCCATGGCCGCCCGGCGAGACAACCGCAGGCTGCAACGCCGGATGCTGCTTCATGATCGCCGAGACCTTCTTCCAGGCCTGGTCCTCGTGGTTATAGGTATAGGCGATCACGTACCAGCCGGCCGACATATGGCCTGCAATGGAGGCGCGTTCCTCCGCGCCTGGAGCGGGAGCAGCCGGTGTCGCCGCCGCGACTGTGGGCGTCGCGACCGGGGTCGCGGCATTCGCCGACTGCACCGGCTTCGCCCGGAACAGATGAACGCAAAGCATGATCAGTAACACGGCCGCACACGCGGCCACCCCATAAAGGCGGCGATCGAAGCCAAAGGGAGTAATCTCCGTCTGCACCCGCCGGGTGACCAGGACATCCTCCAACGCGAGGGGCTCGGGCGTCGCCGGATCGACCGTGACCACGGGCAAGGTGTATTGCAGCGGCTCAGCAGCCTGCGGCCTTTCAGGAAGCACAAACGGCTTGACCGTGGGAGGCGACAGAGCGTCCGCGATCTCGGCCAGTCCCCAGGTTCCGTTAATACCATTCGCCACCGCACGGCGAAACGGGGCCGCCAGCTTGGTCTCCGGTGTAAACGACCGTTCCAGCGTCAGAGCACGCAGCATCAGCAGAGAAAGATCCTGCACATCCTTCCGGACTCGTTCCTCGCGCTCCGCGTCCGTGTCGCTGGTGTACTCGCGGATGCAGTCGGTACGCAGCTTCACCATCTCGCCCACGGCAACAACGTTCTCCGCGACAAGGTGGCCGTGCGTAAGGCCCGCCTCATGCAGCGCACGCAGGGCTGCCGTCACGCTGATGGCGATCTGCAGGGTCTCCTCGTGGGTCGCGGCGCGTTCCTTCAACAAGTCCGCAAGCGCACCGTCGATGGCCTCCATCACGACATACGTCAGGGGCGAGCCCTCAAGCTCCGTCTTGCCGAACTGACGCAGCGGAAGCAGGTTCTCCTGTTCGACGGCGGCGATTTTGCTCCAGCACGCAAGCATCTGTTCTTCGTCGTTCAGAGACTCCGTCACCGCAATCGCCGATGGGGTTTCCGTCCCTTCCGCCACGGCGAACAGGGCACTCCGTCCCTGCGGCCCGAGCAACGAACCCAGCTTGTACTTCCCGTCGATGGTCATTCCTTCGTAGTCGTTCCAAAGCAGCATGTGCATCCAATCCGGTTCGCAGAACCTCGGGGAGATAGCGTTCTGTGACAGCACCGTTCGCATACGGCTCGCGAAGGTCAACTGCCCATATTTCTATTGGATGCCCTTTCGCTGTGGATACCAACCGGGGGTAACCGAATGGTCAATGGATAAAGAGAAATCGATGTTGATACTTCTTCCACCGCGCCACACCGAAACACGCCCACTCGATAAGCTAAGTTCCATGACTGCCCTCACCGCCGAAGAGCTTCTCGACTGGCTGGAAACGACCTCCACGGGCTGGCGCGATCTCGCCACGCATACCCCCGGGATTCTCGCCTTTCCCTGCGACGTGCTCGACACCCACACCGTCGCCGGACTCCTGCACCACATCACCGTCGTAGAGCTCCGCTATGCCCAACGCATTCACGGGCTCACCGAATCCACCTATGACGAGGTCTCGGTCGAATCCGTCGCCGGCATCTACGCCGCGCACGACCAGGCAATGAAGCTATATCGCGAGGCCATCGCCGACCACGCCACGGCATGGGAGACACCACTCGAGTTCACCACACGCAGCGCCGGTACCCTGCTCGCCAGCCGCCGCACTATCTTCGTTCACGCGTTGATGCACTCGATCCGCCACTACGCGCAATTGGCTACTCTTGTCCGGCAGCACGGCGTAAAGCCCGGGTGGTCGATGGACTATCTTTTCATGCGGGCCACACGCCCGTAGCGGCAAATCCCTCACCCTCAGCCGCCTGCGATACCCTCAAGATACAGGAGGTGGAGAGAATGAGCACGCTGCGGAAGTACCTCTTCACCACCGACCACCACGTCATCGGCCTCCAATACCTCGCGCTCGCGGTCGCGTCCGTCCTGATCGGCGCCGCGCTCTCGCTGCTCATGCGGGTGCACCTCACCTACCCCGATCTGCATATTCCCGGCCACGGCATCGTCAAGCCCGAAGACTATCTCGCCATGGTCACCCTCCACGGCACGATCATGCTCTTCTTCGTCCTCACCACGGCCCCGCAATCGGGCTTCGGCAACCTGATCCTGCCCGCGCAGATCGGCGCGCGCCGCATGGCCTTTCCGGCGCTCAACGCGGCGAGCTTCTGGACCACCCTTGCGGCACTCATCACACTCTGCTGTTCCAGCTTCGTCAAAGGCGGAGCGGCCATCTCGGGCTGGACGGCCTACCCGCCCCTCTCGGCCATTGCCTCCGCGGGTCCCGGACAGGGCCTCGGGATGGATCTCTGGCTCCTCTCGATCGCTCTCTTCGGCATCGCGACCACGATGGCGTCGATCAACACCCTCACCACCGTCATCCGCTATCGCTGCGACGGCATGACGTGGGACCGCCTGCCACTTACCGTCTGGGCCTGGTTCACCGCTGCCCTGCTCTCGCTCATCGCCTTCTCGGTCCTGCTGGCCGCGCTTCTGCTCCTCTTCCTGGACCGCCACGCCTCCACCAGCTTCTTCA
The DNA here is from genome assembly GCF_900114625.1 of Granulicella pectinivorans. Lineage (NCBI taxonomy): Bacteria > Pseudomonadati > Acidobacteriota > Terriglobia > Terriglobales > Acidobacteriaceae > Granulicella > Granulicella pectinivorans. Next base: position 3,791,722 of record NZ_FOZL01000001.1, read on the forward strand.
TCCCGGCCGGCGACCTCACAAGCGGCGTCCTCCATACCAGCGGCAGCGGATCGCCCCTGCTCTGGCTGCATCTCTTCTGGTTCTTCGGACACCCAGAGGTCTACATCGCCATCCTCCCCGGCATGGGCCTCACCTCAATGCTCCTGGCGAACTTCTCTCATCGCAAGCCCTTCGCCTACAGAACGATGATCGCGACCACCCTACTCATCGGTGGACTAGGCATCCTCGTCTGGGGACACCACATGTTCGTCGCAGGACTCAACCCCTTTGCCGGGACCGCCTTCTCCATCTCGACCATGGCCATCGCCCTGCCCTCCACCGCGAAGGTGCTGAGCTGGCTCGCGACGACGTGGCGCTCCAAACCCCGCCTCGCCACACCGATGCTCTGGTCCCTCGGCTTTGTCTCGCTCTTCGTCACCGGAGGCCTTACCGGCCCCATCCTCGCCCAGCCCATCCTCGACCAATATCTGCACAACACCTTCTTCGTCGTCGCCCACTTCCACCTCATCATGGCGATGGCCGGCATCTTCGGTCTCTGCGCCGCGATCTACTACTACTTCCCCCTGCTCACCGGCCGCCTGCTCTCCGAAACCCTCGGCCGCTGGCACTTCTGGCTCACTTTGTTCTTCGCCTACAACACCTTCCTGCCCATGCACTTCACCGGCCTCATGGGCGAGCCGCGCCACTACGCCCAGCTCACCGGCATCCCCAACGCCGCCGGACGCCTCCTGGCGCAGACGATGTCGCTGCAGCGACACATCACCTGGTCCGCGATCGGCCTCGCTCTCGCGCAGCTTCCGTTCCTCTGGAATCTCGTCCGCAGCCTCCACCACGGCGAGCCCAGCCCGCAGAACCCGTGGAACGCGACGACCCTCGAATGGCACCCCGGTCTCGCGCCCTTCGCCCCCGCATCCGATGACCCGATCACCGTCTACACAGCCCCCTGTTGTTACGACGAACACACCTTCACCCCCCAATGGCATTCCGTTTCTGCATCGAACCAGAAACCGGAGTAATCTGAAGCCAAGCTGACGGAGCCATCATGCCCGCGATCTTTACCCCATCCGATACCGACCGCAAACGTCCCTCCACCGACGACGGCGACCACGGCACAGGCCGCAGGCCGCCCTACGACGACGGCCTCAAGCGCACCGGAGGCGGTGGTGACGGCGATAACTGGAACGACCGTCCCGCCGGACGGCGCGGACCCCGCGAGAAACTCGAGCGCTTCCGCCTGGGACTCTTCTTCGCCCTTGCCGGCGACCTGATGTTCTTCGTCGCCATCATCAGCACCTTCTTCGTCACCAAGTCCAGCGGCCACGTCGACGCGTACGACCGCTACATCAACCCCTGGCTCCCCACCGCCGTCCCTCATATCCTCTGGCTGAACACCGCCGTGCTGTTCCTCTCATCGGTCACCATGGAGATCGCGCGCCGCCGCATGTTCCACCAGTTCGACGTCATGGAAGAATGGTTCGGCCTCGGCAAGCCAACCAGTCGCCGCGCGATGCCCTGGATCGCCGCCACCATCGCGCTCGGACTAGCCTTCCTCGTCGGCCAGACCGTCGCCTGGCACCAGCTCGACCAGCAACACGCCTTCCTGCGCACGAACCCCAGCAGCCGCTTCTTCTTCCTCATCACCTACACCCACGCCTTCCACCTCATCCTCGGCCTGGCCGCCCTGATCGCCGCGATCGCCGGCCTGTACGTCTCGAAGCAGATCGAAAACCGTCAGATCCTGGTCGACTGCGCCGCCTGGTACTGGCACTGCATGGGCGTCCTCTGGCTCTTCCTCTTCGTCCTCCTGGCCTTCTTCCAGTGACCACAGCCGCAAAGCCGGGTACCCCACATCCCGCTTCTGGGATGTGGGTTTACCCACGCCACATCGTTCTCCTCACAGCCTTGATCCTCCTCCCCGCCACAGCCCACCCCCAGGGCTGCACCCAATGCGCCGACTCCACCCGCGCCACGCCCCCCGCCACCCAATCCGCCTACCGCGAAGCCATCTTGTTCCTCGCCGGAGCAGCAGGAACCGTCTTCATCACAACCCTCATCATCCTCAAGCGCCACCGCTAACCGCAACGTGCTAATTTGGATGGCCTATGGACCGTATAGACCGCCGCCAATTTCTCGCCAGCGTCTCCGCCGCCGCACTCACCCTCAAAGCCAACGCAGAAGCCCCAAAGCCCGCGCCGAAGCACACCGGCCCTGCCCTCTTCAAGCTGGGCTGCCAGTCCGCGCCCACCAACGACGCGCACCTCGGCTACTTCGCCCGCTACGGCGTCCGCCACATCTGCGGATACCCCGAGACCTCCGGCGGCCGCACCTTCCCCACGCTCGAAGAGCTGAACCGCATGAAGGACCTCGCCGCCAAGCATAAGATCGAGATCGTCTGCGTCGGTCCGCCGATCCTCGAATCCAGCTTCATCGACAAAGAGAGGCATCCGTCGATCATGCTCGCGCAATCGCCCGAGCGCGACCGCGACATCGAGCAGTTTCAGAATCTCATCCGCAACTGCGCACAGGCCGGACTTCCATCGATCAAATACAACATGAGCATCCTCGGTGTGCTCCGCTCCGGCAAGCAGCCCGGCCGTGGCGACGAGATCGACTCCGTCTGGAACCTCGCCGAGGCACCCTACACCAAGGAACGCGTCATCGTCGGAGGGCATGACGATACCAAAGGCAACACCATGCCCATCGACACCACACAAGGCCTCACTCGTGCCGGACACGTCGACGCCGACGCCTTCTGGGAGCGCATCACATACTTCCTCGACCGCGTCGTGCCCGTCGCCAACGAAAACAAGATCCGCCTCGCCTGCCATCCGCACGACCCCGGCGTTCCCCCCTCGGGCTATATGGGCGTCGACCGCGTGCTGGGCACGGTCGATGGCTTGAAGCACTTCATCACGATCAACGAGAGCCCCTACCACGGCCTCAACTTCTGCCAGGGCACCGTGTCGGAGATGCTGCACAACCCGAATGAGGAGATCCACGACGTCATCCGCTACTTCGGCACGCGCAACAAGATCTTCAACGTGCATTTCCGCAACATCCGTGGGCACCGCGACAACTTCGTCGAGGTTTACCCGGATGAGGGCGACGTGGACATGGTGCAGGCGATCCGGACGTATAAAGAGGTCGGGTACCAGTACATGCTGATGCCCGACCACGTCCCGACAGCAGCCAGCGATCCCGGAGGCCTGCAGTCGTTCGCCTTCTGCTACGGATATATCCGAGGCTTGATCCAGTCGGTGAACCACGCCTGACCGTGCCCTCGCGTTGCTCGAAAACGAATCCGAGCAACACGAGGACCAGCATCGTTTCAGTCACCGCCGCCCGCCCAGGGCGCCCTGGCAGGCCGGCCGCTAGCTTTTCGCCGGCCACGTCGTCTTGCCGCCGTTCTTGTAAGCCATATTCCCGATATGCCCGGCACGTGCCGCCGCCACGCCCGTCTCCACTGGAGCATGCGGGTCCTTCCGCGTCTTGATGCACTCGAAAAAGTTCGCCATATGCGCGTTCGTGCCATCCTCGAAGCTCTTCTCCGACAGCACCGGATTCACGTCGCTCTTCACCGCCTCGCGATAGAGCGAGAACCCCGAACGCGAAAGCTTCAGCGTGCCCGTCGTCCCGCGGAACTCAAGCCCGCCATCGTCGATCGAAGAGCTCATCATGCCCTCATAGACGACATCGAACCCCGGATACCGGAACGCCGCCTGGATCGTATCCGGGCAGTCCCACCCCTCATACACATACTTGTCTCCAAGCATCAGAGCCGTGGAGGGGACATCCTCCTTCATCGCCCAGTGCACCACGTCGATCCAGTGGGTGAACAGGTCCGTCATCGCACCACCGCCGAAGTTCCAGAACCAACGCCAGCGGAAGTACTTCTCCAGCGTGAACTCCTGCTGCGGCGCGCTTCCCAGCCAGCGCTTCCAATTGAGCTGCGACATATCCAGAGGCTTCGGCACCCAACTACGCCCGTAGTTCTGCCACCAGTACGTCCGCACCTGCGTGATGTGGCCAAGACTTCCACCCTGAATCAGATCCACCGCGTTGCGAAAGTGGCTCCAGCTCCTTTGCTGCATCCCGCACTGAAGAATCTGCTTGCTCGACCGCACCGCATGGATCAACGGCGCGCCCTCTTCGAGCGTATGCGTCACAGGCTTTTCAAGATACACATCCTTACCCGCAGCGATCGCGTCGGTCGCGATCTTGACGTGCCAGTGGTCCGGTGCCGCAATGATCACCGCATCGATCCCCTTGTTGTCGAGCACTTCGCGATAGTCCACATGCGTCGTCGCCACCCCCTTCGAGCGAGCCTTCACCGCCTCGGCATGCGGCCCATACACATCGCTCACCGCGACGATCTCGTACCCACCCGCGACATCGGCCGAGGCCATCAACTGGTTCATCCGGCCACCGGCCCCGATGATGCCAACCCGCAGCGTATCGCTCGCACCAAAGGCGCGCGCTGAGGCTAAGGCAGTGAGTCCACCACCCACAAGAAACGAACGACGATCCGGCTTCAAGGACAAGGCAATCCTCCTGAAAATCTCGCGCCCATCCTAGCACTTCGAGCCGTGTCGCTGCCTCCAGCGGGCTATACCTCGCCGCCTCCACGGACGCGCATCTACAGTTTTCGTTGTTTGTGCAACCGACGCATCCGGAGCGAGTATCAGCCCCAGCACCACGCTCCGCACCATCCACGATGGTCGACGGGGCGCATGTGCCATCTGACACCGCATCAAGCCCAAGTCCCCCCACATCCCTGTCTGAGATGTGGGTCTCAACCTTCCATCCGGCGGCAACCGACAAACGGCGTATGGACCGCTTACCGGCCCTTCTTCGCTACCTTCACCGGAGCCTTGCCCTTCACGGGAGCCTTGGCCGCAACCTTCTTCGCGACAGCCTTCACCGGAACAGCTTTCTTCGCCACAGCCTTCTTCGCCGCGACCTTCACCGGCACGGCTACCTTCTTTACGGCCTTGGCAGGAACGGCCTTCTTTGCGACCGCCTTCACGGGCGCGGCCTTCGCCACAACCTTCGCCTTAACCGGGGTCGGGGCCGAACTCTTCTTCACAGTCTTCGCCGGTACAGCCTTCTTCGCCACAACTTTCACCGGAGCGGCCTTTGCCTTGACCGGAGCGGCCTTCGCCACAGCCACAACCTTCGCAGCCACCTTCGCCGGAGCCTTGGCCACCACCTTCGCGGCCACCTTCACCGCAGCAGGGGGAGGCGCCGGCGCGACCTTCGCAACCGGAGCCGGCGCGGAAGTCGAAGCCCTCGGTGCAGGCTTCGACTTCGCGACCGGCTCATCCTCGGGCTCTTCTTCTGACGGGGCCGACTTCTTCGCGGGCTTTTCGTCCTCATCGCCCCCGTCGTCCTCGTCCAGATCCATCTCGTCGCGCCGACGGCGTCCGCCCAGGGAAAGCTCGGCGACCTCGTTCAGATCCTCGTCCTCGGCCTCGGCTTCATCCTCGTCGGACGGATCGCTCGGATCGTCGTCGTCATCATCGTCGTCATCGTCTGCCGCTTCGGCCTCGCGCTTCGCCTTGGCCTTCGCGCCCTTGGCGTCCTTGCGGGTAGCGCGGGGACGGCGCAGATGCACTGGCGGCGGAGGTGCGGGCGGCGAATACGGCTCAAGAAACGCCTTCAACTCCTCCGTCGTGCCCAGGTTGCCGTCCATCAGCTCGAAGAACAGCTTCTCCACCAACTCCGTGTACACGGGCAGCTCGGGTGTAATGCGCATCTCCTGCATCAGCGCATACGGAATCGCGTTCTTCACCGCAGGCCACTCGCCGAAGAAGCTCTTGAACTTCGCCTGCAGCGCGGCGCTCTTCGAGCCGTACGCCACCGAAAGCACCGCCTCCGGCTTCGCGCTGCTGATCAGCTTGTACGCAGCCGACGGCTTGGCCGCAGCCTTGCCGCCCAGCTCCGTCGCAAAGGCCTTGGCCTCGGCTTCGAGCGCGTCGATCTCCTCCACAAAGCCAGGACGCGGGAAGCTCTTCTTCAGATCCGCAACCTCCTTCGCGTTCAGCTTCGCCGTCAAGAGCGGAAAGTTCACTGTCGCCGGGTCCGGATGGATGCCCTGCATCTGCAACTGCGTCTGCACCTCGCGGACCTTGTCCAGTTCAGCCACATTGGCCTTGGACGAGCTCCACGCCGGCGCGATCACCTGCATCCAGCCCTCGCTTTCGAGGCGCCTCATGACACGCAGCGGATCTTCCTCGTGCGCGATCTCCTCGGCCTCATAGCCCTTCTGGGCGTCCTGGATCGCCGAGATATAGCCCTCGGACTTACCCGTCTCATACCGGGTCTGGGTCTTCTCTTCGAGCGTCCAGCCAAGCCGGGCCGAGAAGCGCACCGCGCGGATCATCCGCACCGGCTCCTCGATGAATCCGTAGTTGCTCACCAGGCGCAGCTCGCGGTTCTCAATGTCGGCCACGCCGTTCAGCGGGTCCATCAGCAAGCCGTAGGAGCCGTCGTTCAGGGAAAGCGCCATCGCGTTCGCCGTGAAGTCACGCCGCCGCAGATCTTCGAGAATCGTCGCGGGCGTGTACACCGGTTTTCCCGGCTTGGGATAGGTGACCGACAAAGTACTGCCAATCTCCATCCGCACACCACCCGGAAACCGCAAAAACAGGCTCTGTGTCGCGTCCACGCTTCCGGTCACGACCGCGCCTGCTAACTCCAAATCTTTCTTGAGCTTGAGGGCGTTCCCTTGAACCGCCACATCCAGATCGCGCACCGGCGATCCACTGGTCAAATCGCGGACGGCACCGCCCACCAAAAAGAGCGTTAAGCCCTTTGCCTTCAATACTTCCCGGACCGCGGTCAAGGCGTTTTTCTGTGCCGTGGAAAGCCGGTTCTCAAGCAGATAGATGTAATCGGCCATAGTCTCTCGCTTACGCTCCAACCCATCCGTACAGGCACTGGGGAATCAAGCTAAATACTTATTTTTCAATGCTTTACAAAGCGCATTCCAGCCCGCGCAAAGCTCGAATGTATCATAGAAGAGGCTAATTGACCACCTCGGCTGCACCTTTTTTGGAGCAGCGTTTTGATCGGCTGAAGACCAGAGCGAACAATCCCCATGGCGGCCTCCCGCAAAAAAGTCATTCTCCGACGCCTCGACAACTCGCACCTCCCGGGCTACCTTCCAGCAAACGGTCTGCTCACCCAGGACGTTCCGCCGAAGCTCGATCTTCTCGACCTGACTGGCCGCATCCTCCCTCTTCCGGTCGCTGAAGTCAAGCTCATCTCGTATGTTCGCGACTTTAATTTGGACGATTCGATCAATCCGGAACGGCTCACCCGCACGACCTTCCTGTCGCGTCCACGCGCCGAAGGCCTCTGGGTGCGTATTACCTTCCCCGGGGGCGATCAGATGGAAGGCCTTGCCCCGCTCGACAACGCCCTGCTCGACGCGCTCACCCATGACTCCGGCCTCTTCCTCACCCCGCCCGACGATCGCACCAACACCCACCGCGTGTTTGTGCCCCGCAGCGCGATTGCGTCGTTCCAGGTGCTGGCGGTCATCACGACGCCTTCGCGCACGGTCAAGCCGGCGAAACCGGTTGCTCCTCAACCTCTGCTATTTCCCTAGAACCATTTACCCTTGAAAGCATGCCATCCCTCCTTCGCGCCCTCCGCCTACTGAGCCTCGTCGTCTGGGTTGGCGGCATCGTCTTCTTCGCCTTCGTCGTCGCTCCCGTTGCCTTCCACAATCTCCCCAGCCCGCACGAGGCCGGCATCGTGGTGCGCGGAACGCTGCTGGTGCTGAACAAGATCGGCTTCGCCTGTGGCTGGGTCTTCCTGATCGCCAGCTTCCTTCTCGTCCGCTTTTATCGTTCAGCCTCCCGGAGCGCGATCGCGCAGAGCGTGCTGATCGGCCTGATGATGATCCTCACGCAGTACACCCAGGTCATCGTCAACGCCATGGAGGACGACCGCACCCACGCCGGCGGAAACATCGACGCAGCCGACACCGGCAACCCCTACCGCCAGCACTTCGAAGTGCTGCACATCCGCTCCGAGCGGGTTGAGGGCACCATCCTCTTTCTCGGCCTGGGCGTCTGTGTGCTGCTCGCGAGCGACGCCGGCGTCAGGCGTCTTACTGAACCGTCAGCGTAACCACCGCTGTATGCTCCAGCACCGCACCGGAGGAGGCCGTTGAGGTTCCGGTCACCGTGATCGGATAGCTCACCGGCCCCTTCCCTGAACCTCCACTACCCACGTTGGTGACCCGATCGCCGCACCCGGCGAGCAGTCCAAGCCCAAACAGCACGCCAACCACTCGATTCCTCCTCCGCAGCCCGAGGAACAGCAGCACTCCCAGCGCAAAGGTCGCGGCCTGCATGGGCGAGATCGCCGCAGGCTTCACCGTCTGAATCGTCATGGTAAAGCTCGTCACGGCTCCGCCCGGTGGAATGACCGCCGGGTGGAACGAAGCCGACGCCCCATTGGGCAGCCCCGTCGCCGCCAGCAGAATCGGCCCGCTCAAACTCCCGTTCGTCACCGTCACCCCAAAACCAAAGGTCGCGGACGTACCTCCCACGATCGTCTGCGTGCCGTTCGTCGCATTCAGCGCAAAGTCAGGCTGGGCAGCGATCACGGACGTGACAACTTCTTCCGAGAGTGCCGCAGAAGCACTTCCCAAAAAGTTCGCGTCCCCGCCATAAACCGCCGTGACCGCGTGCGTTCCCGGCCCCAGCGTCAGCGGCATCGACGCCGCGCCGCTGCCGTCCAACGCCAACGCCCCTACCGTCACGCCCCCATCCAGAAAGCTGACCCGGCCCGTCGGCACCCCCTGCGTCTTTGAAGTAGCCTTCGCCGAGAACGTCACCGGGGTCCCGCTCGTCACCGTCAGGGCAGAGCTCCCAAGCGTTGTGTCGCTCCCAGCCTGCCCGATCGTCACGTTTCCGGTAGCCGTCACGGCATAGTTCGCCGCAGCGGCGCCTGTCAGCCTCGCTGTGACCGGATAGATCCCAACCGGCGAAAGGCTTGTGGCATCTGTGGCAAAGACCGCAGACACCTTCCCTACATCCTGGCCAAGTACCCCCGTCAGCGTTCCTGTCACCCCCGGAACGGCTGCGCCATAGACCATCGCAATCGTCCCGGCAGCTGCAATCAGCGGAGCCGGCGTCACCGTCAGCGATACGACCCCGCTCTCGCCCGCCGCATGTCCCGCGTCTCCGCCATAGGCCGCGAGCAGCCGATGCCCCCCAGCCGCCAAACCCGCCGTACTGAAGCTCGCCACCCCATCCACCAGCGCCGTTGTTCCAAGCGCCACCGGCGTTCCACCCGAGACGTCATACAACACGACCGATCCGGTAGCTCCGTGGCACGTCGCCGTCAGACTCCCGGTTCCATATTGCACCACCGAAGCCCCGGTGAACACGACCGTTCCGCTCTCCAGTCCGACCCCGGCCAGCGTCCGGATCACACCGCTCCGGTCCACCTGCCGCACCCTCTGGTTGCGCGTGTCGGCCAGCGTAACGAGCCCAGCCGGAGACACCCCCGCCGCCTGCGGACCATCGAGTAAGGCAGCCACCGCCGGCCCACCGTCACCCGCGAATCCCTCACCGCCCGTTCCCGCCAGCATCGTGAGCGATCCACCAGCCAGCTTGAACACCGTATGGCCCTGACGATCTGCCACATACATATCCCCGGTGGTATCCACCGAGATTCCCTTCGGCAACCCCAGCCCACTTGCCAACGTCGAGATCAATCCCGTCCCAGCCGCGACCATCCTCACCCGATGATTATGCGTATCGGCGATGTAGAGATTTCCGCCTGGATCCAGGGCCAGTCCACCCGGCGAATCCAGCGCAGCCTCCGTAGCCGCGCCACCATCGCCGCCACTTCCTTCCGTGCCGTTGCCCGCAACGGTCGAGATAACCCCGGACGCCAGAACGACCCGCTGTACCCGGTGGTCTGCCGCATCCGCCACAAAAAGATCTCCCACGCCATCCAGGGCCACTGCCATTGGCAGCCTGAATCCCGACGCCACAGTTGAGATCACCTTGGTCGTGGCAGCGACCATTCTTACCCGATGGTTATGAGCGTCGGCGATATACAGATTTCCGGCGGCATCCAGAGCCAGCCCCTGCGGCGAATCCAGCTCGGCCGCTGTCGCCGGGCCACCATCGCCCGCAAACCCCTGCGTGCCGTTCCCAGCCACCACCGTAAACGCGCCGGTCACCGGGTCGAAACGGTCCACGACGTGCCTGCCGGACTCCGCGACGTACACCCCGCCCGCGGCATCGAACGCCAGCCCCACCGGCGACAGCAGAGGCACGACCGCCGTCTGCGCGCGCGAGGCGGCCAGCAGGCACGCAAGCACGAGACCGCCGATCAGCTTCCCTGGGTTTGTACCGCTCTGCGTCCCCATGGCCATCCGTTCCGAACGATGTGAGGGTACCACGTCGGTTACCGCTCACAAATGAGGAACCCCCAGGAGACGATTCTGCATCCATGTAGATGCGGCCAGACATAATGTCACTCTGGACACAAAGGGCCCGTCCGGACACGCCGCGGGAGAACGCAATGAAGACCAAGACACACGTATCACCGCTCCGACCCTCGATTCTCCTCGGAACCCCAGTCCGCTTCGCCGCCGCTGGTGTCATTACGCTTCTTCTGCTCGCCAGTCTCTCCATGCTTAGCGGTTGCAAGAGCAAGCCGGTCGCACCCGCTACCCCGGTGCAGGGCACACTGAATCCGGATGGCAGCTTTACGCCCGCACCGGCCCAACCGGCAACCGGCCAGCAGGGCGTCCTGCAGTCGGACGGAACCTATGCCCCGGCCCAGCCTGCGCCAGCGACAACACCTGCCCCGGCCACGGCATATTCCCCTGCGCCAGCACCAGCGTCTGGTCCCGCTCCAGCACCGGTGAAGCAATACGTGACACTTCCCGCCGGGACGCCCGTCTCGGTCACCATTACCCAGACTCTCTCGGCCAGCCATAACGAAGTTGGTGACGGCTTCTCCGGTGTTCTCTCCCAGTCCATTCCCGGCTTCTCCCGCGGAACTCGTGTTGCCGGCACCGTCGTCGCCGCCAAGGGACGCGGACGCTTCGCTGGCTCGGGCGCCCTTGGCATTGAACTCACCAGCATCGGCGGCGTCCGCGTGAGCTCCAGCGAGTACGAGCGCGAGGCCAAGGGACGCGGCAAGCGCTCGACCGGCTTCATCGCCGGAGGCGCAGGCCTCGGCGCGCTGATTGGCGGTCTGGCTGGCGGCGGCAAGGGAGCCGCCATCGGAGCCCTCGCCGGCGGCGGTGGAGGCACGGCCGCGGCGGCGTACACCGGCGACCGCGACGTCGTCATCCCCTCCGAGTCCACCGTCACCTTCCGTCTGCGCAGCTCCGTCCAGGTCCGCTAGCGCAATCGACTCACCCAAAGGCGGCGCCAGCCTGATGCTGGCGCCGCCTTTGCTTTGCGTCATTTTCCATATTTGCCCACAATTGCTAGTCATTCCCATACCTGCCGCCAAGGCAGCGGTAAACTGAAACTATGCGTCTTAGCCCGGTCTTCCTCCTCTCCGCCACCAACCCGTCACACTTCCCCACGGAGGCCAAGACCCACAACGCGCCTGAGGTCGCCTTCCTCGGCCGTTCCAATGTCGGCAAGTCGTCGCTCATCAACGCGCTGCTAGGCTCCAAAGAGGCCCATACCTCGTCCACTCCAGGCCGCACCCGCGCCATCAATTTCTTCGCCCTGCACGAGGGCTCCGGCAACAACAAGAAGGCGCGCCCCACGCTCATCTTCGCCGATCTTCCCGGCTACGGCTACGCCAAGATCTCGAAGTCCATCTCCTCCGAGTGGCCCACCTTCATCGAGCCTTATCTCGCCGAACGCGACCAGCTCGCCCTCGCCGTCTGCCTCGTCGACACCAACATTCCGCCCCAGCCCTCGGACACGCAGCTCATCCACTACTTCCAGCAGATGCAGCGCCCCTACCTCGTCGTCGGGACGAAGGCCGACCGCGTCTCGAAGAACGTCCTCAACAAGAACATGGCGGCGCTGCGCAAGGTTCACGAGATCGACGACATCCTGCCTGTTTCGGCCAAGACCAACGACGGCATCCCTCAGCTCTGGCAGCGTCTGCACGCCCTCGCCGAATAGGAGATCTCATGAAGCTCTTCCAGGTAGCCGAGCCTCTCGAAGTCGTGTCGTGCGATCTCTCCGGATCCAGCTTCCACGACGTCAACCTCTCCGGCGTAAAGCTCGAGAACATCAAGCTCACCGGCGCGCACCTGGAAGACATCAACGCCACGGGCCTGGCGATCGAGAACGCCAACCTGACCAACGCCTCCATCACAGACTGCACCCTCGACGGTATGACGATCAACGGCATTCTCGTCACCAATTTGCTGGCCGCATACCTAGCCGGCAAGTAAGCAACAAAAAGAGTAACAAAATGGTCGACCCATCTCGACCGCTTTGCCGTAGCTTCTTTTTCCCGCTTTCTCCGTCTTACCCCACAGTCTCTTGCCTGTTCTTAAAGAAAAAAGCGGTGGCCAGCTTGGCCACCGCTCTCTGTCTCTCAGTGTCTATTCCCCGTAATACTCCAGCCCAAGATGGGTGATCAGGTTTTCACCCATGATGTGCCGCAGCGTGTTCTTCAGCTTCATCGACTGGATAAACAGATCGTGCTCCGGATACACACCCGGTGCCGTATCCGGGTCCTTGAAGTAGAAGCTCAGCCACTCCTGAATGCCAAGCCCACGCAGCCCCGGCGTGCGTGCTGCAAGATCCATGAACAGGCAGAGATCGAGCGCCAGCGGAGCTGCAAGGATCGAGTCGCGGCATAGGAAATCCACCTTCAACTGCATCGGATACCCAAGCCATCCGAAGATGTCGATGTTGTCCCAGCCCTCTTTGTTGTCGCCGCGCGGCGGATAGTAGTTGATCCGGACCTTGTGATAGATGTCGCCATACAGGTCCGGATGAAGATCCGGCTGGAAGATGTGTTCCAGCACGCCCAGCTTCGACACTTCCTTGGTCTTGAAGCTCTCCGGATCGTCCAGCACCTCGCCATCGCGATTGCCCAGGATATTCGTCGAGTACCATCCGCTGACGCCCAGCATGCGCGTCTTGAAGGCCGGAGCCAGCACGGTCTTGATGAACGTCTGCCCCGTCTTGAAGTCCTTCCCGCAGATCGGCGCGTTCATCTTCTTCGAGAGTTCACGCAGCGCGGGAATATCGACCGTCAGGTTGGGCGCGCCGTTCGCAAACGGAATTCCCTCCTTCAGCGCTGCCCACGCATACAGCATCGAGGGCGAGATCCCTGGATCGTCGTTCACCAGGCCCTTCTCGAACACCTCCAGCGTCTGATGAACCTCCGTCTGTTCGAGATAGATCTCGGTCGACCCGCACCAGATCATCACCTGCCGGTCGGTCTTCGTCTTGAACTCCGCGATGTCGTTGCGGATCTGGTTGGCGAGGTCGCACTTGTTCTTGCCCACCTTGACCTTCTGCCCCGTCAGCCTCTTGACGTAATGTTGATCGAACACACCCGGCATCGGCTCGATCGACTCGAGGAACGGCCGCATCGACTCCAGTTGATCGCGCTCCAGCACGCCGGCCGTCTTGGCTGCGTCATACAGGTTGCCGCCGAAGATATCCCATCCGGTAAACACAATGTCGTTCAGATCCGCGATCGGTACGAAGTCCTTGATCAGCGGCGAGTGCCCATCGGTTCTCTTGCCCAGGCGAATCGTGCCCATCTGCGAGATCGATCCGATGGGCTTCGCGAATCCGCGCCGCACGGCTTCGACGCCTGCGATCAGCGTGGTGGCAACGGCTCCCATGCCGGGGATCATGATTCCAAGTTTTCCTGTGGCTGGCTTGATGCTGGCCGCGTCTTCGTGTGCGGCTCCGGGTGTCGACATGCTTCGGTAACCTTCTCTCGTGTGCGTTGTTCCGCCTCTGCGGACGGGCTTAGTATGGCGCACGAAAAGTCGGTTTGCAAACGTTTTACCCTATCTCCGAATAGTAACCGCTGACTGGAAATCATCAGTAAAGACGCGGTTTTTATAGACACCGCTAACTAAGAATCGCCGCAAGGAAGCAAGACGTCACCGGGTTGGAAGGGCAGGAAAAAGACGGATAAAAAAGGTCCGAAAGCAAGGAGCCTTCGTCTTTTCTTATCCGTCTTTTATTCTCGTGATGCTGATGACGCCGTGCTCTTGGTGACTAAGAGGCCGAGGGTTCAGCCTTGATGCGGTTCTTCCAGTGCGAGGTCACAAACCAGATGATGCCTACCAGCAATACGAATTCGACACCCAGATGGAAGCGATGGAACACTTCCTTGAACTTCGGATTCGTCTCCCACTGGTTACCCAGTTTCATCCCCACATACGCCAGCGCATAGCACCACGGCCACGAGCCGATGAACGTATACACATGAAAGCGAAGCTGGTTCATCTTCGCCACGCCCGCCGGCAGCGCGATAAACGTCCGCACGATCGGCAGCATGCGACCGATCAACACCGTAATCGATCCATATTTCGCAAAGAAGTGCTCGACGAGATCCAGATCGCGCCGGCTGAGGAGCACATAGCCACCAAAGCGCTCGACCATGGGCCGTCCGCCCTTTGCGCCCACCCAGTACGCAGGAATCGAGCCGATATTGCCCGCGATCGACGCCAGCGTCGCCAGGATCACCAAGTCCCACTGCGAGTGCGCCAGAAACGCGCCGGCAAAGGGCATAATCACCTCAGACGGAATCGGAACACACGCCGACTGCAGCGCCATGAAGAGCAGAACGAGGGTGTACTTACCAGTGACGCTAAGGCCTGTGAGCAGGGCGACAAGTTTTGCGGACATACCGGCAAGTATAACGGGTCGCGCATTTTGGTAGCATGAAAGGTATGGCAGACACGATCACCGCTCCTCCCGCAGGCCGTCCCGCATCGAGCTACGGCGCCGCTCCCCACGATCCTTCCAAGCCGCCCGTGAAGCGCCAGATCGTCTGCTTCACCTTCTACAAGGTCATGCCCGAATGGCGGCGCCTCCCTGCCGAAGAAAAAGAGGCCCACAAGGCCGCGTTCGCCGAGGTCCTCGCCCGCTGGAACAAGCCCGGTGAGTTCCTCTCCCTCACCTACTCCACCATCGGCACCCGCGGCGACGTCGACATGTGCCTCTGGAGCATCGGCTACGCGGTCGACGAACTCAACAAGATGCGCTCGGAGCTCATGGCCACGCCCCTCGGCGGCTATCTCAACGTACCCCACAACTTCCTCGCCATGACCAAGCGCTCGCAGTACCAGATCGACCGTCCCGACGAGAGCGAAGGCGAGGGCCGCGGTGCCATCCGTCCCGGCGGCCAGAAGTACATCTTCATCTACCCCTTCTGGAAGACGCGTCCCTGGTACCTGCTCTCCGCCGAAGAGCGCAAGCGCCTCATGGACGAGCACATCCGTATCGGCCTCATGTACCCGCGCGTCAAGCTGAACACGACCTACTCCTTCGGCATCGACGACCAGGAGTTCGTAGTCGCCTTCGAGACCAACTTCCCCGAAGACTTCCTCGACCTCGTCCAGCAGCTCCGCGAGACCGAGATCAGCCTCTACACCCTGCAGGACACGCCGATCTTCTCGTGCGTCCGCCTGCAGCCGACCGAGATGCTCAACCGCCTCGGATAACAGGCATCGGCATGGATCGTCGAACGCGCTTCTCGTGATCAGGGCACCATCCCTGGTCACGGGGAGCGCGTTCTTGATTCGTAAGCCTTCCACGATCTCCATCTCGAAGCAGCCCTTCGGTTCCTTCGCAAAAAAAAAGAGCCAGACAGAGGGGAGAAATTCTCCCTTCTGCCTGGCCGTGGATGGACGTCTTTCCTGGTTAGTTCGTGGTGGACGTTCTATGACGGCGTGCCACGTGGCGGCGCGCAGAACCGTTGAGCGACGGACGAACCGTCGACGGATCGAACGTGGTGCCGCCATTGTTGTAGGTTGCACCGGAGGGCAGAAGCACGTCGTCGGCGCTCCGTCCCGAAGCATCTCCAACCCGCACTTCGATGCGCGATCCGTCCACACCCTTTTCGATGAGGTAGGCACGAACATTCACGCTGCGCTTTTCTCCGGCGATCTGATCTTCATCGCTCGAATACTTGCCGACAATCACGAGCTTCGAAGCAGGATCGCGGTTGAGGTTCAGCGCGACGTCATCGAGGCAGGCCTTGCCCTCGTTGTCCACGCGCACAGGGCGCTTCCGGTCACGCTCGAACGAGACGCTGCAGAGTGACTGCGACTGAGGTACGGCCGCGACCACGGGGGGAACCTCGATGGTGACCGTCGTGCTCGCCATCGCGGTCTTGCCGAGGTCGTCAACGACGTTGCAGGTGATGTTGATCGTGCCCGGGGGAACGCCGTTAGTGGAGAGGGTTGTCGTGGGACCGGTGCCGGCAATCTGTCCCGCGGTCGAGGAATACGAGTAGGTCAACGGACGGTTCTGCGGGCTGACACCGTTGGCGGTGATGGTGGAGCTGTCACCGGTCTTCAGTGTGCTGGGCGTAGCGCTGCAAGTGACGGTGGGCGGCTCGTACGGCTTAACCGTAAAGCTTCCCTGGCAGCTTGCCTGTTCGTTCACGCGGCGCCCCTGCGAGACGTGGCCGGTGACGGTGTAGTCGCCGGGCGCAAGACCAGCGGTTGAGATGGAAGCACCTCCATCATTGGGTGTGAGCATACCGCCGGAAGACTTCCACTCGTACACGGTCTTGTGCTTCGGATCGAGATTGAGCGCCTGAGCCGTAACATTGAGGGGATCGCCGGGGTAGATGACAGCTGGGCTGACCGGGCAGGCGAGCTGCACGGGAAGAGGCTCCGCCATGCTGCCAAAGCGGGCAACGAGACCACCGGAGATCTTATAGGCATAGATCTCTCCGAGGCCGCCGTTGAATCCAGGAGCCGGAGAGAGCGGGCCGTAGTTGACCTGCGAGTAGTGGAAGTCCGCCTGGACGGGACGGACGGCGATGCGGTTATGCCACCAGGGCAGGATGTAGTCGACGCCTACACCGCCAGTGGTCGCCCAGCCCCAGGTAGGAGGCTGGTTGATGGGGCCTGAGATGCGCGCGGCTCCTCCAAGAAGATGCACGAAAGGAACGAGCCTGCCGAACTGATAACGGAAGACCGGACCGGCTTCGGCCGTGTAGTAGTTGGGATCTTTGTACTGGCACCAGAGGCCCTGGGAAGCACACTTGGCCGCAAGCACGTCGGAGTTCGGTCCGGAGAAGTATCCGCCTTCCACCTGTACACCGATGTGCCGGTTGAAGTACCCGGTAAAGCTGAGGGTCGCGTTCGGGTTGTACACCGGCTGATAGTGATAATTGTTGATGTCGCTGTCGACCGGGTGGATGTAACCGTAACCGGCATAGATATCGAACCGGTCGAGCGCGGGAACATCGCCATGTGGCTGCTGTTGGCGTGCATTTGCCTGAGCGCTTGCAGCTACGACCGGGGTGAGCGAACAGAGAACAAGCAACAAGAAATGGAACATTCTGGGAAAACGGGAATACATCGGGGAGGTCTCCTTAATTCATGACATCGCCGGGAAGCTGCGCCACCGGCTTCGTCATAAGGTGACAAATGCTGATGGCCCAACACGAACACCCGCGTAACGGCGAACTTGCCGATACACATAGCGATAACAACTCTGATGACATGGGTTGCCGGGGCTGTTGCCCGCAGCGAGAGGAGGGCGTGCAGATGTTGTTTACAGGACGCAACGTTTTTGGAACTGCGGTCCCAACAAACGGATCCTACAGAAAAAGCGTCCTCCGAAGTCATCGCGTCGCCACGTCATCGCCCATCGGTTATCCTCTAACTTCAAACGCCATGCCTACAAAAAAGCCTGCAAAAAAATCCGCCAGGGCACTTACTCCTCCGCAGAAGCTCACCCCCAGGGCGCGTAAGCTGGCCATCGAAGGTGTCCCCGCCGCGAAGGCCCGCACGATCGCCGCGACCGAACCCGTCTCCCCGAAGATCAAGCGCGGCCGCACCATCAAACCCACCTCCCCGGAGCGGGTCGCCGCCATCCTCGATGCGCTCGCCAAAACCTACCCCGGCGTCGTCTGCGCCCTCACCCACCGTAACGCCTTCGAGCTCGTCATCGCCACGGCGCTCTCCGCCCAGACCACCGACGTCAACGTCAACAAGGTCACGCCGGAGCTCTTCGACTTCTTCCCCACCCCGAAAGCCCTGGCCGCCGCTCCACTCGAGGAGATCGAGCGCATCATCCACTCCACCGGCTTCTACCGGGCCAAAGCAAAAAACATCAAGGCCGCCGCGCAGGTCCTCGTCGACAAATTCAAAGGCAAGGTCCCCGAGACCATCGAAGAGCTCATTCTGCTTCCCGGCGTAGCCCGTAAGACCGCCAACGTCGTCCTCGGCTCCTGGTTCGGCATTCCCTCGGGCGTCGTCGTGGACACGCACGTCTCGCGCATCTCGCAGCGGCTCGAGCTCACCAAGAGCACCACACCCGAGAAGATCGAGCTGGACCTTCAGAAGATCATCCCGCAGGACCGCTGGATCAACTTCTCCCACGAACTCATCCACCATGGCCGCCAGGTCTGCATCGCGCGCAACCCAAAGTGCACCGACTGCACGCTGGAGAAGATCTGCAATTCCCTCGACAAGACTTGGTACAGCCACTGATGGCCGCAAAGAATAAAACGGCGCCTCAACCCCTACAATGAAACGAGTAGCATCCAACCAAGTTCAGTGACCCTCCGACCTCACCACACGCTCGCCCTCTGCCTCGCTCTCGCCGTGCCTCTGGCCGCGCAGCAGACCCACGACGCCCCCGCGATCCCCGCGCCCATCCGCAACCTCATCGTCCTCGACCCAGCCCACGGCGGCTCAGACTCCGGCGCTCACCTCACGGACAGCCTCCTCGAAAAAGACCTCACCCTCGCCCTCGCCGGACGGCTGAAGTCCACGCTCACCGCACACGGCTTTCAGGTCATCACCACTCGCGACGGCGACACCGGCCCCACCTCCGACCAGCGCGCCGAGCTGGCCAACCACGCCCGCGCCTCGGTCTGCCTGCTCCTGCATGCCAGCAACTCCGGCTCCGGAGCCTACCTTGCCGCGTCCTCCCTCACGCCCTCCGACGACGAGCACATCGCTCTCCCCTGGGACACCGCCCAGTCCGCCTACGTCGGCGACTCCGCCTCGCTGCTCGATCTCGCCAGCAAGGCCTTCACCTCGGCCCGCGTTCCCGCCATCACCCTGCGCTCCTCCGTTCCGCCCATCGACTCCCTCACCTGCCCCGCGCTCTTGCTCGAACTCGCTCCCAACGGCAGGACCCCTGTCACCAGCGCCGATTACCAGCAAAGCGTCGCCGACGCACTCACCGCCGCCATTACCGCATTCCGCGATCAGAACGACACCACCCTCAAGAACGCAGCTCCGATCCCAACCCCACCCCCCACGCCCGTCAAGCCGAAGGTCCCCAGGCCCGTAACGCCCAAGACCCCGGGAGCTGCCCAGTGATCCCACGCTACCAGCGCATCCTCTTCTGGTCTCTCATCGGCTGCGTGCTGCTCATGTTCGCCTTCCTGCTGCGCGGTTGCGAGCAGGTTCACAAGCGCCTCAAGGGTACCGGCAACCTCGCGCCTCTCTCCGCGCCCAACGCCAACAGTCCCGAGACCGTCACCTTCTACCTCGCGTCCGATGCCGATGCCTCCATCACGCCCACCCAGCGCCAGGTAGCCCTTCCCGCCGAGCCCACGATCCGCGCCCGCGCCCTGCTCGAAAACCTCATCACCCAGTACGGCGATACCGAATCCGCCCATCCGCTGAAGCAGGGCTCCGCCGTGGCCGATATCTTCCTCCTCACCATGCCGTCGCCACCCCCAACGGCCAACACCACCAACCGCCTCGACTCCCTCTCGCGCTCCTCGACCGGAGAGACCGCCGTCATCAACCTGCGCGGCAGCTTCGCCGACAACCACCCCTCCGGCGTCGTCGTCGAAACGCTCACGCTCCAGTCCATCATCGGCACCCTGCACGCCGCACTGCCCCAGATCGACCAGGTGCGCTTCCTCGTCGACGGGAAGCCCCGCGAAACCCTCGCCGGCCACGCTAGCCTCCTACGCGCCTACCAGGCCACCGATACCGCCAACCGTCCCCTCGTTCCGCTCGATTCCAAGTAAGCCATCATGCCGACCCCCACCATCACCCTAGGCGTCTTCGACTCCGGATTCGGCGGACTCACCGTCCTGCGCGAACTCCTTCCGCTCATCCCCGGAGCCCGCTACCTCTACCTTGGCGATACCGCCCGCCTTCCCTACGGCTCCAAATCCCGCGAGACCATCGCCCGTTACGCCCTGTCGAGCGGCCGTTTCCTGCTCGAGCAGGGGGCCCAGCACCTCGTCGTAGCCTGCAACACGGCAACGGCTCTCGCTCTTGATGACCTGAAGCACGACCTGCCCATCCCGGTCACCGGCGTCATCGCGCCCGGAGCCGCCGCCGCCAAAGCCGCACCCGGCAGCCACGTCCTCGTTCTCGCGACCTCGGCCACTGTTCAGTCGGGAGCCTACACCAGGGCTCTCGAAGCCCAGGATCTTACCGCCACGGAGAAAGCCTGCCCGCTCCTCGTGCCTCTGGTCGAGGAGGGCTGGCTCGACAATACCTCCGAAACCCAGTCCGTCACCGCCGAGGTGCTCCGCATCTATCTCGCCGAAGCCCAGCGCGAGGCCCCCCACGCCACCTCCCTGCTGCTTGGCTGCACCCACTACCCCCTGCTCAAACCCCTGATCGAAGCCACTCTCCTCACCATGAACTACCCGCTGCAAATCATCGACTCCGCGCAGGCCACCGCCCTCGCCGTAGCCCGGACCATCCACACCGAACCCACGACCCAGATCTCCAGCGCAAGCTTCTATGCCACCGACTCCATCGAGAAGTTCCAGCGCCTGGGCTCCCGCTTTCTCGGGCACCCACTCCCTCCCGTAGAACTCATCGATCTGGGCGGCTAGACCTGGGGCGGTTAGACCTGTTCCCTTATCCCTGATCCCTGTACCCTGTCCTTATGCCTTATCTCCTCAAATCCGAACCCGACAAGTACTCCTACGACGACCTTCTCCGCGACGGCGAAACCACCTGGGACGGCATCAAGAATAACCAGGCCCTCATCTATCTGCGCAACATGAAGAAGGGCGAGAAGCTCGTCATCTATCACTCCAACGTTGGCAAGGCCGCCATCGGGACTGCATCCGTCGTCTCCAACGGGACAGACCCCGACGATCCCAAGACGCCCATCGTCCGCATCAAGCCAGGCAAGCGTCTCAAGCGCGAGAAGACACTCGACGACCTCCGCAACTCGCCCCTCTTCACCGACTCGCTCCTCTTTCGCCAGTTCCGCCTCTCCGTCGTTCCCATTACCGATGAGCAATACGACTGGCTTGTCCACGGATAAGCAGCTTCTGCTCGCCACCGGCAACGGTCCGGCGTAACATAGACCACGGGCCACGCAACACCTTCCTCCTGGGTAAACCGATGCATCTCTTCTCTTGGGTTGATAACCGGACGCTGATCGTCTGCCAGTGCATCATGGCTGCGGTGTTCTCCCTTGTCCTCTTCTGCATCTGGCGCCTTTATCCGCAGCTTCGCGGCGTCGGCTCCATGGCGATCGGCTTCTCCCTCGGCATTCCCACCGCGGCCCTCTTCGCCGCTCGCGGACACATTCCGAACTTCCTCTCCATCGTCGTCGCTAACTTCTTCATCTTCCTGCTCTACGTCTTCCTGTACCGCGGTGTGCTGCTCTTCTGCCAGTCCCGCGGATACATGCCCGCTCTCCTTACCCTCGCCGGCGTCTCGCTCGTGGTCCTTACCTACTACAGCGAGGTGCAGCACAACATCATCCCGCGCATCTTCGTCATCTCGCTCACGGTCGGCGTGGCACGCGCCCTCATGGCGTACGAGATCTATAAACGCTCCGCCGGCCAGATGCACATGATCCTCTTCTCCATCACCCTGGGCCTGTTCTCCGCCAGCACCCTCATCAAGGCGCTGCTCGTCCCCCTCCAGGGCTCCCCGGACAGCTTCCTCACCAACGATCCCATCCAGTCCACGCAGCTCCTCTCCGGCATCCTCTTCGTCTGCGTCGACGGCATGTTCTACCTCACCATGCTCATTCGCGAGGTCACCTCCACCATCGAGCACCAGGCGCAGCTCGACTTCCTTACCGGTACGCTCAACCGCCGCGGCATCGAAGAAGCGCTCATCGTCGAGATCGCACGCACCCGCCGCAGCCAGCGGCCCATCGCTGTCCTCCTCATCGACATCGACCACTTCAAATCCATCAACGACATCCAGGGTCACGCCGCCGGCGACGAAGCCCTCCGACTCGTTTCGCGCTCCATCGCCTCCGTCCTGCGCATCTACGACACGCTCGGCCGCTTCGGCGGCGATGAGTTCCTTCTCGTTCTTCCCGAGACCACCGGCGAACCTGCCATGATGATCGCCGAACGCATCCGCGAAGCCCTCATCAGCATGTCCGCCACGGCGCGCATCCCGCCCATGACCCTCTCCATCGGCGTCACCTTCTTCGAGCGCAACGAGGAACCCATCGACATCATCGGTCGCGCCGACGCAGCCCTCTACGAGGCCAAACGCGCCGGGCGCAACTGCTCCCGTCTCCAGCCGCCGCCGGATCTTGGCAACCCGGGACCCCATCCGCACGTCGCGCTCCCCCGAGCCACGCTGCTCAGCCGCGTCACCTCCCGCCGCCGCACCCGCAATACCACGCTCTAGCCTCGAGCGCATACAATAGCATGAACCCCTCAACGCGATGCTCTCGCACGCACCCACAGCATCCTCCCCAGGGCTAAAGCATGCATCCTCTTACATGGCTGGATAACCGAACCCTCCTCGCGTGCCAGTGCATGCTCGCGAGCTCCTTCGCCTGCCTTCTGCTCGGTTTCCGCTCCGCTTACCCAGCCCTCCGCGGAGCCCGCACCTTGGCATCCGCCTTCCTTCTCGGAATCCCCGGCATCCTGCTCATTGCCATGCGCGGCCACATCTCGTTTTTCCTCTCGGTGGTCACCGGCAACCTGCTTGTCTACGTTTCGCTCCTGCTGCTCTACCGGGGAGTCCTTCTTATCTTCAACGAAAAGCGCTACTTCACCTTCGCGCTGGTCTTCGTCTGCATCACCGGCGCGCTCCACGTCTACTACGCGCTCATCGACGAACGCATCGTCCCGCGCATCGTCATCGCCAGCGTCACCATGGGCGTTCTGTCGCTGCTCAAGGCCTGGACCGTCTTCGTTCATGCCGAGCGCCGCATACACCGCATCCTCTTCGTTATCTCCCTCTTGTCCGCCGGCTGCATCAGCCTTGGACGCGGCGTCCTCACCCTCATCCACGGCGCGCCCCACGACTACATGCAACAGAACCCCGTGCAAACGTACGCCCTTCTGCTCGGCCTCTTGTATATCGCCGTCCAGGGCATCTTCAACCTCTCGCTCATGTACTTCGATCTCGCCTCCACCATCAGAGACAAGGCCCACCGCGACCCCCTCACCAGCATCCTCAACCGTCGCGCCATCGAGGACAAGCTCCAGGAGGAACTCTCCCGCGGAGACCGCACCGGATGGCCCGTCTGTGCGCTCCTCATCGACGTCGATTTCTTCAAGTCCGTCAACGACACCCACGGCCACGCCGCCGGCGACCACGCCCTCAAGCTGGTCGCCGAAACCCTCACCGCCAGCCTCCGCCCCTTCGACCACCTCGGACGCTTCGGAGGCGACGAGTTCCTGCTCATCCTCCCCGAACTCACCCTCCCCGATGCCTCAGCCCGCGCCGAGTCCTTCCGCGTGGCCCTCGCCCGCACCGACGCCCCCACCCTTTCCATCGGCATCGCCGAGTCCGACCCCGGTGAATCGGCCCCTGCACTCCTCGCCCGCGCCGACGCCGCCCTTTACAGCGCCAAGCACGCCGGCCGCGACTGCATCCGCCTCCATCACTCCGCCGCCATCCACCCCAGCGATCAATCGGCATCGATGGGCACCTGAGCCGCCTCTATTCGCCCCGCGCCACCTCGTCTAGAATCTCGACATACAGACGTGAACATCCTCCACTGGCTCGACAATCGAACACTGATCGCCATCCAGGTCCTGTCCGTTGCCACCTTCGGCTTCGCCCTGCTGGCGCTTCACCGGTACGACCGCTCCATCCGCGGTGCCGGCACGCTCGCCGCGGCCTTCCTCCTCGGGGCCCCAGGACTCATCCTGCTCGCCCTTCGTGGCGTCATCCCCGACTTCTACAGCATCATCGTCTCGAACGCCTGCACCTACGTCGGATACCTCCTCACCTACCGGGGCATCCGGCAGTACCTTCGCGCACCCGGCTATCTTCCCCCCGTCTACACCGTTACCGCCATCTTCTTCGGCGCGCACGTGTACTACAGCACTCTCGACAAGCGAATCGTCCCCCGAATCATCCTCTCCGCCAGCTACATCGCCCTCTGCCGACTCCTCACCTCGGCCACGCTCTTTCGCAACGCCGAGGGCCTGCCGCACCGCATCCTCTTTGCCTGCTCGCTCGTCGTCCTCGGACTCATCAGCGCCTCCCGGGCTCTCCTGACCGCACTGCACGGTGCCCCCCAGAACTTCATGCAGCGCAACGCCGTCCAGACCTCGACCCTCGTCTCAGGCATCGTCTACATCTTCATCGAAGGCACCTTCTCCTTCATGCTGGTCAGCTTCGCCATCACCAGCCGCCTATCCCGCCGCGCCCAGCAGGACACCCTGACCGGCGTCTACACTCGCCGCGCCATCGAAGAGAAGCTCTGCGAGGAACTTGCCCGCGGCGCGCGCACCGGAACCCCCACCGCCGTGCTCCTGCTCGACGTCGACCACCTCAAAACCATCAACGACACCCTCGGCCACAACTCAGGCGACGAGGCTCTCAAGAAAGTCGCCTCTACGGTCTCCGCCGTCCTCCGCCCCTTCGACCACCTCGGACGCTACGGCGGCGACGAATTCCTCCTCATCCTCCCCGACATCGGGATAGAAAACGCCTTCATTGTGGCCGACCGCTTCCGCAAGGCACTCTCCCAGCTCCCCACCGCACCCACCCTTTCGATCGGCATCGCCCAGTCCGACCCCGGCGAATCCACCCCATCCCTGCTCGCCCGGGCCGACACAGCCCTCTACCAGGCCAAGAGCGCGGGGCGCGACTGCATCCGCTTCCTGCACTCTGGCGGCGACGCTATCCCCGTCCGCATCACTCCCGTCCCCCGCTGAACTGCTATCCTTACCCTCGGAAAGAATTCGAGGAGCAAACACCGCATGATCGATCTCAAAGGCAAAGTCGCCGTCATCTTCGGCCTCGCCAACAAGCGCAGCATCGCCTACGGCATCGCCCAGAAGTTCGCCGAGGCCGGAGCAACCCTCGTCCTCAGCTATCAGTCCGAGCGCCTCCGCAAGGAATCCGAGCAACTCATCGAGGATCTCGGCCAGACCGGGACCGCCAAGGCCTACCAGTGCGACGTCGCCAACGACGCCGAGATCGACGCCCTCTTCGCGCAGATCAAGGACACCTTCGGAACAATCCACTCCGTCGTCCACGCCGTCGCCTTCGCCCCTCCCGCCGCCATCCACAACGACTTCCTCCTCACCACCCGCGACGACTTCCGCATCGCCCACGACATCAGCGCCTACTCGCTCATCGCCGTGGCCCGCGGAGCCGCGCCCCTCATGGAAGCCGGCGGATCCATCCTCACCCTCACCTACTACGGCGCCGACAAGGTCTTCCCCAACTACAACGTCATGGGCGTAGCCAAGGCCGCGCTCGAAGCCACCGTCCGCTACCTCGCGGCGTCGCTTGGCCCGCGCGGCATCCGCGTCAACGCCATCTCCGCCGGCCCCATCAAGACCCTCGCCGCACGCGGCATCGGGGACTTCTCGAAGATCCTCGACGCCGTCACCGAGCGCGCCCCCCTCAAGCGCAACGTCGACCAGTCCGAGATCGGCGGAGCAGCCCTCTTCCTCGCCAGCGACCTCGCCAGCGGCATTACCGGCGAGATCACCTTCGTCGACTGCGGCTACAATATCACCGGCCTCTAAAAGCGCCGCCAACGCAGTTGCCTCCCACCTCAATGCTGTGGTGCGGGGGCAACGCCTGGGTCTCTGTGTCACCCATTCCTCTCACGTCCAACGAAGGAACGCCATGTCCCTGACCACACTGCTCCTCCCGGAACTCCGCAATGAGCTCAAAGCCACCCGCACCGTTCTCGAACGCCTCCCTGCCAGGCCCGAGTACACCTGCCACGAGAAGTCCATGCCCCTCGGCAAGCTGGCCGCCCACGTAGCCCAGCTCCCCTCCTTCGGCTCCAATATCCTCACCACCCCCAACTACGACTTCGGCGTCGCCAAGCCGGAGCGTCTCGTCTTCGAAAGCCCCGAGCAGGTCGTAGCCGCCTTCGACAAGCTCGCCGCAAAGATCGAATCGGATCTCGCCTCCACCACCGACGCCGCCCTCGAAGAGACCTGGGCTCTCACTTTAACGGCCACCCCATCTTCTCCGGAACCCGCTTCGCCGCCTACCGCGCCATGTTTCTCAACCATCTCATCCACCACCGCGCCCAGCTCGGCGTCTACCTCCGCCTGCTCGACGTCCCGGTCCCCGCCACCTACGGTCCCTCCGCCGACGATCGCATGGGCTTCTAGCCTTTCCTTTCAGGCAAGTCATAACTCCCCTTTCGGTGCTATAGTTCCGCGACCACCAAAAGGGGAGTCCGCATGCGCCGCACGATCACCATCACTCTCTTAACCACCGCTCTGGCCGTATCGGCCCAAACACCCACCGCAAAGCCCCCCGCACGACCCGCCCCACCCACCCGAGCCCCCAACTCGCCCGGCTACGTTCCAGCCAAGGCCCTCCCCGACTCCACGAACGCTCCAGCCGCTACCGACGGCAACTTCATCCTAGGCCCCACCCATCCCGCCGACCCCGCCACCCTCCCGCACGAAGGCGTGCCCGAAGGCACCCTGACCACCATCACCATGCAGTCGACCGACTCCAAGCTCTATCCAGGCATCGCCCGCGATCCAGACACCTTCGGTACACCCGACCCAGCCGACCCGGCCAAGCTAGTCGTCACCACCAGCCACCCGGCGCCCTACACCCGCACCGTAACCGTCTACGTTCCCAAACAATACGTTCCCGGCACGCCCGCGCCGTTCATCGTTGGTGCCGACGGCCCCGACAAGCTCCTCTTCTCCACCCTCGACAACCTCATCGCCCAGAAGCGCGTCCCCGTCATGGTGGCCATCTCCATTCAGAATGGAGGAGGCGACGCCCAGGGCTCCGAGCGTGGACTCGAGTACGACACCATGTCGCCCCGCTACGCCGAGTTCGTCGAAACCGAAGTCCTGCCGCTCGTCGAAAAACAAGCCGGCGTCACCCTCACGAAAGACCCCGACGCACGCGCCACCATGGGCGGCAGCTCCGGCGGATCCTGCGCTCTCATCATGGCCTGGTTCCACCCCGACCTCTACCACCGCGTCCTCACCTACTCAGGCACTTTCATCAACCAGCAATGGCCACCCGATCCCAAGTACCCGCATGGCGCCTGGGGCTTCCACGAGAGCCTCCTATCCAGCGGAGACCCCAAGCCCATCCGCCTCTGGATGGAGGTCGGCGACCGCGACCTCTTTAATCCCAACGCGATGCGAGACAACATGCATGACTGGGTGCAGGCCAATGAAAACATGGCCTGGGTCCTCTCCGCCCGCGACTATCACTACCAGTTCGTCTTCGCCAGGAACGCCGGCCACGTCGACCGTGCCGTCAGGGCAGAAACCCTGCCCGAGGCCCTCGAATATATCTGGAAAGACTACTCAGCAAAAAATTAGCTCCAGCACCAAGCTCATAGCTGGAGCGACAAAACACGTGCCCCGCATCTCCAGCGAGATGCGGGGCACACGCAACACCAACCTGACGCAGCACGTCTTTACCGCCTGAAAATAACTCCACCCTTCATCACAAACCGCACCTTCTCAGTAGCCGAGATATCCTCCACCGGATTCCCTTCCACGGCAATCACATCGGCAAAATACCCCGCCTTCAACTCCCCAATCTTTCCCTCCCACCCGAGCAACTTCGCGCCGTTCAGAAGGTCCGCCTGCAGCACGTCCATAGTCGGCATCCCATACTTCACCATCAACACCATCTCCCGCGCCTGCGTCCCATGCGGAAATGGCCCGACATCGCTTCCCACCGCCATCGGCACACCCGCCGCAAGCTGCTTCTTGAAGTTCGCGGCATGAAACGCCTGCAGCGCCTTCTCCCGGTCGACCCGATCCCCCTCCGCGTGTTCTACAAAGTACTCCGAGATCGCAAACGTAGGCACCGCGAAGATTCCCTTCGCCTTCATCGCCGCCATCGTCTCGTCGCTCAACTGGTACGCATGATCCACCGACGCCACGCCCGCCGCAACCGCATAGCCCGTCCCAGGCTCCGTCGTCGCATGCACCGCAACGCCGTGGCCAGGCTGCCCGCCAAGTCGCGCTGCCTCCGCGACCGCAGCTCTCAGCTCCTCCACCGTGTACTGGTACGGAGCAGCAAGCCCCGAACCCTCCGCCCGGTCGTGCCCCGTCTCGTAGATCTTCGTGAAGTCGGCGCCTTCCTTTCTCTGCTGCCGCATCACCTTCACTATCTCCACCGCTGAATCCGCGTAGTCCGCATTTGAAAGCACCTTCTGCGCCGGATTGAACCCCGCGGCATCCTCGTGCCCGTTCGTCAGGTCGATCGCGTTCCCGCTCACCCGCATCCGCGGCCCCGGAATCATCCCCATATCGATCGCATCCCGCACCGCTGTGTCCGCACTCCCCGCGCCTTCGCTGCCCATATCCCGCTCGGCCGTGTACCCCGCCATCAGATCGTCCTTCGCCGCCGTCGCCGCCAGCAGCGTCCTCTGCGGGACGCTCTCCTGCACCGTCTGCAAATCTTCAGCCCCAGGATGCAGAAAGAGGTGCACATGCGCATCGATCAGCCCCGGCATCAGCGTCCGATCTCCCAGGTCGATCACCTGGACCTTCCCCGCCGGACGCTTCACCTTCGTCCCCACCTCGACGATCCTGTCCCCCACAACCAGCACCTCACCCGGAGCGATCACCTTGCCCTCACGCACATCCAGCAGACGAGCCGCGTGCAGCACCACCGCCGACTCCGGCTCCGCCAACTGCCCCATCGCAGCACTCCATGCCGAACCACCCAGAACAACCGCCGCCAGTACCCGAAAGAAAGGAGTCATCGTGCAAGCAGCATATCGCGAATCCCGCCATCCGCCCTCGCCAAACAGCGACAAAGCCGACGGATGCACCATCCCTCTCGTCCCCTTTTGCGGTCTCTCTCTCCCATCCAGAGAAACAATCCCATCCGGCATGGAACCAAACCGCACATGCCTCCGTACCCTCTCCTGTGGCACAACCACATAGAGCCATGTCATACTCATGTGGCATCACAACAGGAGCGAACACCATGCCCGAAGCCAAACTCGACCTCCTCCAGGGAACCCTCGATACCATGGTTCTCCAGACACTCCTCACCATGGGTGACATGCACGGCTACGGCATCGCCCGGCGCATCGAGCAGGTCTCCGGAGACGAGATCCTGCTCAACCAGGGAACCATCTACGCCTCTCTGGTCCGCCTCCAGCAGCGCGGCTGGATCTCCGCCGAGTGGGGCATCAGCGAGAACAATCGCAGCGCCAAGTTCTACGCCATCACCAAGGCCGGCATCAAGCAACTCGAAAAAGACGCCGCCTACTGGAACCGCCTCGCCGCCGTCATGGGCCGCGTACTCTCCATGGAAGGTGAAAAATGACCACCCTCCGCCAATCCATCCAGCGCTTTCGTTCCCTGTTCGGCCAGGAAGAGATCAACGCCGAAGTCTCCCGTGAGATGGCCGCCCACATCGCCATCGCCACCGATGAGAACCTTACCAGGGGCATGAGCCCCAACGAAGCTCGTCGACAGGCTTTGATTCAGTTCGGAGGCATCCAGCAGGCGCGCGACCAGCACCACGCTGCACGCGGCGTTCCCGCGCTCGAAACCCTGTTCCAAGACCTCCGCTACGCCTTCCGCACCCTCCGCCGCGATGCCGGCTTCACCACGGTTGCCGTGCTGATTCTGGCACTGGGCATCGGCGCGAATATCGTTGTGTTTTCCGTGGTCAACACGCTGCTGCTGCGGCCTTTGCCCTTTCCGCAACCGTCACAGCTTGTGCGCATTGCGCCTCTGGTGTCGAAGTGCGGAGCCTCCTGTGCGACGTACTCCACGGACGCCGTCCAGGAGTTCCAACGGCGCAACACTTCGTTTGAAAACGTC
Organism: Granulicella pectinivorans; assembly: GCF_900114625.1. Taxonomy (NCBI): domain Bacteria; kingdom Pseudomonadati; phylum Acidobacteriota; class Terriglobia; order Terriglobales; family Acidobacteriaceae; genus Granulicella; species Granulicella pectinivorans. The sequence continues at coordinate 3,822,070 of NZ_FOZL01000001.1, forward strand.
ACCGGCTACGATGCCTTTACCGCTCCTGGCAACTGGAAGCTCAACACCGGCGGCGTCCCCAAGCCGTTCTCGCAGATCGAGGTGATGGAGAACTTTTTTACCACGCTCGGCGTGCAGCCCCTGATGGGCCGCCTTACGTTCAACCACCAGGAGTGGGAGCGCGGCGGACCCTCCGTCGTCATTGTGAGCTATCCCTTCTGGAAGCGCGAGCTCAATGGCGATCCCAACATCATCGGCAAATCCCTCACCTTCGGCACTACGCCCAACACCGTGATCGGCGTCCTGCCGGAGTCGTTCGACTTCGGAGCCATTTATTCGCCGGGCGCCAAGATGGACCTCTTCACGCCCTACCTGTACGACAAGTTTCGCGAGTGGGGCAACATGATCTCTCTCACCGGTCGGCTCAAGCCGGGCGTGAGCCTCCCCGCCGCACAGGCCGAAGCCAACCTCCTCTTTCCCACCCTCTATGGCAGCGTGAAGCAAGGGTGGAAGGGCGGCTATGACGGCCATCTCACTGATCTGAAGCAGTACATCGCCGGCAGCCTCCGCTCCTCGCTCATCGTCCTCTGGTGCGCCGTCGGACTCATCCTCCTCATCGTCTGCGTCAACCTCTCCAACCTTCTCCTCGCCCGCGCAGCCGCCCGCGCCAAGGAGTTCGCCGTCCGCTCCGCCCTCGGTGCCGCCCGCAGCCGCATCGTCCGCCAACTCCTCACCGAATCCCTTCTCCTTTCTGCCGCAGGAGGCCTACTCGGCCTCGCCTTCGCCTTCGGAGCCGTCTTCTACCTCGCCCATCAGGGCTCCATCGCCCTGCCCCTCATGTCCAGCATCGCCATCGACAAAGAGGCCCTCGCCTGGACCCTCTTCATCGCCGTCGCCGCCGGTCTCCTCTTCGGCATCGTCCCCGGTCTCCGCATCTCCAGCGGCAACATCCAAAGCGCACTCAAGGACTCCGCCGCCAACACCACCGGGGGCACCTCCACCAACCGCCTCCGCACCACCCTCGTCGTCAGCCAGATCGCCCTCGCCTGCGTCCTCCTCGTCGGCGCCGGTCTCCTCCTCCGCAGCTTCCTCCGCGTCCTCGATGTCGACCTCGGCTTCGAGCCCTCCCGCGCCTCCGCCATGCTCCTCGACATCCCCGACAGATTCCACGGAACCACCGCCGCCGACTACGCCGCCTTCAACCGCGAGGTCATTCACCGCATCGAGCAGGTCCCGGGAGTTCAGTCCGCCGCCATCACCGACTCCCTCCCTATGTCCCGCAACCGCTCCTGGGGCATCTCCGCCAAGGGCAAGCACTACGAGAAGGACGAGCTCCCCGGCACCTTCGTCTACATCGTTACCCCCGGCTACCTCCACACCATCGGCATGCGCCTCGTCAAAGGCCGCGACATCGCCTGGGACGACGTCGACCCCAAACAAGCCGTCGTCGTCGTCAACCAGACCGTAGCCCGCTACCTCTGGCCCAACGAAGACCCCATCGGACGCATAGCCCTCGTCGGCGGAGCGGACGCTCGCGTCATCGGCGTCATCGAAGACGTACGCGAGACCAGCGCCGAGGCCAAATCAGGCTGGCAAATGTACCTCTCCGCTGCCGCCCCGCAGTTCGGCTCCTCCGACCCCAATCTCGTCATCCGCTCCACCCTGCCCGCCGCCACGCTCCGACCGGCGGTCCTCGCGACCCTCCGCCAGCTCAACCCCGGCCAGCCCTCCGCCGACCTCAAGCCCATTCAGGAGATCGTCGACCACGCCGGCAGCCCCCGACGCTTCTTCGTCTACCTCGTCGCCATCTTCGCCACGCTCGGTCTTCTCCTCGCCTCGCTCGGCATCTACGGCGTCATCAGCTACTCCGTCACCCAACGCACCCAGGAGATCGGCATCCGCATGGCGCTCGGAGCAACCCAGCAAAACGTCCAGCTAGGCGTCTTGGGAAAAACCCTGCGCATGACCGCGATCGGCATCGCCGTAGGCACAGTAGCCTCCCTGGCCGTCTCTTCCCTCATCGCCACCCTGCTCTTCGGCACCAAACCCACCGACCCCATCACCTTCGGAGCCATCATCCTTCTGCTGGCCGTGGTAGCCCTGTTAGCCGGCTACCTGCCCGCCCGCAGAGCCAGTCGCATCAACCCCATGGTCGCCCTAAGAAACAACTAGCGCCACAAACCCGGGTGCCCCACATCTCGCCTTTGAGATGTGGGCTTGTCCCTTTCGATAAGGCCGAAACGATGGGTGCCCATTCTTTCCGTCTCATCGAGACGGTGGGGTATCAAGGGAAACGAGACCGCACCACTCATCCCGCCACCGAAACTACCCACCCGCCTTCTCCGTCAGCTCCGCCCACCGCGCATACAGCCCATCCGCAACCTCCTGCGCCTTCTCCATCTCATGCAGGGCCGCCGTCAATGCATCCGCGTTGGTCGCCACCGAAGGCTCATCCAGCAGGTCCCTGGCCGCATTCAGCCGCTCCTCCGCCGCCTCCACCGCAGCCTCGATCCCCGCATACTCCCGGGCCTCCAGGTAAGAAAGCTTCTTCTTCGCCGAAGACCCCTTCACATCCGGTCCCTGCGCCGAAGCCTTCTCCTCCATCAACTCTTCGCCGCCCTTACCCTGCCAGGCCTCCCACTGCGAGTAGTCTCCGAAGCGCTCGGCCTTACCCTTCCCATCCAGCCCAAGCACAATGGTCGACACGCGATCCAGCATGTAACGATCGTGCGTCACCAGCACCAGAGCCCCGGTGTACTCCAGCAGCGACTCCTCCAGAATCTCCAGCGTAGCGATGTCCAGATCGTTCGTCGGCTCATCCAGCAACAGCAGATCCGCCGGCTCCAGCATCAGCTTCGCGATCAACACACGCGCCCGCTCCCCACCGCTCAGCCTCTCCACCGGCTGGTTCAACTGCTCCGACGTAAACATGAACTTGGCCGCATAGCTGGCCACATGCACCACGCGTCCCTGGTACAACACCGAGTCCGAATCCGGAGCCAGCGCCCGCCGCAGTGTCACGCCCTCATCCAGCTCACGCAACTGCGAGAAGTAAACGACCTTCAGCGAAGCCGCCTTCTTCACCACACCCGAAGCCTGCTCCAGTTCCCCGGTCAGCAGCTTCAGAATCGTCGTCTTGCCGCTTCCATTCGGCCCAACAAGCCCGACGCGAACGCCGTTCGCAAAGAGGAAGTTCAACCCCTCCACAATGGTCCGTTCGCCCAGAACAATCGAGACATCCTCAAGCTCCACCAGCCGCTTCGTCTGCCGCTCCGTCGCCGAGAACTCAATCCCCGCCGAAGACGTCTGCGTCCTCTGGTTCACATCCTTCAACTGCCCGATCAGGTCGTTCGCGTTATCGATACGCGCCTTGGCCTTGGTCGACCGGGCCTTGGGCCCACGACGCAGCCAGTCCACCTCGATCTTCACCCGGTTCTTCAGCGCATCCTGCAGCTTCGACTGCGCTTCCATGTAGTTCGCCTTGCCCTCAACGAACTCCGAGTACGTCCCCTTCACCCGCAGAAGACCCTCCGCATACACGCGGTTCAGCTCCACCATCTCGGTAGCGACGTTCTCCAGAAAATAACGATCGTGGCTGATAATCACCTGCGCGAACGAGGCCTGCTTCAGCATCTCTTCCAGCCACGTAATCCCCGCCAGATCCAGATGGTTCGTAGGCTCATCGAGCAGCAACACATCCGGCCCCGTCACCACGGCCTCGGCAATGGCGAGCCTCTTCCTCCACCCGCCGCTCAGCTTGGCGGCCTCAGCCTCCAGGCTCGGAAACCCGGTCCTTCCGGAGGTCTCCCTCATCCGTCCTTCGCGTTCGGCCTCGCTCACCCCGGCCCGCTCCAGCGCGGCCTCCAGCACATCCCGAATCGAGAGCCCCGGCGCAAACACCGACTCCTGCTTCACGTACCCGATGCGCGCCCGCTTGCGCATCGCCACATCGCCCTCGTCGGCGTCCTGCTCCCCCGCCAGCACCTGCAGCAGCGTCGACTTACCAGCGCCATTCGGACCAATCAGCCCAATACGATCACCATCAGAGACAACAAAACTAATCTCACGAAACAAAGCATTCGCGCCAAAGGCCTTCGTCAAACCCTGCGCATTCAAAATAGGAGGCATACGCAAGTTTACCGCGTCGGCGCCAGGATCCCATTCCTGACCAACGGGAGGGCCTCGCGAAGCAGTGATCAGTCACGAAGTGGCCACCTCCCGCGCAGAGCGCTCGCCCGGCAGGACACAGCCTCTAGTCCAGATCGAACTCCCGAAAAGGCCTCTCCGTCACCGGACTTTCCTTAGCCTTCTTCACCGCCTCGGCGAACTTCTTCGCCATCACATCGTCCTTGTTCTTCTGCGCGTCCAAACTCTGTTTGAACAACGAATCCCGACGGGCATCCGCCTCGCGCAACGCCGCCGCGGCCGCCCCAAAGTCCTCGAACGTCTTCTTCCGCGGAGCCGCCGTATGCCCAATCACACTCCGCGTCACCGGATCGATCGTCAACATCGCACCACAGTCCGGACAGCTCACCTCAAACGCCTCATCGCTCAAACCCATCGCGCACCACCCTCTGCTTATGATCCTAGTCCGCTATTCTAAAACCAGAGCGAGCCAAGCATGAATAACCCCTTCGACCCCGCCACCCTCTTCGTCGATCCCGACTCCTCCGCCACCCGCTACAACGCAAGCCACCCAGGCACACCGGAGATCGCCTTCCTCGCCGCCCAACCCCAGGCCATCTGGCTCACGGATACAGCGAGCACCCCCGCCAGACTCCGGAACGCCCTCACCCAACTCCCCGGCACCGAAACCGCCGTCTTCGTCGTCTACAACATCCCCGGTCGCGACAACAACGGTGCCTCCGCCGGCGGAGCCGCCACCCTCGAAGAGTACGAACAGTTCATCGACACCATCGAGAGCCTCACCGCGCCCTTCGCCCCCGTCTTCATCCTCGAGCCCGATGCCCTGCCCTTCATCCCCCAGCTCGAGGACGACGCCGCCCAGCTTCGCGGCGCATGCCTCGCCTACGCCATCGACCAGCTCTCCGAAGCCGGCACAGTCTACCTCGACGCCGGCCACGCCGCATGGCTCTCCGCAGCAGAGACCGCCAGCCTCTACAAGGCACTGGGAACCAAAGCCAACCGGGGCTTCTCCCTCAACGTCTCCAACTTCCGCACAGACGCTGAGTGTCAGGCCTACGCGCTGCAGCTCTTCAAAGCCACCGGCAAGCCCTCCGTCATCGACACCTCACGCAACGGAAACGGCCCTCCACAGAATGTGCAGGAAACCCAGAACCCAACCGGTCGCAAGATCGGCCAGCTCCCCCTGTCAATGGCCGCGTCCCAATCCGTCGACGCCAACCTATGGATCAAGTGCCCCGGCGAGTCCGACGGTCCGGCGGACGCCGGAGCATTCGTCCCCAGCCTCGCCATAGAGCTCGTGCGCGGCTAACACGCCAAACTAGAGCCGGACCACCACATGTCCGCCGCACCAGTCCGAGGCCTCTGCGACCAGCCTGTCCACCAGCCCATCCCCGTAGCGCGCCACAAACCACGCACCCGCCACGATCCTCTCCTGCGTCTGCCCATCCGGGTAAAGATGCAGAATCAAGGCGTCCGCATGCTTCTTCAAGCTGCCCTCTTTCTGCAACTCGAAATGCGCAGCCATGCGCCGTAACCTGTTCATTTGATAGCGCATCTTCGATCCCGACACCCTAGCCGACCGGCCCAGACTCTCGTCCATCGCACCCAGGTAATCCTCGAGAATCGTCAATTCCTTATCCATCGCGTTCCCGACCGCCGCCAGCTTCCGCTTCGCCTCAATCGGCATCGCCCGGGCTCCAAGCCTCTGCGCGAGCTCCTCTGCAGTTCCAAAAACACCCGGCAGACGCAACTCATGCTGATCCAACACGTTACCGATCGCCGACTCCACCAGCGTAGCCGAGAAACGCGCCAAAACCGGTGTCGCCGCACCCAACACAGCCCTGTAAACGACCTCGCTCTGCGCGAAATAAGCAATCTCGGCGGGCCCGCCAATATAGGCCGCGGTAGGCAACAAACAGTCCTGAAACACCGGCCTCAGGAGTGCATTCGGACTTAACCTTTCCGGTGCATCTTCAAGAATAGAAAGCAGATCTGCATTCGCGTAGGTCTTGCCCGCAGCCTTCCAAATGTCACCCGTCCGGCGCAGTGCAGCCCGTCCCCCCGTCTCGTCGTCCACCAGAAACAGCAGCGAATGACCCGGAGCTACCAGAACCTGCGCGTGATACCCAGCAGCCTCCAGCTCCTTCGTCCGCGTCAGCAACCCCGTTTCGAGCTCTGCTGCGTGCTCAATCGCGTACCGGAGAGCCACCGCACCCATCGCGTGGAACTCCCGCCCGGATGCATCGAGCACCACCAAACCCTGCTTTTCGAATAGCTTGCCCATCCAGCGTGCAAAGGCCCCCCCAAGCGTCGCCGTGTATCCCTCACGCGAGACATAACACTCGCGCAGCATATCGCACACCGGACCCCACTCCAGCATCTCGCTCGCCTGCTCCAGCAGAGCCTCCACCTCGGGCCCCAGCACCACCCCACCCACTTCGACCGGAGCCGTCGTCTTCAACCCAGCCCGGAGGGTCACCATCTCATGCTTGGTGAGCAGGGAAACCTGGTCAACCTCATCTAAATCATGGTCTTCCGTGGCCATCCAAAAGATTGGAACATGCTCGACGCCCGTCTGATCGGAAGCCTGCTTCGCCCGTGCCACCGCCGTAGCCGCCTTCAGAATGGTCAGCAGGGGACCACCGAACATCCCTACTTGCTGCCCGGTGACCACAGCTCGCGCACCATGGCGCAGCTTCTCGATGTTCGCGAGCGTTGCCTCCCCCGCGCCAAACTCCACCGACTGAGCCTTCAGGGCATCGGCTAGACGCTCCGGATGTTCCACGGAGGCAGCACGGTAACCCGTTCCATACCAACCACGTACAGCCGCTTCCTCAGGTGCCTGGGGCATCGAAAGAAAGTCGGCAAAGAGCCGCGACGTATGCGGCAGCGCGGTCATCGGGAAACATTCACTGCTCATGCAAATTCCTCACGCGGCGGGAGAGAGCAAACACACCTCTCCCATCAATACTACGAAGATCGTCAAACCGTTAGTCTGTTGGATGCCCAACCCACACTGCCCGATGCAGGATGATAACGTAAGCCCATGGCAATCAAGAAAAAGTCCCCAGCCAAAGCCTCCGTGACCAGCGTCTCCACCGTCCCCGTCAAGACCGCAGCCGACTCGAAGAAGCCGGCGAAGCGCGCGAAGAAAGGCACCGTCCTCTCCTCGAAGCTCTCGTTTAAAGGCCGTATCTTCAACGTTTATACGGAGAAGGTGCAGGAGCCGAACGGAACGGTTAATGTACGGCAGCTGATTCGGCATAACGGCTCGATCGTCATTCTGGCCGTCGACGCCAGCACCAATACCAAGGATCCGGACGTCATCCTGATTCGCCAATACCGCCACGCTGCCGGACAGTTCCTCCTAGAGCTGCCGGCCGGGCGCATCGAAGTCGGGGAAAAGCCCCTCGCCGCCGCCAAGCGCGAGATGATTGAAGAGACCGGATTCCGAGCCAAGAAGTGGACGTTGTTGACCAAGTACTACGCGAGCCCCGGTTTCCTCGGAGAATGGATGCAGATCTATCTTGCTGAAAATATTACTCCTGGTCAGGCACAGCCCGAAGGAGATGAAGACATCGAGATCGTTCGACTGCCCCTCTCCGCCGCGATGGCACTGGTTGCCACCAACCAGATTCACGACGGGAAGACACTGATTGGCCTCTCTCTCTTCGCGGCAGCTCACGCCAAAGGCCGTTAGAAGCGACGTCCAAATAAATGTTGATGAAGCGCCCTCGCATGAAGCCAGCGGGGGCGCTTTTTTGTCCAGATGAAAACTGTTTCCAACGAGTGAAGCCAGCAGGCCTCTTATGTCATCTAGCGTACAGAGATGCTCCGCACATCCTCCTACCGTGGAAAGTCGAAGGCGACCCTGCGAGCCGGAGCCGCATCGTAACAATCAGTCCGGCTGCGTAAGGCGCTCGGTAGAAATGGGCCCAGGAGAAGAAAGAACATGTCCCAGTATTCAGGTGAAGTGAAGTGGTTCAACAACGCAAAAGGCTATGGGTTCCTCGGTCGTGACGGAGGCCCCGATGTCTTCGTTCATTACAGCTCCATCCAGCTCGACGGCTATAAGACCCTCAAAGAGGGCGACAAGGTCGGCTTTGACATCATTCAGGGCAGCAAGGGCCCACAGGCAGACCAGGTAGTCCGTCTGCAGGAACCAGCCTGACCCACTCTTCTCTCCGTTCCGTTGCATACTGTTGAGGGGCCGATGATCGGTCCCTCAAAGTGCTTATGGACAATATCTCTCTCGCCCGTCTTCTCGATGAAACCGCATCCCTCCTCGAAATCGACGGAGCCGACCCCTTCCGCATCCGGTCCTACCGGCGAGCGGCGGAAGCAGTCGAACAGCAAACCACACAATTAGCGCCACTTGCGGCTCCTGACGCCGATCCAAAGCTCTTGCTGGCGATTCCCGGCATCGGTAAGGGCATGGCCGCGAATCTTCGCGATCTGGTCGCGACAGGGTCAATGCCTCTGCGCGAAGAGCTGCTGAACAAATACAAACCCACGATGCTCGACCTCCTTCGTCTGCCGGGAATGGGGCCAAAGTCCGTGGCGCTGATCTGGTCGGCACTGCAGGTGGGCGATATCGATGCCCTGGAGACGGCAGCCAAGGCCGGTCACCTGAATACCCTCCCCCGCATGGGCGAGAAGTTTACCGCCAAGTTATTGAAAGGAATCGAGGACTATCGCAAGAACTCCTCGCGGTTCCGGATCGACCACGCGCATGAGTTTGCGCAGCGCATCTCCGCGCTCATCCTGGAGTTTCCGGGGATCGACCAGGTGACGCCTGCCGGATCGCTGCGCCGCGGCCGCGAGACGGTCGGCGACCTCGATCTGCTGGCCACCGGGCCCGCCTGCGAGGCGAACGTCGTCGCGGCGGCCGTCGAGCATGTCGCCACGCTGCCCCTGATCGACAAGCTGATGGCGCGCGGGCAAAACAAGGTGACGTTTACCCTGCGGAACAACCTGCAGGTGGACGTCCGGCTTCTTCCTCGCGCCAGCTATGGTGCTGCGCTGCAATACTTTAGCGGATCGAAGATGCACAATGTGGCGCTGCGGCAGAGGGCGATTAAGCGTGGGCTGACGCTGAGCGAGTACGCCCTGCTGCGTCTCGAAGACAACGTGATCGTCGCGGCGGTGAGCGAGGCGGAGATCTACAACGCGCTCGACCTCGACTTCATTCCGCCCGAGTTGCGGGAGAACGCAGGGGAGATCGAAGCCGCCGCGAATCATACCCTTCCCGAGCTGATTACCCTGGCGGACATTCGCGGCGATGTGCATATGCATACGTCCGAGACGGATGGGACGGCGACGATCCGCGAGATGGCCGAGGCGGCTATCCGGCGTGGATTGAAGTACATCGCCATCACCGACCACTCCAAGAACCTGGCCATGACGAACGGCATGGACGATGCCCGGGCGCTGGCACATGCGAAACGGGTTCGTGAGGTTTCCGAGCAGTTGGCCGAGGAGTTTGCCGCGGGCAAGGGCCCGCAGTGGGCGGCATACGAGGCTTCGCTCGCCGCTAAGTCGTTGAGGGCAGACATTATTCCGCAGTATGCGAGCCTCGCGTCTGCGAAGCCGACGGCACCGTTCCGGATCTTCACGGGGATCGAGGTGGACATTCTGGCGGAGGGTCAGTTGGACCTGGAGGACGAGACTCTGGAACAATTGGACATCGTCGTGGCGAGTGTCCACTCGCGCTTCGACCAGCCGATCGCGCAGATGACGGAGCGGATTCTGCGGGCGATCGAGAACCCTTACACGCGGATTCTGGGCCATCCGACGGGACGCAAAGTGTTGAAGCGGGATCCGTATGCTGTTGATCTGGAGGAGGTTTTCCGACGCGCTTCGGCGTTGGGTGTGGCGGTGGAGCACAATGCGCATCCGGCCCGGGCAGACTTGAAGGACACCCATCTGAAGCTGGCCAAGGAACTGGGCTGCGCGATCAGCGTCAACACGGATGCGCATGCGACCGAGGAGCTGGACAATATGCCGTTCGGAATCACACAGTTGCGGCGCGCCTGGCTGACGAAGGCCGATGTGCTGAATACCGCTGAAACTCCGGAAGCGTTCCTGGCGTCGCTGCGAAAACGGCCTTAGAGGTCCGACCGCCGCCGATCCAAAAACAGACCACTTTCGCGGAAAGTGGTCTGTTTTTGGCATTTGTGGGGTTTTTCAGGCATTTGTGGTGGATTTCGGGTTTTCTTGCCTGTTTCTTCGGGTTTCCCTGGGGTTTACCTGCAGTTTTCGGGACGGTAAAACGTGGTGAAATGTATGGATAATGTGGCCACGATGCGGTAAAAGCGCTATGCGCGCACACCGATCTGGAAGAGGGCGTCGTGGACATCCTCGGTGGAGCCGGGGATGGTTCCGTGGGTGGAGATGGCCCCGGTCTCGAGCCACATTCTGAACCAGTAAAAGTGGTGCACGCGGACGAGACGGGCGGCGATGGGCTGACGGTCTTCGAGCTGCTCGCGCATCCTGAGGGTCATCTCTTCGGAGTCGCGGACAGCAATAGTCTCGGTGGGGACGAAGTCGCTGGCGAGGAGGCGGCGGCGGGCTTCGTCGTAGTCCTGGTCGTTGATGAGGCCGCTCTCTACTTTGAGGTCGCTCATGCGCTCGAGTGCGAAGGCGGCGGAGGCGTCGAGGTTCTCCTTGAAGCCGAGATAGAGGATGCGGGAGCCGGCGATGCGGAGGGGCAGCAGGCCGAACTGCTCGATGAAGACGCGGGGGAGGGTGAGGGCGGCGGCGCGGGGGGTGATGCCCTCGGTGGTCATGACGGGGCAGTTCCACTGGACGCTGAGGCCCTGGGTGATGCGCTCGGGCGGGAGGCCGCACTCGCCGATGAGCAGGTCGCCGATGCGTCCGGTGCCGCGGGACTTTTGCTGGTCGAGGGCATAGCGGAGCTGGGGGTGGGTGATCCAGCCCTGGGCGAGCATGACGAGGCCGAGGGGGATGCGATGACGATGGGGGGCATCGAAGCCGGCGCCGATGCCGTCGGTGACTTCACGCTTGACGGAGGCGCGCACGATGGCTTCGAGGCATTTGGAGCCGCAGCCCCACTGGCCCTCGAAGATGGGGCGGCGGCGGCTCTTCCAGGGCTTGGCCCAGGCGGAGGAGCAGTCGGGGTTGGCGCAGGTACGCTTGTGGGGGTCGGCGGCGATGGTGCGGCCGGAGCCGGGGATGTACTGGTCCGTTCCTGGGATTAGGGTTGGCATGCGATGCTCTCCAGACGCATTTGTGGGGCAGCGACCTCGGTGACTCTGAGGGCGAAGTTTCCGTTGGCGACGACGACTTGTCCGCGGGCGACGATGCGGTTGCCGATGAGGAGGTCGATGGGTTGGGAGTCGTGGCGGTCGAGCTCGACGACGTCTCCGGCCTGCTGGGCGAGGACGTCGCGGAGGGTCATGCGACGGGAGCCGAATCGGAGGGTGGCTTCGAGTTCGATGTCGGCCAGGATGGTGAGTTCTTCGGGCATGGTTTCCGTGGGAGCCAGGAATGGCGGTTGCGGCTGGGATAGGAAGGCATACCCCGGGGGCTAAAGCCCTTGTTCTTGGCGGTCCTGTGAGACCCAAGGCTCAAGCCCTGGAGTACCTAGAGGCAAGGGAGACGGCAAGGGCGGGACACGGGATAGGTTGGGTGGGCAGCGCGTTAGCGACGGGCGGTTTTGGGTTTGAGTTTGGGGGCTCCAAGAGCGGCAAGGGCGGTGCGGAGGCGAAGGACGGCGGAGGAGTGGATCTGGGAGACGCGGGACTCTACTACGCCCAGGGTCAGGCCAATCTCCTTCATGGTTAATTCCTCGAAGTAGTAGAGGGTGAGGACGAGGCGTTCGCGTTCGGGGAGTTCATCGATGGCGTCTGCGAGATGCTGCTTCATCTCGCCTTTCAGGCAGCGGAAGAGGGGGTCTTCGTCGGGTGCTCCGGGGATGTAGGCGATTTCATCGTCGCCGGAATCCTCGGTCCGCTCCATGTGGAGGGAGCCGATCTCGAGGCCCTTGAGTTCGCCGAGGAGCTGCTGGTACTCGACGAGGGAGATCTGGAGCTCGCCGGCGATCTCGTGGTCGGTGGCGGCGCGGCCACAGCGCTGGGTGACGGTGCGGATGGCCTCTTCGACGGCGCGACCCTTGCGGCGCAGCTCGCGGGGGCTCCAGTCGAGGGTGCGGAGGGAGTCGAGGATGGCGCCGCGGATGCGGAACTGGGCGTAGCTCTTGAACTGGACTTTTTTGGAGTGGTCGAACTTTTCGAAGGCGTCGATCAGGCCGACGACGCCGGCGGAGACGAGGTCTTCGAGGTCGACGTGCTGGGGAAGGCGCTCGTGGATGCGGCGGGCGAGGAAGCGGACGGTGGGAAGATGTTCGAGGAGGAGGCGGTCGCGGTCCTCGGCGGTGAGGCCGTGGATGCCGTTGGCCATGCCGGTTGCACCGGCGTAAGCGGAGGCGAGGGTGGGGGCGGGCTCCTGGTGGAAGGAGAGGGCGTCTCCGCCGAAGATGGCGGCTTTGGGCATGCTGCCCGCGGCCAGGTCCTGCAATACGGTTACTGGAATCTGATTGAGTCCGCCCATGGTGTTTCTCCTCGTTGATTCGTTTCGTGATGCCTAGCCGTGCCTTCCCTCACCAACCGTCCCGATGCTGCGTACCCGGATCTCCGGTGGAATTTCGACCGGGGCCAGTACCGTTACCTTGGGAAGGTAGGGTTCGAGCCAGCGCCTTACGTGATAACGGGCCGGCGATGGACATAAGAGCACGGGCATGGCCGTAGTCTGGCCGGCTCCGGTTAGGCGTTTCACAGATTCGACCAGGCGGCGGAGGAAGTCGGCCGGCATGCCGGTGGAGCGGGCTCCGTCGCCGAGGAGATGGGCCGCGGCGGCGGGGTCGAAGGTGCTGAGGAGGTCGTGTTCGAGGCCTTGTTCGAGCATGAGGACGCGGAGGCCGCCTTCGTTGTCGAGTAACGGGCGGACGAGGCCACGGCCAAGCGATTGGCGGACGCGTTCGACGAGGTGGACTACGTTCTTGCTCTCGGCGGCGGCTTCCACGAGCACCTCGAGGATGGCTCCGAGGTCGCGGATGGAGACCTGCTCGCGGAGGAGCTGCTGGAGGACCTTCTGGACCTCGCCGAGCGACATGAGCTTGGGGACGAGCTCTTCGACGAGCTTGGGGTAGCCCTCGGACATGGAGTCGAGGAGGCGTTTTGTTTCCTGGCGGGCGAGGAGCTCGTGGGCGTGGCGGCGGATGAGTTCGCCGAGATGGGTGCCGATAACGGTGGTCTGGTCTACCACGGAATAACCAGCCGCCAAAGCTTGTTCTTCCAGGCCGGGCTGGATCCAGCGGGCCATGACACCGAAGGCGGGTTCGCGGGTTTCTACGCCGGGCATGGGGCGGGCCTTGGGATCGGCGTTGACCGCGAGGAGGCAGTTCCCTTCCGTCTGCCAGCGGGCGATCTCCACGCCGCGCAGGGAGACGCAGTACTCGCGGGGCTTGAGGCGGAGGTTGTCGGTGATGTGGACGGGCGGAACGATGAAGCCCAGCTCCGTGGCGAGATGGCGGCGCAGGGCGCGGACGCGGTTGAGCATCTGGCCGCCTTGTTTTTCGTCGACGAGGGGGATGAGCTGGAAGCCGATCTCGAGGGTGAGCTCGTCCATCTTGAGGAGGCTGGCGAGGTTTTCGGTCTTGGCGGCTTCTTCGACCTTGGCCTTGGTGCCGACGGTGGCGAGGTCTTCGGCGGGGGCGGTCGAGTCGGCTGGGAGCTTGCGGGCGATGAGGGCTACTCCCGCGGCCATGAGGACGAAGGAGAGCTTGGGGAGGCCGGGGATGAGGGCAAGGGCTAAGAGGACTCCGCAGGCGATCCAGAGGGTGTTGCGGCCTTTGAAGAGCTGGGTGCCGAGTTCGCTGTCGAGGGTTCCGGCCGAGGAGGCCCGGGTGAGGACGATGCCTCCGGCGATGGAGACGAGGAGGCTGGGGATCATCGTCACTAGGCCGTCGCCTACGGTGAGGATGGTGTAGGTTTTGACGGCGGTCATGAGGTCCACGCCCTGCTGGATGGTGCCGATGACGAGGCCGGCGACGATGTTGATGACGGTGAGGAGGATGGTGGCCATGGAGTCGCGCTGGTTGAAGCGTGCGGCTCCGTCCATGGCTCCGTAGAACTCGGCCTCGCGGGCGATGGCCTGGCGGCGCTTGCGGGCGCCCTGCTCGTCGATGAGACCGGCGTTCATGTCGGCGTCGATGGCCATCTGCTTGCCGGGGAGGGCGTCGAGGGTGAAGCGGGCGGTGACTTCGGCGGTTCGTACAGCGCCATGGCTTACGACGAGGAACTGGATGGCGATGAGGGCCAGGAACAGGACGAAGCCTACGACGTAGTTGCCGCCGACGACGAACTGGCCGAAGGCCTCGATGACGGCTCCGGCGGCGCTGGTGCCTTCGTGGCCGTGGAGGAGGATACGGCGGCTGGAGGCGAGGTTGAGGGAGAGGCGGAACATGGTGAGGAGCAGGAGCATCGTCGGGAAGACGGAGAAGTCGACGGCCTTGCGGATCTGCACGGCGGTGAGGAAGACGATGACCGAGGCGGTGATGCTGGCGGCGAGGAGGATGTCCAGCACGAAGCCGGGGACCGGGATGAGCATCACGAAGACCATGGCGATGGCTCCGACGGGGAGCATGAAGACTCTGAGTTTGGCGGGGTTCATTGGGAGGCTCCGTAGGGACGCAGGGCGATGGATGTTTTGTGGGCGGTGCGTTGTTCCTGCTCGCGGCGGTGGCGCTCCTTGCGCATCTTCTCTTCGACCTTCTGGCGGTAGAGGAAGGCGAGGATGCCGGCGACGGCGGAGTAGAGCTCGAAGGGGATGGACTGGCCGGGTTCCACGAGCTTGAAGAGGGAGCGGGCGAGGGGTGGGTTTTCGATGAGGGGGATGCCGGCCCACTGGGCGGCTTCGCGGATCTCTTTCGCGTGGAGGTCGCGTCCTTTGGCGAGGACGATGGGAGCGGACATGGTCTCGAAGGAGAACTCGAGGGCGACGGCGTAGTGGGTGGGGTTGGTGATGACGACGGAGGCGCGGGAGATGTCGGCCTTGACCTTGCGTTTGCGGGCGGCGTTCTGGAGCTGGCGGATACGGCCTTTGACCTGGGGGTTGCCCATGGCTTCCTTGACCTCTTCGCGCATCTCCTGCCTGGTCATCTTGAGGCGCTTGTTCCAGGCGATGTACTCGACGGCGTAGTCGAGTCCGGACCAGGCGAGTGAGACCCATGCGGCGTCGAGGGCCAGGGAGTAGACGGCGGAGAAGGTTTGCGGCAGACGCATGGTGGACATGACCGGCATGGGGATCATGAGCGCCTTGAGGGCTCCCCAGCCGAGGACGATCATGATGGCGGCTGGGACGAGGGATTTCATGAGTCGGGTGAACGATCGGAGGCTGACGATGTTGGCGAGATTGGTCGCGGGGTTCATGCGGGTGAACTTGAGCGAGAGGGCGTTGGGGTGGATGCTGAGGCCTCCGCCCTGGGCAATGCCGACAGCGAGGGCTCCGGTGAAGGCCGCGGCCATGACGAGGGCTACGGGGATGAGGGCGGGGGCGAGCATGGTGCGGATGGCGTGGATGAATTCGGTGTCGGTGCCGAGCTGGTTGGTGCGGAGGGATTCGAGGTAGAGCTGGCTCCAGGTGCGGACGAAGGACTGGGAGACGGAGCCGAGGGCTGCGATGCCTCCAAGCATGGCTACAGCGGAGAGGAGCTCGCGGCTGCGTACGGAGTCGCCTTTTTCTTTGGCCTTCTGCTTGCGTTGGGGTGTGGCTTGTTCTGTGCCTTTTTCGCTCATACGTGCACCTTTTCACTCATGCCTGGAGCAGGAGCCTTCCTGCGGCGTCTAGCAGCGCGGTGTAGTGGCGTTCGATCCAGCCGGGCCAGACGGCGAGTGAGCCGAGGAGGACGGTGTAGGCGGTGAGGGTCTTGAGGGGGATGCCGATGACCTGGGTGGGAAGTTGGGGAGCCAGTTTGCCGATGAGCGCGATGGTGACTTCGACTGCGAGAGCGGCGGCGATGACGGGGGAGGCGAGTTGCAGGCCGGAGAGGAAGATGCCGGATGCCATGTGGATAAGGGCTCGGCTGGTGGAGGCGTGGAGGACGGCGGTGCCGACGGGGACGACGGCGAAGCTGCGGACGATGGCGGCGAGGAGGGTGCGGTCGAGTCCGCAGCCGAGGATGACGAGGATGCCGAGCCAGCCGAGCATCTGGCCGAGGACGGGGGTTTCGACCTGAGAGTTGGGGTCCATGAGGTTGACGAGGGAGAAGCTGAACTCCATGCCGAGGAGGGCTCCGGCGAAGGTGAGGGATTCGGTGAGGAGCATGAGGGAGAGGCCGAAGGTGAGGCCTACGCCGAGCTCGCCGAGGAGGGATGGAGCGGTGAGGGTGGGGTTCGCTCCGGGGATGGTGAGGATGGCGGGTGAGATGAGGAAGGTGAACGCGAAGACGAAGCCGGCCTTGATACGGGGAGCGATGGCGGCGGAGTTGAAGACGGGCGCGAAGACGAGGAGGCCACTGAGACGGACCATGACCAGGAGGGCGGCGGTGAGGAAGGTGGGCCAGTCGTTGATCTTCATACGGATAGGTACCGGTGGAGGTCGGTCCAGAGGTGCGTGGTGTAGGCGACGAGGCGGTGGACGCTCCAGGGGAGGGTGGCCATGAGGACGGTGAAGACGACGACCAGGCGGGGAACGGCGGTGAGGGTTTGTTCCTGAACGCTGGTGAGGGTCTGGATGAGGGAGACGATGAGGCTGATGGTGGCGGCGGAGAGGAGTAACGGAGCGGAGAGGAGCATGGCTTCTACGAGGAGGGCGCGGAAGAGGTGGACGGTTTGGTCGGGGGACATAAAGTTGTCAGTTCTCAGTTGTCAGTTCAGAAGCTCTTGAGGAGTTGGTCGGCCAGCAGGTTCCAGCCGTCGACCATGACGAAGAGGAGGATTTTTACGGGGGTGGAGATGACTACGGGGGGTAGCTGCATCATGCCGATGCTGGTGGTGACGCTGGCGATGACGACGTCGATGAGGAGAAAGGGCAGGAAGAGGATGGCTCCGATCTGGAAGCCGGCTTTGAGCTCACTGAGGATGTAGGCGGGGACGATGATCTGCATGGGTAGATCGTCTTTGCTCTTCGGGCGTTCCGCCATGCCGGCGGAGGCGAAGACGGCGAGGTCTTTTTCGCGCGCGTACTTGAGGAGGTAGTGCTTGACGGGGATGACGCCGCGTTCGATGGCTTGTTCGCCGGAGATTTCGTTGGCTCGGTAGGGGGCGGTGGCGGTCTTGTCTACCTCGGTGAGGACGGGGCCCATGAGGAACCAGGTCATCATGAGGGCGAGGCCCATGAGGACCTGGTTGGAGGGCGCGGTCTGGGTGCCGAGGGCCTGACGGAGGAAGTGGAAGACGACGAGGAGGCGCACCATCGGGGTCATCGCGAGGAGGATGGCCGGGATGAGGGTGAGGAGGGTGAGGCCGAGGACGATGGACCAAGGCACGCTTCCGTTGGTCCCCATGGCCTGGGCGATAGATTGCTGGGTGGTGTCTTGCGGGATGGACTTTGCGGCGGCGATGAGATGCCTGGGCGTGGCGGCCTGGACGGGAGTGGTAGAGAAGAGCGTAAGGGCGAGGATGAGCAGGAGGAGCCTTAGCATGCGGGCTCCGCGGGCGGGATTGGGCCTACGCGGACAATGGTCTCGATGCCGTCTGTGCCTCCGCCGACGAGGAAGCGTTCGCCATCGCAGAGGATGAGGGTGAGTTGGCGGCGGCCGCCGAGGGGGAGGGTTTCGATGATCTGGAGGTGGCGGGTGGGCTTTTGGGTGGAGAAGCGACTGAGGAGCCAGCCTGCCAGGCCTCCGGGGTGCATGGTTTGGGTTGCGGTCTGCCTCATGCAGAGGAGATATGCATGTGAGGGACCGTGGGTGGGGCGAAGATATTAGGGGGATTTTAGGTTGGGGCTTGGCTTAGGGCTTAGGAGGCGGCGGCGGGACAGAAGCCAAGGCGAGAACATACCCGCGCCGAAGCCTCGCATCGTTGCCGGTGTTGGATGTCCGGGCTCAAGCCAGAACTCATCTCAGAGACAAGAGCAAAGGCAAAGGCAAAGCAGATCCCCTTCGGGGATGACAACCAAAGAACCAACGGCAAGAACGACGACAAGTGCAACGGATGGGCTTAGGTGTTGAGAGCGCCTAAGCCCACGGCTGGTTAGCGCATCATGCCGATGGCGTCCTGGGTGATCTGGTCGAAGGTGGTGATGGTTTTGGAGTTGGCCTGAAAGGCTCGCTGGGCGACGATGAGCTCGGAGAACTCGGTGGAGATGTCGACGTTGGAACCTTCGAGGGCGTCGTCCTGGATGGTGCCGCGGCTGCCTACGCCTGCTCCGGCGTAGCTGGCTGCTCCGGAGGCGGCGGAGGTCTGGTAGTTGTTGCCGCCGACGCGGGTGAGGCCGTCGGCGTTGGCTACCGTGGCGATGGCGAGCTGGCCTACGACCTGAACGTCTCCGTTGGAGAAGGTGGCGGATAGGATGCCGGAGCTGTCGACGGCGAAGCTCTGGTAGGTGCCGCTGGCATAGCCGTCCTGATTGCTGGCGGTGGCGGTGGAGGCCGAGGCGGACTGCGCGATGGTGGGGGCTCCGGAGGCTCCGTAGAGATTCCAGGAGAAGTTCATGTCGGCGGCTCCGTCGGACATGCCGGGAAAGGTGATGCCGGAGATGCCTGTGGTGGGTGAGGTGAGGACACCGGAGGAGTTGAAGGTGAGGGTGCCGTTGTTGTTGATGGGGGTGCCGGTGGACTCGCCTGACGGGAGAGTGACGGAGTAGTCCCAACTGTTGGCGGAGGCCTTGGTGAAGCTGACAGCGGCGACGTGGCTCTTTCCGAGCGAGTCGTACATGGTGACGGAGGTATTGAAGGAGGTGCCGACGCCGGCGGTGGCGTCGAGGTTGCCGTCGACGGCGAAGTTCTGGGTGGCCTTGGCGACGCCGTTGCCGCCGAGGGGGAGGGTGAGAGCGGTAAGGTTGCCGGTGGAGTTGACGACGCCGTTGGCGGCTCCGAAGCCCATGACCTGCTGTCCGTCGGAGGTGAGGAGGCTGCCGTCCTTGGCGAGCTGGAAGTTGCCGGCGCGGGTGAGGGACTGGGTGTTGCCGTTCTGGACGACGAAGAAGCCGTCGCCGTTGAGGGCCATGTCGGTGGAGTTGCCGGTGGTGGAGAGGCTGCCCTGGAGGAAGCTGGAGGCGGTACCGGCGACCTTGACGCCTGCGCCCGTCTGGAGCTCTTCGCCGGAACCAGACGAGCCGATCTGCTGGTAGAAGAGATCTTCGAAGGTGGTGGTCTGCTTTTTGAAGGCGGTGGTGTTGAGGTTGGCGAGGTTGTTGCCGATGGTGTTGAGGGCGGTGGAGTCGGCCTGAAGACCGGTGAGGGCGATGGAGAAGTTGGGCATGTCGGGGTCCTTTGTTTTTTGGGGGTGTTGGATTGGGGGGGTCAGGAGCGCTGGATGGCGGCTGCGTTGCCGGTGGTGGTGCCGCTTCCGCTGCCGCCAGCGGTGTCGAGGGAGCCGATGCCCTGGTTGATCTGGATGAGCTGCTGGAGGCTGTTTACGCCGACGAGCTGGGTGATGTAGGCGTTGGGGTCGGTGGGCTGGGTGGGGTCCTGGTTCTTGAGCTCGCTGACGAGGAGCGTGAGGAAGTCGCCGGAGGTGATGGTGCCGCCGGCGGCGGTGGTGGACGAGGTAGTGGCAGCCTGGGCGGCGGTGCTCTTGGGGGTGAGGGCGGCGCCTACTACGGTAGCGCTGCTCTGCGTGGAACCGATGTCGAAAACTCCCATGGTGGGTCTCCTGTTCGTAATTTGTTGGTGCGTATTTCAGGCGACTACGTTGACCCAACTGCCTCCGTGGAGGCTTTGGGGCTCGTAGATTGGAGTGGACCAGTCGGTTTTCTCCGGGCTTTCCGCGGTCGGGGGTGAGTCGGGGTTCGGGTGGGGGTTGCCATTGCCTTGGTCAGGGGTGGATGTGCCTGGGGTGAGGTCCTGGTCATGCGATGCGGGGGTAGTTTGTGGGGGTTCGGCTACATGGAGTTGGACGGCTACCTGCTCGTTGGCGAGGAAGGTGGTGAGGGCGGGTAGATCGCGCCGGAGGGTTTCGTGGGCGGCGTGGTTGGCGGGAGAGAGCGAAGCCTGAACGGTACCGGTGGAATCGATCTCGGCACGGATCTTGAGCCAGCCGTGCGTGCCGCTGGGGACACCTACTTCTAACGTTGTCGGAGAAGCCTGGAGGGTAGTGTGGGGGAGCGTGGGCAGGGCTGGTGTTTGGGCTTCCGCTATGGGGGCGGCGGTTGTTTCGGTTGTTTTTTGTGGAGTGGGTTGTGGGGCTGCGGCGATGGTTGGCGCTACGGCCTGCATTGTGGGAGCGGCTTGCATGCTGGCGGATTGCGGCGCCAATACGGGGATGGGCTGGGGTGGGGTGGGCGATGGCACGGTGGATGGGGCTTCGTATAGAGGCTTCGTTGGGGTGGGTTTGGTTGTCTCCGCGGATGGCTTGCGCGGGACTCGTGTCGTGGAGGTGCCGGGTGATGCGTTGCGTGGGGTTGGCTCAATTGGCGGATCGGGTGCGGCTGCTGCCTTTGCGGGTGCGGCGGGCTCTGGGGTTGGGGTGATTTCGAAGGTGGTGTTGGCTTGTGGCGATGGGGAGGCTACTGCTTGCGGTGCAGGCGCCGTGGGGATGGTGATTTGAGCCGGTGATGCCGGGGGGTTCTTTGGCTCGATGACTGGGAGAAGGGTGGCAGTGGCGACGGACTGGGTTGTTGTAGTCGCCTGCTCCGGCGGTGACGCCAAGGGGACGATTGGCTGCGGCTCGGGTGTGGCGGTTGAAAGTGTTGTTGGCCTGGCTTGTATTGTGGGCTTTCTGGATGGGGCTTCGACCGCCTTCGCTGGGAGTTTTGTTGAAGGTGCTTCAGCGAGAGAGACAGCCTCGGGCTCTGCTTTGCTTGCGGCGGGAGTTGAAGGCGCGGGGATGTTTGTCGAAGCTACGAGCGCCTGCGTGGGAGGCGCGGAGAGAGGTGATTCGGGCTCGGGGGCTGGTGCGGCTTCGGTGATTGTTTCGGTTGTTTCTATGGGTGCCGCCTTGGCGATTGCTTTGGCGGGAGACGATGGGATTTCAGGCTGCGTGGTTTGTAAGTTTTTTTGATACGTTTGATTTGCGATGGGGGCTGTTGCGATTGTTTGGGGTTGAGATGGGATCGGTGTGGGGTGAAGCTGAGACGTGACGGTGGGGAGTTGCGGGAGGGTGGGCTCTTTGAGGGTGAGAGTCGTGGATGGGACGCCGGCTTCGGCCATGGTTTCGGCGAAGGGCGGCTGGGCTTTGGTATTGCCGGGTGTGGAAATTGTAACTACGGGGTTTCCATGGAGCGCTGTTGGGTTCAGGACTCCAAGGAGGGTCACGGCCAGTGTCGTCATCGTCGCTTCCCTCCTCGTTCGCGATGAGGAATGCATGTGAGGGGCCAAAGATGGGTGCGGCTGGATTAGCGGGTTCTCAGTTGTTGCGGATCGCGCTGGAGGCTGCGACCGGAGAGCCATGCGCGGCGTGCGGCGTAGCGATCGTCGGAGAGGGACTGGGAGCGGCGGGACTCTTCGAGGGTGGCCTGCTCGGCGATGTGGGCGACGAGTTGCTTCATCTGCTCGGTCTTGAGGCGGCTTGCGAGAAAGTCGGCGCGAGCGGTGGACTCGGCGGCGAGGCGTTGTGCCTTGAGGGACTCGAGGCGGACCGCACGGGCCGTGAATATCTCTGTTTGAGACTGGGCGAAGAGCGATTCTTCACGGTCGCCGGTGGTGAGGGCATTGCGTGCGGCGTTGCCGGTTGCGGCGAGTGCGTTGCGTCCAGCCTGGATGGCTTGCTCGGCTTCGTCGACGCTGGCGCTTGCCAGCCGGAGAGAAACGGCGTGCATGTCTTCTACGACGCTGTACAGCGTAGCGATACGGTGGAGGGCGGCGGCTCGTGGTGTCCGCGGGAGAGACATCAGAGGTCCAGGCCTTCGAGGCGGGATATGGATTCGGCCATGGTGATGTGTTCGTTGGAGGTTTGCTGGAGATAGGCGCGGAGGAGCGGCAGGGCGTGGATGGCCTGATCGAGTTCGGGGTCTGTGCCGGGCTTGTAGGCTCCGATGCGGATGAGGTCCTCGGACTTGCGATGCGCGGAGAGGAGGCGGCGGGCGATGGCGGCCTGGTGGCGATGCTGGGGCGTGGTGACGGCGGGCATGAGACGGCTGAGGGAGTCGAGGACGTCGACGGGCGGGTACCAGCCGGCGGAGGCGAGGGAGCGGGAAAGAACGATGTGTCCGTCGAGGAGAGAGCGGACGGAGTCGACGATGGGGTCCTGCTGATCGTCGCCTTCCATGAGGACGGTGTAAAAGGCCGTGATGCTTCCTGTGGTGAAGTTTCCGGCGCGCTCGACGAGCTTGGCGAGCTTGGTGAAGACGCTGGGGGTGTAGCCCTTGCTGGCGGGTGGTTCGCCGGCGGCGAGGCCGACTTCGCGGGCGGCCATGGCGTAGCGGGTGAGCGAGTCGAGGACGAGCAGAACGTGCTTGCCCTGCGCGGCGAAGGATTCGGCGACGGCGGTGGCGGCCATGGCGGCGCGCATGCGGAGCAAGGGGCTTTCGTCGGAGGTGGCGCATAAGACGACGGAGCGGCGGAGGCCTTCGGCGCCGAGGGAGTCTTCGACGAACTCGCGGACTTCGCGGCCGCGCTCGCCGACGAGGCCCACGACGGTGAGGTCGGCCTCGGTGTTGCGGGTCATCATGCCAATCAGGGTGGACTTGCCGACGCCGGAGCCACCGAAGATACCGACGCGCTGGCCGCGGCCGACGGTGAGCATGCCGTCGAGGACGCGGAGGCCGGTGGAGAGAGGTTGCTTGATGGGGACGCGTTCCATGGGGCGCGGGACGATGCCGTCGAGGGGCCAGCGCTGGGTGACGCGTGGGGCGGGTTGCGCGTCGATGGGTTGGCCGATGGCGTTGAGGATGCGGCCCTGCATGGCGGGGCCTACGGCGATCTCGGGCGGAACGCCGAGGGCGAGGACGGCGTCTCCGTAGCGGACGCCGCGGGTTTCGGCGAGAGGCATGGCGAGGACGTGACGGCCGCGGAAGCCGATGACCTCGGCGCGGTGGCGCGTGCCTTCGGCGTCGAGGATCTCGCAGCACTCGCCGACGGAGCACATGGGGCCTTCGGACTCGATGGTCTGTCCGTTGGCTTCGACGACGCGTCCGCTCCAGCGCCAGGCGGGACGGGTGGCGAGTTGCGCGAAGTAGGCGGCCAGAGGGCCGGATACGGCCATCAGGATGGCCTTTTCTGCAGGAGGTCGAAGAAGCCTTTTTCGATCTCTTCGAGTTGCACGGGGATACCCAACTCTACGCGGCCCACGGGGGATTCGAGGACAAGATCGCCGTCCTGAAGGTCTTCGCCAGCGACGACTTCGACGGTGGCATTGCCGGTGAAGAGGCTACGCCATGCGGTCTCGGATTGGGCAGGGACCCGCAAGATGGCGCCAGGCTGGCCGGCGATCTTTTCGAGGGCTACGCGGACGGAGGCGGCGAGGAGAAGAGGGTCCATGCGGGCTTCGCGATGGAGGACGCGGGCGGCGATGGCGAGGGCGAGACGGACGACCTCGCCTTCGACCTCGGTGAAGTAACGCTCGCGGTCGGCGGCAAAGCGCGCGCAAGCGACGGCGATGGAGGCGCGTTCCTGTTCGAGGGAGGCTGCGAACGAGGCGTTGGCTTCGGTGCGGCCCTCCGTGCGGGCTTCGGCGCGGACGAGTTCGACCTTGGTCTGGAGGGCTTTGACCTGGCCGCGGAGACCGTCGACGATCTCGGCCTGTTCCTCGGCGCGCGTTGGGTTGAAGAGGGCTTCGGCTTCGGTGGGGACAGAGCGGCGCGAGGCGGACTGGAAGATGAGGGGTGTGACCTCTCCACGCAGTTCGCCGGGGGTGTTCATGACGCCCATGCGCATCTTTACTTCGACGTGTTCGCTATGCATCTTCGGCCTCCACTCTGAGTACGATCTTGCCTTCGCTTTCGAGGCGGCGCGCGAGTTGCAGGAGTTCCTGCTGGGCGGCGTGGACGTCCTTCGAGCGGACGGGGCCCATGGTCTCCATGTCTTCCTTGAGCATCTCGACGGCGCGGGAGCTCATGGCCTTATAGAGGTGGGCGCGGATGCTGTCTTTCGCTCCCTTGAGAGCGACGGCGAGGTTGCGCTTGTCGGCTGCACCGACGATCTCGCGGATGGCGATGGCGGGGACCGTGAGGAGATCGTCGAAGGTGAACATGAGGGTGCGGATGCCGATGGCGAGCTGCGGCTGGCTGGTCTCGATCTCTTCGAGGATGGTCTTCGAGGACTCCTGGTCGAGCATATTGAGGAGCTCGGCGACGACCTTGAAGCCGGAGTAGGAGCGACGGGATCGGCCTTCGCCCATGGCCTCCATGCGGCGATTGAGGACGAGGGCGACCTGCTGGGCCATCTCGGGGGAGAACTGGCGCATCTCGGCGAGGCGCCGGACGGCATCGACGCGGGTCTCTTCCTTGAGGTGCATGAGCACCCTGGAGCCGCGGCGGGCGTCGAGATGCGCGAGGACGAGTGCGACCGTCTGCGGGTGCTCGTTTTCGAGGAACTTGCTGAGTTGTTGCACATCCATCTTCTGGAGGATCTTGAGGTCGCCGGCGGACCGGTCCTGAAGGATGCGGACCTGGGCGAGGAGCTCTTCGGCGCGGGCGGCTCCGAAGGCCTCGGTGAGGAGCTTCCGGGCGTACTCGGGGCCGCCGCGGCCGATGTACTGCTGAGTTTCAAGGAGGCCGTAGAACTCGGTGAGGACCTGCGTGGTCTCCTCGGGGGTGACGGAACGCAGGGTCATGATCTCTTCGGTGACGCGCTGGACGTTCTGGTCGGTGAGGGACTGGAACATCTGCTTGGCGAGCTCTTCGCCGAGGGTGACCATGAGGATGGCGGCCTTGCGCATGCCGGGTATCTCGGCGGGCGTGAAGCTGGAGGATTCGGGGAGTTGCAGGGTTTCCATTACGCGTCTCCTTCCTGCGCGCCGAGCCAGACTTCGAGCAGGCGTGTGCTCTGGGCGGGCTCACGGGCGATCTGACGCGAGACGTGATCGAAGATGGCCTGGGCCTGCAGGGTGGTGCGGCTCTTGATGGGAAGGACGGGAAGGCCGATGGTGGCGTGATGTGGTTCCGGGGTGGGGAGGCTGGGGGTCGCGGTACCTTCGGCCAGGGCGTTGGGTTCGACTTCGGTGGTTCCGGTGGGCGAGCCGGCGGGCAGAAGTACGGGCGCCTTGAGGGCGGCGGAGATCTGGTTCGCGACGGGACGAAGGACAAAGAGTACGACGCAGAAGGCGATGAGTCCCATCATGGCGGTGCGCAAGAGGCTTGGCTGCTGGGCGAGGAAGCTCCTGCTCTCTTCGAGGAGCTTGGCCATGGGGGCGAGGGGGATATCGGGAACGTTCGCGTGGAAGCCTACGTTGGACATGACGACCTGATCGCCGCGTCTTTCGTCGAAGCCTACGGCGGCCTGCGCGAGTTGTTCGAGGTGCTTCATCTCGTCGGGAGAGCGTGGCTTCCAAGTGACGTGCTGGGTCTTGCCGGCACCTTCGGTGATCTGGCGATCGTTGACGACGACGGCGGCGGTGACGCGCCGGATGCGGCCAGCGCCTTCTTCGGTGTGGACGACGTGGCGGGTGACGCCGTAGGTTCCCTGCTCTTCGGTCGAGGTCTGGCTGGCACCGGCGGCGGCGGTGGGGTAGACGGGGGCGGCCTCTTTGAGGAGGGGCGGTGTGCCCGCGGCTGCGGCGGCCCCGGCAGCCTGCGCGGACGCGGCGGGAGCGGCGGCAGGGGTGTTGCTGGCGGTTCCGGGGATGCCGGTGGGGATGGGCCTGGGAGCGGAGATCTGCTCGGTCTTGCGCATGGTGAGGGTGGCGCTCTGGGCGGGGTCATAGACTTCGTCGGTGCGCTCGACGGTGGTGTCGTCGTAGGCGATGTTGACCGTGGCTCGGACGTTTTCGCGACCGGCCAGCGGTTCGAGCATGGCGATGAGCTTGGCTTCGAGGGCCTGCTCCATATCGGCATGGGCGGCGCTGCCCCGGCCTTTGGCCTGGAGGTTCTGACGGCCTTCGGCGTCGACGAGGGTGACGTTGTCGGGGGAGAGGTTTTCGACGGCGCTGGCGACGAGGGAGCGGATGGCGTCGATTTGCTCGGGCGTGAGAGAGGCGCGGCGAAGCTTAAGGACGACGGAGGCTTTCGCGATCTTGTCCTGGCTGGCGAAGAGGGTTTGCTGGGGCAGCACGAGGTGGACGCGCGCGGAGTGGATGACGCCGAGGGAAGCGATGGTGTGTTCGAGCTCGCCTTCGAGGGCGCGCTGGTAGTTGACGCGCTCGTCGAACTCGCTGCCGACCCAGTTGGGCTTGTCGAAGAGCTCGAAGCCGAGACGTCCGGTCTGAGGCATGCCCTTGGCGGCGACCTCCATGCGGGCCTTGTCGAGAGCGTCGGCGGGGACCTGGAGGCTGGAGCCGTCGGGGGTGGTCTGGAAGGGGATGCCAGCGCCGGCGAGCTCGGAGGAGACGGTCTGGACGTCCCGGGCGTCGAGGCCGGAGAAGAGGACACGCCAGTCGGGACGCTGCCAGAACCAGGTGAGCGCGGCGCATCCGGCAAGGACGAAGAGCATGCCGCCGAGGAGGAGGTTGCGGCGACGGGGCGGCAGGGCCATAAGGCGGTCGCGCACCTGGTGCATGGCGGCCAAGGCCTGCGTCGCGGTCGCCGGGGCGGTGCGGGCGAGCTCCGTGCCTGCGGGTTGTTTGGGGTCTGCCAAGGCCTTCTCCGTGACGTGCGGTTAGAACTGCATACCCATCATCTGCTGGTAGGCGCCGACGGCCTTGTTGCGGACCTGGAGGGCGAGTTCGAAGGCCATGTCGGCCTTCTGGGTGGCGATCATGGCATCGTGGATCTCGACGCCCTTGCCGCTGAGAAGTCCGGAGACGGCGTCCGACGCCTTCGCGTCGAGGGCTGAGGTTTGATCGATCATGGATCGGAGCATGCCGCCAAAGGGCATCTCGCCGGGAGCTCCGGAGAGTCGTGGGGGCGTGATGTTTGTTGCGATCTGTCCTATGCCTGATGCGCCGATGACCATGTGCTTCTCCGTTTACTTCAAGATGTCCAACGAGGCTGAGACCATCCCCTTCTCTGCCTGAACTGCGGAGGCGTTCATCCCGTAGGCGCGCTGTGCGCCCATGAGATCGACCATCTCGGTGAGGGGGTTGATGTCGGGGTAGCTGACGTAGCCGTCGGGGCCTGCGTCGGGGTGGCCGGGGTCGAAACGCTTGAGGGCCGCGCTCTGGTCTTCGACGACACCGGCGACGGAGACGCCGCCTGGGGTCGCGATCTGGCTGTTCAGCATGCTGCCGAAGGTCTGGCTGGAGGCGGCGGCGAAGACGACGTGATGACGCCTGTAGGGGCCGCCGTCTTCGGTGCGGGTGGTCTCGGCGTTGGCCATGTTCGAGGCTACGACCTCGGCGCGTACACGCTCCGCGCGAAGAGCCGATGAGCTGATATCCATCATTCCGAAGAGATTCATAAGACGTTCCCCGTTGTACGTTCTACGTTGTGCGTTTCGCTACTTGCTTTCGGCGTGAATGGCGGACATGACGGAGGAGTACTGGTGTTTGAGAAGCTCGACGGCGGTGCGGAACTGGAGCTGCGTCTTGGCCAGTTGCAGCGACTCGCGGTCCATGGAGACGTTGTTGCCGTCGGGACGGGAGACGAGGCCGTCCACGTCGCCCGCCGTGGCGAGAGGGACCTGGGAGAGGCCGTTGAGCTGGGCCTGGAACTCGCGCTCGAAGTCGAAGCCCTGGGTCTTGAAGCCGGGGGTGTCGACGTTGGCCATATTGCCTGCGGTCATCTTCATCTGGTCGCTGGCGAGGTCGAGGTAGCGCTTCAGCGCCTCGCTCATTGGGGTGGTCACTTGCATGCGAATGCCTCCGGTTGGGAAGGAAGCATGTGAGGGACCAAACAAAAGCGCCCTCGGATGAGAGCGCTCTTATCGACCCGGGATGGCCTGGGGGAGGACTGACTTCGTTGCGCTAACGGCCACGACCGAAGCGGATCTCTTCGGCGGCGATCTCGGGCGATTCGCCGGAGAGGATCGCGCCGCGTTCCAGCACATGCATGAGCTCACGCACGTTGCCGGGCCAGGCGTAGGACATGAGTTTCGTCATCGCCGGTCCGGAGAGGCGCTTGCGGGGCTGCTCGCGTCCCATGCCTTCCAGGAAGTAATCGACCAGCGCGGGGATGTCACCGAGACGGTCGCGGAGGGAGGGGACCTCAACCGGGAAGACGGCGAGGCGATGGTAGAGGTCGAGGCGGAAGGTACCCTCCTTTGAGCGGCGTTCGAGCTCCTGATGGGTGGCGGCGATGACGCGCACATCGACACGCATGACCTCGTTGTCGCCGACGCGCTGGAGTTCACCGTACTCGAGGAAACGCAGCATCTTGGCCTGGAGCGCGAGGGGCATCTCGCCGATCTCGTCGAGGAAGAGCGTGCCGCCGTGAGCGGCCTCAATGCGTCCGGTGCGGGATTGGACGGCTCCGGTGAAGGCCCCGCGGGTGTGGCCGAAGAGCTCAGCCTCGAGGAGCGACTCAGGGATCGCAGCACAGTTGAGGACGGTGAAGCTTTTGGCGGCGCGCAGGCTGAGGCGATGCACGGCCTTCGCGACGACCTCCTTGCCGGTGCCGGTCTCGCCTTCGATGAGAACGGTGGTGGAGCGGGGGGCGACGAGACGGATCATACGGCCGAGCTCGAGCATGGGCTCGCTGGTCCCGACCATGTCGGCGAGTCCGCTGGTGGGGGCGGCTGTTCGGATATCGCGTACGACGGCCCGTGCGACCGGAGCGGGGTCCGGCTCGACGGCGGCCGGTCGGTCGAACTCTTCCTGGGCTTCGCGCAGGGCATGCAGCAGCTCGTTCCGGCGTGGACTGCGGGCGGTGCCGGCGTCCGAGACACCATCCACGCGCAGGAGATCGAGCGCGGGATAGAGAGTGCGGACCATGCCGGAGAACTCACCGACTTCAAGGTCCGGAAGCCAGCTATCGACCAGGAGAGCCTCCGGTCGGGAGCGCTCCATGAGTTCGATCGCCTCGGCTCCGCCACCGGCCTCGCGAACCTGCCAGCGAAGCCCGGTGAGGCTCTGCCTGAGACGTTCGCGCAACGCAGTATCCGCGCTTGCCAACACGACCGTACGTGATCCGGCCATCTGCCCTGTCTGCCCCGCCGCCGATGCCATCCTAGTTTCTCCTGTCCGCCGGGGACCACCCGTCTAGTTCTGTTCCAGTGCCTGCCGCAGAATCTCCCGCATGGAGGTCACGGCGGTGAAGAGACGCTGACTCTCGCGCAAAGCCTCCAGCACCGCCTCCTCGTAGGAAGCGGGCGTGCCGAACATCTGTCCGATCTCAAGACGGCATTGCAGCGCCGTGAGGGGCTGGGCCATGTCGTGGAGTGAGGCGGCGAGCTCGCGCAGGATGCGGGTCTTGCCGGTGACAAGCTCTTGCTCAGGCTCCATAGCGGGCTCCTGCCAGCGTTGGGCCCGATACGGACATCCTCGGGACGGGATGAGCGCAGGTGGAGTTCGGCGGACCGGGGGCATCGATGGCGCGACCGACCTGATAGCCCCCGCCGCGCACCGTCTCGATAACCGGAGCAGACGCGTCTCCGCCCACGGCGAGCTTCCTGCGCAGGTAGTTCACGTAGACATCGACGACGTTCGTCCCGGCGTCGGGAGACATCTGCCAGACCTCACGCAGCAACTCCGCGCGACTGCAGCAGCGACCACGATGCTGGAGGAGATACTCGAGCAGACTGAACTCCTTCACGGTCAGATCGACGGGCCGGCCACCGCGGGTGACGCGACGGTCCATGCGGTTGAGCTCCAGATCGGCCGAGCGGAGGGAGGGATCGGCATACTGCTCGCGACGCCGCAGCAGGGCGCGGCACCGCGCGGTCAGCTCATGAAGCGAGAAGGGCTTCATCAGGAGATCGTCCGCCCCGAGGTTGAGGCAGCGCACGCGCTCCTCGACCTGGGCTCGTCCGGTGAGCACAATGACGCCCATACCGCGATAGAGGCCCTGCATGGCTTCCAAGACCTCGACGCCATCCCGCTTGGGCAGACCGAGGTCGAGCACCATGAGATCGGGACGCTCCGTCGCGGCTCGTTCGAGCGCCGCATCGCCATCCCCCACCCAGGCCACGCTGTGGCCCTCCATCTGCAGACCCTTCTGCAGAAACATCCCCAACGATGTATCGTCTTCCACGATCAATACACGCATTCCATCTCCTGGCCCGATCCGTTTGTGAACTGCTCTGCGTACGAAACGTTGGGAGAGATCTCAACGATCAAGATATCTCCGCGTCAAAAGGCCAACCTGCATCCCGGCATGGTTGTGCCGGGACTTGCCACGAAGTGCGCTTGCCTTTGCTGGAATCGCGGCTTTCCTTGTTAGAACAATTTCTGCGTGGTTCTACCTTCTGCCTGGATGTGTGGATGAGGCAAGATCGAAGTGACTGATTTGCGTTCCGTGGTTCCAAAATGGGACTTCGATCCCGCGGCCCAAAATGGGCATCTTTTTGGTAAATAACCCGTTCGGAATGTTGATGTCATTTTTTCTCCTCCAGTTCGCTTTTTATTCGCTACAATTGACGCCATGGCGATCACGCGGCGGCAAAAAGAGGTCATCGACTTTCTCTCCGGCTTTACGCAGAAGAATGGCTACTCCCCTTCGTACGAAGAGATTGCGACGGGGCTTGGCCTGAACTCGCTGGCCACGGTGCATAAGCACGTCACGAACCTGCAGAACAAAGGTCTGTTGCAGAGGGCGCATAACCGCAGCCGCTCGATCGACGTGCTGCCGGCGCGGACGAGCAAGAAGGGGTTTGAGCGCCTGCCGCTGATGGGGCGTATCGCCGCGGGGCAGCCGGTGGAGGCGATCGAGAGCGCGGAATCGATCTCGCTGGGCGACATCATCGGCAACCGCGAGGTGTTTGCGCTGGAAGTACGTGGGGATTCGATGCGGGATGAGCATATCGTCAGCGGCGACTATGTGCTGGTCGAGCGCACCAAGACGGCGCGTGAGGGCGAGATTATCGTCGCGTTGATCGACGGAGCGGATGCTACGCTGAAGCGCTTTTATCGCGAAGGCACGATGATCCGGCTGCAGCCCTCCAACCACGAGATGGCGCCGATCTATGCGCCGGCGACGAGCGTGAGCATTCAGGGCAAGGTGCTCGGCGTGCTGCGCAAGTACGCATAAGGCTGAAGGTTATCGGGGTTCGCGATTTGGGATGATGGTATAAGGGCGTTCCCCCGTTGCACCGTGTTCTGCTGCATCCTGGTTGACCGCCATTGCGGGGGTCGGTATCCGACACGGCCTCGCTGAGCGGACGGATTGGCTCGCGGGAGCATATAGCCTCTGAAGGTACGCCTACAGATCCGCCGCGAGGGCAAGAGTGGGTTGCGGGCTCCGCTTTCCTGTGAACCGGTCGTCTGGGATCTGTTGCGCGTCTCTGCGCGGGCTTTCGAGACCCGATGCACAGGACTATCCAGTCCATCTGAAAATTTACTTCCGTACGCGTTGCTTTCTGGCAGATCTACGGAACCATTGCGCGCTTCCCTGCGTATTTTGGCTTGAACAGTCCTCCCCGTGTGTAGCCCATGCATCTTCTTCACAAAGGAAACATCATCATGTCGACCAGCAGGAAACGCTCGAAGCTCTGGCTCTGGATTCTCCTTACGGTTGTCGTTGTGGGCGGATCCGCCGCGATCGCCATTGCCCATGGGACGAAGCCGAAGTTTGAGAGTTCGCAACTGGCCAAGGTGGAGCGCGGTGATGTGGCTCACTCCGTGGTTGCGACCGGCAAGGTGCAGCCCGTGACCAAGGTCGAGGTGAAGTCGAAGGCTTCGGGGATTGTGACGAAGATCTTTGTCGATGTGAATGCTCATGTGACGAAGGGTCAGATCCTGGCGCAGCTCGATCAGCAGGAGATTCTGGACCAGGTGGCTGCGCAGAAGGCGCAGCTTGCGGCGGCTGAGGCCAATGCGCGCGCGGCTGCGGCGGCGATCCAGTTCGACCGCGTGAATGCGGAGGCACCGGATCTTCCGATGTATCGGCATACATACGACCGTGCGCGGCAGATGTCTTCGATCGGGGTGGTCTCGCAGCAGGCGCTGGACGATGCGCAGCAGCGGTATCTTTCGGCGAAGAATATCCAGGACAAGGGACTGGCGCAGATTACGGTCGACACCTCGAAGATGCATCAGGCCGAGGCGCAGGTCGCCCAGGCGCAGGCTTCGTTGAAGCAGTTGGAAGAGCAGCTTGCGTATACGAGCATCGTTTCGCCGATGGATGGCACGATCCTTTCGCGGGATATCGAGATTGGCGACGCGGTCAGCTCGATCCTGGTGCTGGGTTCGACGGCCACGCTGGTGATGACGGTGGGCGATACGAGCCAAGTCTACGTGCAGGGCAAGGTGGATGAGAGCGGCATCGGCAAGATCTATCTGAATCAGCCGGCGCGGATCAAGGTGGAGAGCTTCCGCGACCATACGTTTCTTGGCCACGTAACCCGCATCACGCCGCTCGGCGTCGAAAAGGATAACGTCACCACATTCGATACGCGCATCTCGATCGACAATCCGGGTGGCGAGCTAAAGGCCAATATGACCGCGAACGCCGAGATTCTTCTGGAGGAGCATAAGCAGGTGCTGACGATTCCGGAGCAGGCGGTGATCTACGACAAGGATCGCAATGCCGCCGTCGAAGTGCCGGATGCGACGCAGAAGTCGGGTAAGCGCAAGGTGACGATTGTGGCCGGGCTTTCGAATGGCACGAAGACCGAGGTGTTGAGCGGTCTCGACTTCGGACAGGATGTGATTTTGCAGCAATAATCCGGGCGTGGAGTTTGGCCCGAAATGGATGGAACGAGCTTTGCAGTCAACGCATCCAACTATCGAACGATTCGCAATGAGGAGTCCCATGTTCAAGAAATCGCTTCTTCCGCTGGCCCTTACCTTCGCAAGCGTGACCGCCTTTGCCGCGGACCACAACTTCGAGCGCAAGCTTTCGACGTCGGGCTCGCCGAATGTGACGGTAGCGACCGGTTCAGGCTACGTCCACCTGCGTCCGGGCTCGGATAACCAGGTTCACATCGCTGCCCATCTCCATGGAAGCAATAATGGCGGATGGTTCTCGGGCGGGTATGGCGATGTCGATAAGCGGATCGATCAGATCGTTGCGAATCCTCCGGTGCAGCAGAACGGCAACGACATTATCATTGGCGAGCGCCAGAGCCGGGATCTGTACCGCAATATCTCGATCGACTACGAGATCACGCTTCCCCGCGCCTCGACGATCACGGCAACTTCGGGGTCGGGCGACGTGGAGAGCCAGGATGTGGGACAGAATGTAAAGGCCGAAACGGGTTCCGGGAGCGTGCGTCTGCGCGGGGTACACGGGCCGGCTTACCTGCGTTCCGGATCGGGCGACATTGAACTCGACGAACAGGGCCAGGGCGATGTCCGGGCCTCGACCGGATCCGGTTCGATCCGTCTGCGTGGTGTGGACGGTGGATTGAACGCGGAGTCGGGCTCAGGGGACATTGAAATCTCCGGACGTGTTGCCAATGACTGGCGTCTGCAGACGGGTTCGGGATCGATTCGGTCGAGCCTGGGCGACGGCGCCCGGTTTACTCTCTCGGCGTCGACTGGGTCGGGGGACATTCGTGTTCACCAGCCGCTTTCGATGCAGTCGAGCGCGAATCACCATCATGTAACCGGTGCCGTGAACGGCGGCGGCCCTAACCTTCGTGCCAGCACCGGCTCGGGCGACATCGAGATTAAATAAAAGCTTCTCAACAAAAAGTGAGAGGATGGGCCATGATCGCTAAGACGATTGTGGCCCTTTTGTCGTTCTTCCTTCCTTCGTGCGCCATCGCAGAGATGAGCATTCAGGACGAGCTTTCTACAGCGCGCACCGAGTGGATCGGGACGCTTTTGAGTAAGCAAGTCCAAGCAGCCGTGGCGCTCTATACGCCAGATGCGGACTTCCTCGATCCCTCCGGAGCGCGTATTCACGGAGCCAGTGAGCCACTTACTCTCTACAAGACCGTCACCTCAACCTTCGACGCCTCGTGCCATCTCCGGTCACGGTCGGTCGAGGTGTCGGGCGATCTCGCCTTCGATAGCGGGGATTACGACGAGGACATCACCGTTCGGGCGACCGGCGCGAAGAATCACTTCAAGGGTTCGTACTTGACGGTGTATCGCAGTGTGGCCGGGCGGTGGCTGATCGTGCAGCAGGCATGGACCGAGATGAAACCCCAGTAGACGGAAGCACCCTCCACAACAGAGAATGGCCTGCATGAAATCGATTCTGCTCACGCTCGCTCTAGGCCTTCTTACGCTTCCTGCCGTCTTTACGTTTCCTGCCGTCGCGCAATCGGGCGAACTCAAGATCTCGTTTATCGACGTGGAGGGCGGGCAGTCGACGCTCTTTGTGACGCCCACCGGGCAGAGCCTGCTGATCGATACGGGGTGGGCGGGACATGAGAGTCGCGATGCCGACCGTATCGTCGCCGCGGCCAAGGCGGCGCACCTGAGCCGCATCGATTATGTGCTGATCACGCACTACCATGCGGACCATGTGGGCGGAGTGCCGCAGCTTGCGGCGCGGTTCCCGATCGGCACGTTCCTGGTGCATGGGCCGAATCGCGAGCCGGGGGACAAGAGCACGGTGGAGGGCTATACGGCGTATCAGGCTTTGCTGGCGGGCGGGAAGCAGAAGCAGCTTGTGCTGCATCCGGGCGACAAGCTGCCGATTACCGGCATCGATGCGATGGTCATCAGTTCCGATGGTGAGACGATCGCCCATGCGCTGCCCGGTGCGGGGAAGCCGAATGCGTTTTGCGGCGTGTCCGAGACGAGGCCAGCAGATGTGACGGAGAACGCGCGGTCGCTGGGGATCCTGATCCGCTTTGGGAAGCTGAAGATTCTGGACCTGGGCGACCTGACCTGGGACAAAGAGATGCAGATGATGTGTCCCAACGACAAGCTGGGGCATATCGATATCGACATCGTCTCGCACCATGGCTGGTACCAGAGCTCGAGTCCGGCGCTGGTGCATGCGATTGCGCCACGCGTTGCGATTATGGACAACGGCGCGAAGAAGGGTGGGTCGACTCCGGTGCTGAAGGTCTATCAGACAAGCCCAGGGCTGGAGGCACTGTGGCAACTTCACTACTCCGAGGAGGGTGGGCCGGAGAACAACACCGCGGACAAGTACGTTGCGAATCCGCAGGGAACGGATGCGGGGGTTGGGCTGGAATTGATTGCGCATCCGAATGGTGCGTTTGAGATTACGAACGATCGCACACATGCTACGGAGACGTATCCGGCGAAATAATTGCGCACGGCAGAGAGGAACCCAGGTCTCGGAAGCGAGACCTGGGCACCCGGTTCGGGAGCTAGAGGATGGGGTCTCCGAGTGGGAGGACGACCCTGCCGGCTACGGCGTTCAGGACTTCGATGAAGGCTACTGCCATGGCATCGATGCCGGTGAGCAGGCCGACGTAGCCGCCGAGCTTGCCGGTAGCGTACCCGAAGTCGCCTGCGGCAAGCAGAAAGAATGCGATCCAGAGCAGAAGGAAGACGCTGAAGACGGCTTTGTTGAGGCGGAAGGTCACGATCCATAAGAGGAAGGTGAGGACGCCCCACATCAGCAAAGTAACTGCCACGGCGCTTGCGGGCGGGGCCTTGAGCCAGCCTGCGCCGATGGTCCACTTGAGCAGGGCGAACCACCACCAGAAGAGGCCGTAGGAGGTAAAGGCGACCATGCCGAAGGTGTTGCCGACCTTGAACTCGAGGATGCCGGCGATGATCTGCGCGATGCCTCCGTAGGCAAAGGCGAGCGGGACGACGACGACTCCGGCTTCGGGAGGAAGCAGACCGGCGTTGACGGACGAGAGGACGCACGTCGTGAGGCCGAAGCCGAGTAGGCCGAGTGGGCCTGGGTTTGCAATTTTGGGCAGAGTAGCTGGTGCGGCGAGGACTTCGGGCATGCGTTCTTCTCTCCTTGGCGCGGGAAACAGTGGGTTGCGAATGCGGGCACCATCGTACATGGATGGGCGTATCCCGTATCGTTAAGTTATGGACCGCTTCCCTGCTCCGCGCCTTCTGATCTTCGACCTCGACGGCACCCTGATCGACTCCCGCCAGGACCTCTGCAACTCTGTAAACGCCACGTTGGCGCATCTGGCGCGGCCTTCTCTGCCGGACGCCGTGATTGCCAGCTACATTGGCGATGGTGCGTCGATGCTGATCCGGCGGGCGTTGGGCGACCCGGACTATGTGGAGGATGCTCTGCTGGATGAGGCGCTAGGCTTCTTTCTCCATTACTACCGCGCGCACAAGCTGGACTTCACCTATGTCTATGCGGGCGTCTTTGAGGCGCTGGAGGCGATTCGTGCGGCACATCCGGACGTGCCGATGGCGGTGCTGACGAACAAGCCGGTGCATCCATCGCGGGATATCTGCACGCACTTCGGGCTGGATCGATACTTCTTTCAGAACTATGGGGGGAACTCGTTCCATACGAAAAAGCCAGATCCGCATGGGCTGCTGAAGCTGATCGCGGAGGCCAATGCGCTGCACCCATCCGAGTCGCCGATCACCCCGGCTGAGACGGTAATGATCGGCGACTCCGATGTGGACATTCTTACGGCGCGGAATGCCGGGGCGCGTTCGGTGGCTTGTACGTTCGGGCTGGCTCCGCATACGCTGGCGGCGGCGCAGCCGGACGTCACTGTCGATGCTCCGATCGAGTGGCCGTCAGCGATCTTTGCCTAGAATGGCTTGGGCCTAACACGGCATGAGGCGTTCGCGGTTCAGCATCCTGGGGACAGCAAAACCAACGCAGGTGCTGTGAGTTTTGCGAGAATGACATTTTGGGAACGACCTATAATGGCTGCATCCAGCCATCGTCGGCTAAGAGAAACGGAGAACACTGTGCGGAAACGACTCATGTTGGCCTTGCTTGGTACCGCCATCGCTGCGTTTGCGGGAACCGCGAACCAGCTCTACAGCTACAAACTCAAGACAATCGATGGAGAGCCGACTTCGCTTGGAACCTACAAGGGCAAGGTCCTGCTCGTGGTCAATGTGGCGAGTGCGTGCGGGTATACGCCGCAATACTCGGCGCTCGAGGCGGTGTACGAGAAGTACAAAGACCGGGGGCTTGTGGTGGTGGGGGTTCCGGCGAATAACTTCGCCAACCAGGAGTCTGGAACCGAGGCCGAGATCAAGACCTTCTGCAACCGCAAGTACCATGTGACGTTTCCGATGATGTCGAAGGTATCGGTGGCGGGTGCGGATCAGGCACCGCTGTATCACTACCTGACGGACAAGGCGGCGAACCCTGCGGTGGGTGGCGAGATCAAATGGAACTTCACGAAGTTTCTTGTCGCACGCAATGGAAGACCGGTAGGCCGCTTTGAACCGGCGACAACGCCGGACTCTCCCGAGGTGATCGCGGCGATTGAGGCTGAGTTGAAAAAGCAGTAGCGCTCGGCCGCCGCGCAAATACAAATCCTCACAACCAAGGCTTCTGGTTGTGAGGATTTTTCTTTAGCTGAACAAGAACTCCTTGGTGCGGAGTTCGCGGACGGTGTCGCGGAGCTTCGCTGCCTTTTCGAACTCGAACTTCTTGGCGGCTTCGCGCATGTCGGATTCGAGCTTCCCGATGTAGACGTCGAGCTCGGCCTGCGTGGCGAAGTCAGGCATGCCCTCGGCCTCGTCGGTGAGGTCGGCGTAGTCGGCCTTGAGGATGCCGGCGAGGCCCATCTCGAGGGGACGGTTGATGGAGGCGGGGGTGATGCCGTGCTCCTCGTTATAGGCGACCTGCTTCTCGCGGCGACGGTCGGTCTCGTTGATTGCGCGCTGCATGGAGTCGGTCATCTTGTCGGCGTAGAGGATGGCGCGGCCTTCGAGGTGGCGGGCGGCGCGGCCGATGGTCTGGATGAGCGAGCCCTGGGAGCGGAGGAAGCCTTCCTTGTCGGCGTCGAGGATGGCGACGAGGGAGACTTCGGGGAGATCGAGACCTTCGCGGAGGAGGTTGATGCCGATGAGGACGTCGTACTCCCCTTTGCGGAGGTCGCGGAGGAGCTTGATGCGCTCCAGGGTTTCGATCTCGGAGTGCATGTAGCGGCAGCGGACGCCGACCTCGGTGTAGTAGTTGGCCAGGTCTTCGGACATGCGCTTGGTGAGGGTGGTGACGAGGACGCGCTGGTCTTTCGAGACGCGGTCGCGGATCTCGGCGAGGAGATCGTCGATCTGGCCCTTGACGGGACGGATCTCGACGATGGGATCGATGAGGCCGGTGGGGCGGATGATTTGTTCGACGACGACGCCAGCGGCCTTCGTCAGTTCGTACGGTCCGGGGGTGGCGGAGACGTAGATGATCTGGCCGGTGCGGCCTTCGAACTCCTCGAACTTGAGCGGGCGGTTGTCCATGGCGCTGGGCAGGCGGAAGCCGTAGTCGACGAGATTCTGCTTGCGGCTGCGGTCACCGTGCCACATCCCGTGAAGCTGCGGGACGGTGACGTGGGACTCGTCGATGAAGAGGAGGAAGTCGCGCGGGAAGTAGTCGAGGAGCGTGGGTGGCGGCTCGCCGGCGAGGCGCCCGGAGAAGTGCCGCGAGTAGTTCTCGATGCCGTGGCAGTAGCCGACGGACTTGATCATCTCGAGGTCGTAGCGGGTGCGCTGGTGGATGCGCTGGCTCTCGACGAGACGGCCCTGGGACTCCAGTTCTTTTTCCCACCACTCCATCTCGGCGAGGATGGAGTCCGAGGCGGTCTTCTTGCGTTCGGGCTGAACGACATAGTGGGACTTGGGGTAGATGGGGAGGCGGGAGTATTTCTGCTTGACGGTGCCGAAGAGCGGGTCGATCTGCGAGAGGGCGTCGATCTCGTCGCCGAAGAGCTCAATGCGGTAGGCGGACTCGTCGTAGGTTGGGAAGACTTCGATGATGTCTCCACGCACGCGGAAAGTGCCGCGGCGGAAGTCGACGTCGTTGCGCTCGTAGAGGATCTCGACCAAGCGGCGGGTGATGTCTTCGCGGCGGATCTTCTGGCCGCGTTCGAGCAGCAGCAACATGCCGTAGTAGGCTTCGGGCGAGCCGAGGCCGTAGATGCAGCTTACGGAGCTGACGATGATAGCGTCGCGGCGCTCGAAGAGGCTGCGGGTGGCTGCGAGGCGCAGCTTGTCGAGCTCTTCGTTGATGGTGGCTTCTTTTTCGATGAAGAGGTCGCCGGAGGGGATGTAGGCCTCGGGCTGGTAGTAGTCGTAGTAGCTGACAAAGTATTCGACGGCGTTGTTGGGAAAGAAGGTCTTGAACTCGTGATAGAGCTGGGCGGCCAGCGTCTTGTTGTGCGCGAGGATGAGCGCGGGGCGCTGCAGCTCCTCGATGACTTTGGCCATGGTGAAGGTCTTGCCGGAGCCGGTGACGCCGAGCAGCACCTGGTCTTTTTCGCCTGCCTCAATCCCGGCGACGAGCTCGCCGATGGCCCTTGGCTGATCTCCCTGCGGTTTGTACGATGTCACAAGCTGAAAGTCCATCCCTATAGGATAGAGGAAGACGGAGGTTTTCACGCATGAGCTTACTGATCCCACCAAGCCAGCTATGGCTTTGTCGACATGGCGAAACCGAATGGAGCCTTTCGGGGGCACACACCAGCCGCACCGACATTCCGCTGACCGACAACGGGCGCGAGAAGGCCGTCGAGCTTGGCGCTTATTTGAAGGACACACCGTTTGCGGCGGTGTTTGTGAGCCCGATGCACCGCGCAAAGGAGACATGCCGGATCGCGGGATTGATCGACAACGCGTACATCGATGAAGGGCTGATGGAGTGGAATTACGGGATCTACGAGGGCAAGACGACCAAGGAGATTCGCGAGGAGGTTCCGGGCTGGTCGGTGTGGAAGGATCCCATCTATGAGGGCGAGACGGCGGAGCAGGTGGGCGAGCGGGCGGATGATGTGATCGCACGGGCGCTGGAGGCAGGTGGGCAGCAGGGCGGCGGGAATGTGGCGCTGTTCGCGCATGCGCATATTCTGCGTATTCTGGCGGCGCGGTGGATTGGATTGCCGGCTAAGGGTGGCGCATTGTTCGGGCTTGGGACGGGGAGCGTTTCGGTGCTCGGATGGGAGCGGGAGACGCGGGTGATCTTGCACTGGAATCGTGGGTTCGGCGGATAACTACGCGGCTTCACTCTAAAGCAATTCGTAACCAGGATCAAAAAAAGCGGGATAAGAACAGGCACGACGCCTGGTTCCTCCCGCTTTTCTTTGTTTCTTTCCGGAACTAGCCTTTGGCGTTGACGAGACGGATGACTTCGAGGAAGAGGTCCGCCGAGATCTGCAGGGAGTGGGCGCTCACCTTGTCGATGGAGTCGAGCTCGGTGTGGTGGAAGCCGCCTTCCGGATGCTCCTTGGTGGGGGGACCGTAGTCGAGGTCGATGATGTCGAGGACCGGGACGCCGCGCTGTTTGAAGGGTAAGTGATCGTCTTCGACCTCGGTCTGGTTCTTGAAGACCGAGGACGCGTGGCCAGTGTTTTTCGCTGCGGTGGCGAGCAGGTCTTCCAGCCAGGGCGTGGAGTTAGCGTCGTGATCGATGTTCAGGTCGCGATCGCCGCACATGTCGGCGAGAACGAAGGCCTTGATCTTGCCGATGGTTCCGTTCTGGCTCCACTTGGCGGCGAGGTGGCGCGATCCGTAGAGCGAGTCGGAGTTCGTCCAGCTTTGGACGGCCTCTTCCCCGTCGAAGAAGGCCAGCCAGACCGAGTAGCCCTCGGGCGGGTGGGCGCGGAGGTACTGGCCGATGCCAATGAGCAGCGCAGTGGTCGCGGCTCCGTCGTTGGCGCCAACGAAATTGATGTCGCGCAGGGGCCAGTTGGTCTCGTAGTGGGTGCCGAGGACGATGATGCCGTCCTTCTTGCCGGGGAACTTGACGATGTAGTTGTTCATCGACTGCATGCCGGCGGGCGTGCGGGCGGTGAAGCTGTCCTGCTCGAAGTTGCCCTTGGCTTTTTCGGGGGCGAAGTGATCCTGGATGAACTGCTCGGCCTTCGCGTGACCCGGAGAGCCGTTGAAGCGCTTCGGCGCGACCGCCAGAAGCTGCCTGGTGGTCGCATAGACGGCGGCCCCACTGACGGCACCGGGCTTCTGGGCGAACGACGGCAGGCAGACCAGCAACAGCAGACTCAGCTTCAGAAGACTCTTCATGCGCGCTTGGCCTCCCTGGCCTTACGACGTTCCGGGTGGACGACCAGCGCGACACCCACGCCAATGAGGTAGAGGACAAGCATCGGGCTGGCGAAGAGGCACATGCTGATGGGGTCCGGCAGCGGGCAGATGATGGCAGCGATGAGGAAGATCAGCAGGATCGCGTAACGGATGTGTTTGAGCAGGAACTTCGCGTCGACGATGCCGAAGAGCGCAAGGAAGAAGATGAGAACCGGCAGTTCAAAGGTGACGCCGAGTCCGAGGATGACCGCGAGGAAGAAGCCGGTGTAGTCCTCGATGGTGATCATGTGGGTGTAGTTCTTGCCGATGTCCTGGATGAGGAAGACCATTGCGCCGGGGAGCACATAGCGATAGCCGAACCAGGCTCCGCTGAGGAACAGGCCGACGGTCGCGCCCATGAAGGGGAAGACGTACTTCTTCTCGTGCGCGTACATGCCCGGGGAGATGAAGAGCCAGACCTGGTACAGGATGAACGGGCTGGCGAAGATGGCACCGAAGACCGCCGCCGACTTGATCATGAGGTTCAGCGCGTCAGTGGGGTGGGTCATCGTCATCTTGAGGCCGATGTTGAGCAGCGGCTGCTGCACCCAGGTGATGAGCTTCGCGTTGAAGACATAGGCGATGGCGCAGCCGCCGAGCAGGTACAGGATGGAGTGGACGAGGCGCTTGCGCAGCTCTTCCAGGTGCTCCATCAGGCTCATGCCGGGCAGTTCGGCGCGGTCTTTGATCTCGGCGCGTGCCTTATCGATCGGGTCATCCATGGTGGTCCACCTGCGTGCTTTCCGCGGCATGACCGGCACGCGCCTCGATCTCGGCCGGCGTGGCCTCGGGGATCGATTCGAGCAGAGGCGTCAACGCGCTGTTACCCCGTCCCACCGGGAGCCCTGTGTCGGGCGGCATCATCTTCAAATCACCCTCACTGGCGATGGGCTGAACCTCGGCCGCAACCGGCGCGGGATCTTCCACCGTGTATTCGACTGCGCCGTCTCTCTGGACGAAGTCTTCCCCGCTATCGGGATGGGCCGTGGGCATGGTCGTTTCGAGCTCCGTCGACGCCTCAAGCGCGGGTGCAACCGGAGCCGCCGCCTCAATCTCGGCGATCTTCTTCTGGCGATCGGCTTGTTCGGCCATCCGCAGCTCGTCTTCCATCTGCATCCGGAAGTCGTTCGACGCGCGCCGGAACTCGCCCATCAGCTTGCCCAACTGGCGTGCCAGCTCCGGCAGCTTCTTGGGGCCGAAGAGCAGCAACGCGATAATGAAGATGACTGCACTGTCCTGAAAGCTAGGCATACTTGCCTCCCATGATACGGCCTCGTTACAGACCGGACAAATCGGCCTAGAATAAGCTTTGAAGGGAGAGGGCGGCGATGACCAAGACATTCACCTGGCAGGAGGCGCAGACCCTTCTGCCTGTGCTCGAATCGCTCCTCAAGAGAGC
The DNA here is from genome assembly GCF_900114625.1 of Granulicella pectinivorans. Classification (NCBI taxonomy): domain Bacteria; kingdom Pseudomonadati; phylum Acidobacteriota; class Terriglobia; order Terriglobales; family Acidobacteriaceae; genus Granulicella; species Granulicella pectinivorans. The sequence goes on from NZ_FOZL01000001.1 coordinate 3,865,015, forward strand.
CCAGGCGAACGCCGAGAAGGCCTCCGGGCTGGAAGTCGAGATGCAGGAGCTTTCGCAGCGCATCTTCCTCTCGGGCGGCGTGCGGGTCGACGTTTCCGTCGCCGCCAAACGCCGTGCGCAGTTCGACAAGAGCAGCAAAGAGGTGCAGGATACGCTGGCCGAGATCGAAGCGATCGGGGTGCAGGTGGCGGATCTTGAAGAGGGCGTGCTGGCGTTTCCGTGCAAGCTCGAGGGTGCGACGGTCTTCCTGAGCTGGCAGCTTGGCGAACTTACGATCACCAGTTGGGTGAACGAAAACGAGTCGATCGCCGACCGCAAACCGATCGACGGGCGCTTCGGCCGGATCGAACGCGAGCGGCTGAACTAGATTCTCGTTTACCATTGAAAGATGGCCGCCGCAGCCGACATCTCGTTCCGTGCCCTCTGCGAGCAACAGGGGATCGCCGTCACCCATCAGCGCGAAGTGCTGTATGAGGTGATGCAGTCGATGCACGGACACCCCTCTCCCGAGGAGATCTACGCCGAGGTCCGGCAGCGCATCCCGACCATCTCACTGGCCACGGTGTACAAGAATATCCATCTTTTCGTCGAAAGCGGCGTGTTGCGCGAGGTCAGCCTCCACCACGGCACCGTACGGGTGGAGATGGCGAGCTCCGATCACCATCACGTCGTGTGCAGCCGTTGCAAGTCGATCACCGATATCGACGAGGCCGAGCTTGGCCTTCTGCCGAAGCACGATCGCCTGCCGGGTGGGTTCCTTGTCGAGCGCTACGCGGTCGATGTGATTGGGCTGTGCGCGAAGTGCCAGCAGGCCTGAACGTTCTTTCGCTCCCCTCGTTCGCAACTCCGGGGCATCGGCTGCGTCTAACGGGAAGGTCGCGGCTCCCCGTCTTCCAACGCGGCTCTTTTCTACGAGGCTATGCATGCGTTTTTCCCCGCAGTATCTTTTCCGGCTTGCGCTTTGCGCCGCGATCCCGGCCCTGAGCGGCTGCGGAAACTTCTTCGTCTACCCCGGCACAGGTGGCGGCTCGGGTTCGGGTTCGACGACGAGCTACGCCTACGTAGCGAATGCCACAACCACCAATCTTGCCGCGTTCGCGCTGAACTCGGGCAAGCTGGTGTCGGTGAGTGGATCGCCTTACAGCCTTGGAATCTCCCCGACCAGCCTGGTCGTAACGCCGGCAAATACGTATCTGTACGTCGGCACCGCCGTGGCTCTTTACGGCTTTTCGATCAATACGACGACGGGGCAACTGACGGCACTGAACAGCGGTCAGGCCCTGGCTAGCGTGAATGTCGTCTCCCTGGACGTCTCCCCCGACGGCAACTGGTTGCTCGCGCTCGACGCAAGCGGTGTCACCGTCGACGAGTATGCGATCAACACCTCGACCGGTCTGCTGAACGCGGCCACCGGTGCCACGTACAGCATTACGGGCAACGGCGTTTCGGCTCCGCGGGCCATCAAGTTCGCTCCGTCGGGAGCGTTCGTCTTCGCCGCGCTTGGCACGGGCGGTGACGCGGTGTTCAACTTCAACACCTCCACCGGGGCTCTGACGTACAACACCAGCCTGGCAGGCTCCACGACGAGCAGCGACAACGCGCTGACGGTCGACTCCACCTCGACGCATCTTTACATCGCGCGGAGCGGCACCGGGGCCGGTGTGACGGCGTATACGATCAGCTCGAACGGTGCGCTGAACTCCGTCAGCGGATCTCCCTTTGCTGCCGGCGGGGGTCCGTATTCGGTCGTAATCGACGCCACCGGAGATTATCTGTACGCGGGCAACCGCACCGATGGCACGATCTCCGGCTACACCATTGCGACCTCGGGCGCGCTGACGCCGATCTCGGGTTCACCCTTCGCCAGCGGTGTCAACGTGAACTCGCTGGGACGCGACTCGCTTGGCAAATACATCGTCGCGGCTTCGCTGGGTGGATCGTCCGATCTGACGATGTACAGCTTCGACGCCACCACAGCGGGCAAGCTGAACGTCGCCAGCACCGCGACGACTGGAACCGACCCGACGGGGGCAATCGCCGTGGCGATGACTCACTAGGTTCGTCGCGTTTCTCTCTCCGTTTGTGCCCGATACGGCATCCAACCGTATCGGGACCTCCGCCTATAATGGGAGTTGTCCGCCTGAAGGAGCAACGCCCTCCGTATGCATTCCACCCAGTCTGACCACGCCGGCCGGATCCGTGTCTTCGCCATGTCGTTTGTGCTTCTCCTGGCCTTTACGGGCTGCTCCCGTTTCCGTCCCAAGGTGCTTTCGAGCGAGTACGTCTATGTGACGGCCAAGCAGACGTTTCTGCGCGACCGTATCGCCGCCGTCTCCAACCGGACTGGCATCGTGAATAACGGCGATAAGCTCACCGTGCTCGAGCATGGACGGCGCTTTATCAAGGTCAAGACGACCAAGGGCGAGATCGGCTGGATCGACGAGAAGACGGTCGCCACCCAACAGGTCGCGGACACCTTTACGAAGCTTGCGGAAGATCATGCCAAGGATCCCTCGGTAGCCTCCGCCGTCGTGCGCGACGAGGTGTATCTGCACATCAAGCCAGGGCGCGAGACGGAGCGGTTCTACCGGCTCGCCGAGGGCGACAAGCTGCAGTTGATCGCGCGCGCCACGCTGCCGAAGGCTCTGCCCCCGGGGCAGGCGCCGCCGAAGCCTCCACCAGCCAAGCCCGGGGAACCTGCTCCCGCGCCGCTTCCTCCTGTCATGGAGGACTGGTGGCTGGTCCGCGATGCGCAGAAGCACTCCGGCTGGATCTACTCGCGGATGATTGACGTTGATGCACCCGACACGCTCACCAGGTATGCCGAGGGCCAGCGTTTTGTCGGGGCCTACGTTCTCACCACCGTGAACGATCCTGGAGCCCCGATGGACAACAAGGACGTTCCCATTTACCTGACGGTGCTGAGCCCCTACCGTGCCGGCCTGCCGTACGACTTCGACCAGGTCCGGCTCTTTACCTGGTCGACCAAGATGCATCGCTACGAGACCGGCTTCCGCGAGAAGAACATCGAAGGCTACCTGCCGGTGAAGATCGGCAGGATGAAGGATGCGAACGGCAAGTCGGTAATGGCCCAGACCGAGCTGCCGAGCTTCACCTATCGGGTGCTGGCAGCAGACTCTGCACCCGCCGTCCCCGATCCTGTGACGGGTTTGGTGACACCAGGCAAGCTAATCTCGAAGACATGGCGACTGGAGGGCAATTCGGTCCACCGCATCCTCGACCCCGGGCAGGATCCAAAGCAGGAACAGGCGCATCCGGAGCCTCCGCCGGAGAAAAACAAGAAGGGCAAGAAGAAGAAATGAGCCTCCTCTTCGGCTCATGCTTCCTGGGCTCCTGATACTTCCCTGGAAGCATGACGAACCGGCAGTGATCTAGCGGAAAAACTCCGCAATCGCGCCGACAACGATCTCCTGCTCGTCGCTCCGCAACTCCGGATACATCGGCAGAGCGAGGACTTCTTCCGCCGCACGCTCCGACTCGGGAAAGTCTCCCGTTTTGTAGCCGAGGTCGACCAGCGAGACCTGCTGATGAAGCGACAAGGGGTAGTAGACCTCCGTGCCGATCTTCCGCTCGGCCAAGAAAGCACGGAGGGCATCCCGTTTCGGAGCCCGGATCACGTACTGGTGGTACACGTGCGTGCCGCGAGAGTCCTCGAACGGGAGGACGATTCCCTTTCCCGTCAAACCGGCCGCTGCGAACATCTCCGCGTAGCCCGCGGCCAGGGCCCGCCGCTTGCGGTTGCCTTCCGGCAGGTACTTCAGCTTCACCTCGAGAACGGCAGCCTGAATAGTGTCGAGACGGGAGTTCCAGCCGACCTCATCGTGATAGTAACGGCGCTTCATGCCATGGGCGCGAAGGCTGCGCACGCGCTCGTCGATGGATTCGGATGAGGTCGTCACGAGGCCCGCATCGCCAACCGCCGCGAGATTCTTGGTGGGATAGAACGAAAATGCAGCCGAGGCCCCGAGAGCACCAGCCTTCACACCACGCCATTCCGCGCCAAAGGCCTGGGCGGCGTCTTCGACCAGCGTCACGCCAAATTCCTCGCGCAACGTGGAGAAGGCATCCCAGTCTGCGCACTGGCCATAGAGATGCACCGGCAGAACAGCCTTGATCGTCTCCCCGCCACGCAACAGTTCGCCCACAGTCTGTGGAGACAGGTTGAACGTCTGCGGGTCGATGTCAGCCAGAACCGGGCGGGCACCACAGCGGAGGATGGAGCTGACCGTAGCGAAAAAACTGAACGGGCTGGTCACGACCGCGTCTCCGGGGCCGACCCCGGCGGCGGCCATGGCCAGCCACAACGCATCCGTGCCGCTGGCGCATCCAATGGCGTGGGGAACGCCGCAGGACAGGGCGGCGGAGCGCTCAAACGACTCTACTTCGGGACCGAGGATGAAGCGTTGGGAGGTCAAGACTGTCTCGACCGCGGCCAAAACCTCCTCGCGAATGGTCGCGAACTGGCGGCTGAAATCGAGCATCGGAACGGGGGTAACTTTTGCGGGCGTCACTCCGTCCATCCTACAACGCCCCTCTCGGCTTGAAATTCCGCGTGGATGGTCGTATCGTTGGTTGGCTTGTATCTGAGAGACGCCTGTCGATACGAGGCGCGGTGGAACCGGTAGCTCCCCGGCCGGTTCCTTGACCTTTTTTGTCGCACTTTCACAACTGAACAACTTGATTCGAAGGAGCTCTAAACCTATGGATTCAAAGCCAGCACAGAATATCCAGGACACCTTTCTCAACACGGTCCGCAAAGACAAGAGCCCCATCACCATCTACCTGGTCAGTGGCGTGAAGCTCACCGGCAAGATCCGGTCCTTCGACAAATACTCCGTGCTGCTTGAAAACAACAGCCAGGAGCAACTGATCTTCAAACACGCCATCTCCACGGTGGTCAGTGGCCGTTCCGCCAGCCACGGCGAAGGCAAGTCCGAACCGCGGCACAGCTCCATCAGCCATGCTCCTGCTCCCGTGCATGTGCATGAGCCGGTCTCCGCTGCCACCGATCATTGATACGGCGCACCACAATGAATCCTCCTTCCAGCAAGGCATCGGCATGCTCCCCGCCGATGCCTTCGCGTCTTTACCCTCTAGAAGGCCTCTTTGCGTAAAAAGAAATCTCCGCAGCACGAAGAAGAACAGACCAAGCGTCCACAGCGGCGCTCACTCGTCGAAGCCGCCGAAGCCCAGGAAGCCGCCATTGCGGCCCGCGAACGCCGTTCGCTCACCGAACATCAGCAGTCCGAGCTCGCCGTGCTGGTCGCGGTGGAGTTCACGGCCGACCAGAAGCGCAAGAAGCTTACTACCGCTGCGCGACTCGCCCGCGACACCGCTGCCCTGCTGGCCGGCGAGGACCCTGCCGCCGAAAACATCCATGACCTCGACTTCGACGCCTCGCGCGCCGAGTTCGAGGAGCTTGCCCGCTCCGCCGGGGCGACCATCGCGACCACCATCGTGCAGCGCCGCCAGAAGCCCGATCCCGGCTCCCTGGTGGGCCAGGGCAAGCTGGACGAGATCGTTGAGATCGTGACCTCCACGGGGGCGTCGCTTGTCCTCTTCGACCACGACCTCACGCCGTCGCAGCTCCGTAATATCGAAGCGCGCATGCCCTGCCACGTCATCGACCGGTCGCAGCTCATCCTGGACATCTTCGCCCGGCACGCCAGGACGCGTGAGGGCCAATTGCAGGTCGAGCTCGCCCAGCTCGAATACCAGCTTCCCCGCCTCTCCGGACGCGGTCGCGCCATGAGCCAGACCGGCGGCGGTATCGGCACCCGCGGACCGGGCGAAACCCAGCTCGAGACCGACCGCCGCAAGATCAACATCCGCATCGATCGCATCAAGGAGCAGCTCGAGGCGGTCCGGCGGATTCGCCGTCAGCAGAGGCAGCGGCGCGAGGCGGTCCCAGTACCGGTAGTTGCCCTGGTGGGTTACACCAACGCCGGTAAGTCCACGCTGTTCAATGCGTTGACCGAGGCGGGCGTGCTGGAATCGGCGCGGATGTTCGCCACGCTCGACCCAAAGCTGCGTCAGCTTACGCTTCCCTCGCGACGGAAGATCCTGCTTTCGGACACGGTCGGATTTATCCGCAATCTGCCACACCAGCTCGTCACCAGCTTCCGGGCCACGCTTGAGGAGGTAGAGCGGGCGGAGATTCTGTTGCATATCCAGGATGCCTCGTCCGAGATGCGCGATGAGCAGAAGGCACAGGTGGAGAAGGTCCTCGCCGAGCTGGAGGTCAAAGGAAAGACGGTTCTGCAGGTGCTGAACAAGATCGACCTCGTCGGTCCGCGCGAACGTGAAAATCTGTCGAATATCCCCGGCGACATCCTTGTCTCCGGGCTTGCGAAGGTGGGTCTTCCGGCATTGATTGCCGCCATCGACGACGCGCTGGTGGTGGACCCCCTGATCCAGTCGCGCCTCCGGCTTCCGCAGTCCGAAGGCGCGATTCTGGCGTCGCTCGAGGCAGGGGCCGTGATTGAAACGAAGCGTTTTGAGGGAAATCTGGTCTTCCTGGAGGTGCGCGGGCCGGCTTCCCTGCTCAATCGCTACCGCCGTTTTCGGGAGCGTTCCGGGCGAGAAACGGAAGTCGTTGCGTGATCGGGGGCACCCGGTGCGTTTATCGAGCAACCTGCGCGAATAGCGGAATCATGTTGTTTGACACTCCCCCAACCCCTTTGCTAAAAATAGTAGGTACCGCGACCTAAACACCCCTGCCGGACCGGCCCACATGGCGATCTCGCGCACCGGATTCAGCCACACCCAACGCGTAGTCTGCAACAAGACGGTTCAAGACCGACCGGCGATACCCAAACAATGGATCAGATTCTCAATCAACTCGGTGATCTTGTGCTCGGCTCCGTGCCGACCATGATCTTGTTCATCCTCCTCGTCATCGCGTACGGCCTTCTCGTGCGCCGGCCCTTGGACAAGGTCCTGGCCGAGCGCCGCGCCCGCACCTCGGGTGCTATCGAGCAGGCCAAGGGAGCCATCTCCGCTGCGGAAGCCGAGACCAAGGTTTACGAAGACAAGCTGCGCGCTGCCCGCTCGGAGATCTTCTCCGCGCGCGAAGCCAAGCTGAAGCAGTGGAATGCCGAGCGCGATGCCGCCCTCGAAGAGGCTCGTACCGCCACGCAGCAGCGCGTTGCCGCAGCCCGCGCCGAGATCGAGCGCACGGCTGCCACCGCCCGCCAGCAGATCGAAGCCCTCTCCGAAGCCCTGAGCGAACAGGTGATGCGCGCCGTTCTTCCCGCGGGCATCTCCACGGAGGCCACCCAGTAATGCGCCTCTCCTTTGCAATCAAGAATTCCCTCCGCATCGCCTTCGTCGCGGCTCTTTTCTTCGGCACACTCCCCTTCGCACACGCGATGCAGGAAGCTCCCGAGCACGTCACCGCTTCGGGCGCGAAGTCCACTCCCGAGGCCGCCGGCCCCGAGCAGAAGAAGGAAGCCGAGGACGAGAACGACGCGTACCTGAAGTCGCCTTCGGTGCAGAAGTTCGGCAAGCTGTTCGGTCTCAACGCCGAGCAGGCGGCAACCACCTTCACGGTCGTGAACTTCGTGGTGCTCGCAGGTCTGGTTGGCCTCTTCCTGGTGAAGACGCTGCCGAAGACCTTCCGGGATCGCAACTCCGCCATCCAGAAGCACCTCGTCGACGCCCGCACGGCCACCGAAGAGGCCTCCGCCCGTCTGAACAGTGTGGAAGAGCGCCTGTCGAAACTGGATGCTCAGATCTCCGCGATGAAGACTCAGTCCGAGGCCGATTCGGTCAAGGATGAGGCGCGCATCAAGGCTTCGGTTGAGGATGAGAAGGCCAAGATCCTCGCCGCCGCCGAACAGGAGATCTCCGCCGCCACGATTCATGCGCAGCGTCAGATTCAGAAGTACGCCGCCGAGCTTGCCATCGAGCAGGCCGCGCGCAAGCTCACGATCTCGGCCGAGACGGACCGTCTTCTGGTGCAGAACTTTGCCCGCAACCTCGGCGCGGATGAGTCGAAGGAAGGGCAGAACTAATGTCGACCGTCTCCCTTCGCTACGCCCACGCTTTTGGCGATGTCGCCAGGTCAGCCCATCTCGACGCCCAGCTTGCCAAGCAGCAGTTGGAAGACTTCTCCGGTACGCTGCTCGGAAGCCCTGAGTTGCATGAGTTCCTTGGCAATCCGTCGATTGCGGCACCGGAGAAGCTCAAGATCGTCGATGCCGTCACGAGCAAGATCGGTGTCTATCCGCAGGTTCGCAACTTCATTGCGGTCATCATGACGCATGAGCGCTTGCACGATCTGCCGGAGATCATCGCGGAGTTCGCAGCATTCGCCGACGAGGCCGCTTCGATCACCGACGCTGAAGTCACTACGGCCCGCCCCTTGAACGATGCCGACCGCGTCGAGCTCGAGGCACGCATCAGTGCGCTGGCCGGCGGGGCGATTCGCACCGCGTACCATCAGGATTCCACCCTGCTCGGCGGAGTTGTCGTCCGTATCGGATCCACCGTGTATGACGGATCCGTCAGGGCGCAGTTGCAGCAGTTGAAGACAAAGCTGATCAACGCATAACCCAAGTTTCGTACGAAGAAAACGAGTAAAAGAGAAGATATGGCACAGATCAAGGCAGATGAGATAACCGAGCTGCTTCGTCAGCAGATCGAAAGCTACGAACAGAAGATTCAGGTCGACGAAGTCGGCACCGTCATTTCTCTGGGCGACGGTATCGCTCGCGTACACGGTCTCGACAAGGTCATGGCCGGCGAACTCATCGAGTTCCCCCACGGCGTTGCGGGTCTCGCCATGAACCTCGACGAGGACCAGGTCGGTGCCGTGCTTCTGGGCGACTACACCGAGCTCTCCGAAGGCGATCAGGTCAAGCGTACGGGCAAGATTATGTCCGTGCCGGTTGGCAAGGCGATGATCGGCCGCGTCGTGAACGCGCTCGGCGCGCCCATCGACGACAAGGGCCCCATCGAGACGACCGAGTTCCTTCCCGTTGAGCGTCTCGCTCCCGGCGTGATCGATCGTCAGGGCGTCACCGAGCCCATGGCCACCGGCATCAAGGCCATCGACATGATGATTCCGATCGGCCGCGGCCAGCGTGAGCTCATCATCGGCGATCGCCAGACCGGCAAGACCGCCATCCTGCTCGACACCATCATCAATTCCGCGAAGAACAACCTGATCTGCATCTACTGCGCCATCGGCCAGAAGCGCTCGTCGGTTGCCCAGGTGGTGCAGACGCTCGAAGAGAACGGCGCGATGGCGTACACCATCGTCGTGGCCGCGACTGCCTCCGAGCCCGCTCCGATGCAGTATCTGGCACCATTTGCCGCAACCGCCATCGGCGAGTACTTCCGCGACAACGGCATGCACGCGCTGGTGATGTACGACGATCTTTCCAAGCACGCCGCTTCGTACCGCGAGATTTCTCTGCTCCTCCGCCGTCCGCCAGGGCGCGAAGCATACCCCGGAGACGTGTTCTACCTGCATTCCCGACTTCTGGAGCGCAGCTCCAAGCTTTCCGATAAGCTCGGCGGCGGTTCGCTCACTGCCCTGCCCGTCATCGAGACGCAGGCCGGCGACGTTTCGGCTTATATTCCGACCAACGTGATCTCGATCACCGACGGACAGATCTTCCTCGAGACCGATCTCTTCAACTCGGGTATCCGTCCCGCCGTCAACGTCGGTCTTTCCGTATCGCGCGTCGGTTTCGCCGCTGCCTACAAGTCCACCAAACAGGTCGGTGCGACGATGAAGCTCGATCTCGCGCAGTATCGCGAGCTCGCCGCCTTCTCGCAGTTCGGCTCGGATCTCGACAAGGTAACGCTGCAGCAGCTCAACCGCGGCCAGCGCCTCACCGAACTTCTGAAGCAGCCCCAGTACCAGCCGCTCCCTGCCGAAAAGCAGACGGCAATCCTGTTCGCCGGCGTCAATGGCCTGCTCGACGATGTTGAGGTCAAGGACCTTCGCGCCTTCGAGGATGGCTTTTTCCCCTGGATCGAGAGCGCACAGCCCGCGATTCTGGAAGAGATCAAGACGAAGAAGGAGTTCGATAAGCCCGGCGTGCTCAAGGGCAAATTGACCGACGCGATCAAGGAGTACAAGGCGAATTTCCTCGCAGGTCTCAAGGATAAGGCGGTCGCGAAGTAATCCATGGCAAACGTCCTCGATCTACGTCGCCGCATCCGCAGTGTGAAGAACACGCGGCAGATCACCAAGGCCATGAAGATGGTCTCGGCGGCCAAGCTGCGCCGCGCACAGGAGCGTGCCATGCAGGCACGACCCTACGCGCAGATGCTCACGAACGTGCTTGAGTCGCTGGTCCGCCGTACCGACCTGTACAACGCCCAGACGGGCGAGATCGTTCACCCGCTCCTGGCCGAGCGTGAAGAGAAAAACGTCCTGCTGCTCGTCATCGCTGGTGACAAGGGCTTCGCGGGCGGCTTCAACTCGAACATCGGCAAGGCCGCGCAGAAGTTCTTCCTGGAGCGTACCGCTGCGGGACAGAACGTCGACCTCGAGCCCATCGGCAAGAAGGCTGTCGGCTTTTACAAGAAGCGCTTCCCTGCCGCCAACTACGAGAAGACGGAAGAGCACTACGACAACGAGCTCTCCACGCACTACGAGACGATCCGTCATCGTGTGGAGCAGATCGAAGTCACCGGTGAACACCTCGACCTTCTTGGCAAGACCGAGTTCGATGTCGTCACGAAGCTCGCTCACTCGATCATCGAGCGCTATGAGCGGACCGAGATCGACGCCGTCTACCTGGTCTATAACGAGTTCAAATCGGTCATCCAGCAGCGCGTCGTCGTCGAGAAGCTTCTGCCGATCCGCAAGCTGGGGTCGCATGAGATCACCGCCGCTGAGAATATGAGCGAGGAGCAGCGCGACGCGGCGGCAAAGTCCGCAGCCTCTGAAGGCATCAGCGTCAACGAGCCTGAAGAGTCGGTGATGGAGAAGGAAGCGAAGAAGTTCGGCAACGCCGACGTCGATTACATCTTCGACCAGTCGCCGGAGCAGCTCTTCAAGCACCTCATGCCTCGCTACGTGGCCACGCAGATCTTCCACGCCCTCCTGGAGAGCGTGGCAGCCGAGCACGCCGCCCGCATGACCGCAACCGACGCCGCCACCAAGAACGCCGGCGACCTCATCGATTCCCTGTCGCTCACCATGAACCGCGTGCGCCAGGCAGCAATCACCAAGGAAATCATCGAAATCGTAAGTGGCGCAGCAGCGCTATAACGCGAAGGCTGTAAGCGAAAGAGACTATGGCAGAAAACATCGGAAAAGTAATCAGCATCAGCGGCCCGGCCGTTGACGTCCAGTTCGAAGAGTCGCACATGCCGCCGATCTTCCAGGCGCTGCGCATCGTCAGCGACGGATTTACCGTCCCCCAGCCGCTCTCGGTCATCGTGGAGGTGCAGCAGCACCTCGGTGAAGGCCGTGTGCGCTGCATCGCCATGGTGGCGACCGAAGGTATGGTTCGCGGCATGAAGGCGATCGACACCGGCGCCGGCATCTCGGTGCCTGTTGGCCGTGAGACCCTGGGCCGCGTGCTCAACGTTCTCGGCGAGCCCGTCGACGAGCTTGGACCGGTTAACGCCAAGAAACACATGCCGATTCACCGTCAGGCGCCCGCGTTCGACGAGCAGTCGACCTCGGAAGAGATGTTCGAGACCGGCATCAAGGTCATCGATCTCATCCAGCCCTTCCTCAAAGGCGGCAAGATCGGCCTGTTCGGTGGCGCCGGCGTCGGCAAGACCGTCGTCATTCAGGAGCTCATCAACAACGTCGCGCAGCAGCACGGTGGTTTCTCCGTGTTCGCCGGCGTCGGAGAGCGTACCCGTGAGGGCAACGATCTCTGGCATGAGTTCCAGGAGTCGGGCGTTATCGATATCAACGACTTCACGAAGTCCAAGGCCGCGCTGATCTACGGTCAGATGACCGAGCCCCCAGGGGCGCGTCTGCGCGTGGCGCTCACCGGCCTGACGGTCGCCGAGCACTTCCGCGACGAAGAAGGCGCCGACACCCTGCTCTTCATCGACAACATCTTCCGCTTCACCCAGGCCGGTTCCGAGGTCTCCACGCTGCTCGGCCGTATGCCGTCCGCCGTGGGCTACCAGCCGAACCTCGCCACCGAAATGGGCGAACTGCAGGAGCGCATCACGTCGACCAAGAAGGGTTCGATCACCTCGGTGCAGGCCGTTTACGTGCCCGCCGACGATCTTACCGATCCCGCGCCGGCCACAACCTTTGCCCACCTGGACGCAACGACCGTGCTTTCGCGTCCCCTGTCTGAGCTTGGTATTTATCCGGCCGTCGATCCCCTTGCCTCTACCTCGCGCATTCTGTCCCCGCGCGTTGTCGGCCAGGAGCACTACGATGTGGCGCAGGGCGTCAAGCGCATCCTTCAGCGGTACAAGGATCTGCAGGACATCATCGCCATCCTCGGTATCGACGAGCTCTCGGAAGAGGACAAGATCACCGTGGCGCGCGCCCGCAAGGTCCAGCGCTTCCTGTCGCAGCCCTTCCACGTCGCGGAGATCTTTACCGGCATCCCCGGCGCGTACGTGAAGGTTGCGGACACCGTCCGCGCGTTCAAGGAAGTCATCGAGGGCAAGCACGACTCGATTCCTGAGCAGGCCTTCTACCTCAAGGGTGGCATCGAGGACGTTCTCGCCGCTGCTGAAAAGATGAAGAACGCATAAACACCTGCCTCTCGCTCTCGATGACCTCGGGAGCGAGAGGCTAAAGGCAAGGTAATGGCAGAAGCAATCAATCAATCCGGTCTTCTTCAGGTTCGTCTCGTCACGCCCGACCGCGTTCTCTTAGACGCGACCGCCGAGGCCGTCGAGCTGCCCGCGATGTCCGGTTATCTCGAAGCCCTCTACGGCGCCGCCCCGCTCCTGGCCGAGCTTGGCGCCGGCGAAGTGCGCCTGCACGGCGGAAGCTCGCACGAGCAGAAGTTCTTCGTGGCCTGGGGCTTCGTCGAAGTTCTTCCCGAACGCGTTACCATCCTCGCCGAGACAGCGGTCGTCCCGGCAGAGATCGACAAGGCTGCAGCCAGCGCCGAACTCCAGGAAGCCCAGAAGATGTGGAATGAGGCTGGCGACAACGGCGACCAGTACGACGAAGCCAACGCCCTCACCCGTCAGGCCGAGGAGAAGATCGCCTCCGCCGAGGGCCGCACCGCTTAATCCAGTGTCCCGCACTTACTTTCTCACCACCAGCCGCCTCGGATTCAGTACATGGTCCGGGGCGGACCTGTCTCTGGCGGTCGCACTCTGGACCGACCCTGCCGCCACCGGCTTGATCGGCGGCCCGTTCTCGACCGCGTACTGCCGTGACCGCCTCGCTCGGGAGCAAGCCACGCAAGCCTCCGCCGGCATCCAGTACTGGCCTGTCTTTCGGTTGGAGGATGGCGACTTCGCCGGATGCGCGGGGCTACGGCCCCATCCGTCGCACGCCACGGAGCTGGAGATGGGCATCCACCTCCGGCCTCTCTACCAGAGCCGGGGCTTTGGGCAGGAGGCCGCCGAGGCTATCCATCGCTACGGCTTCGAGGTGCTCCACACGCCCGCCATCCTGGTCCGGCATCATCCGCAAAACGCCGCGTCCGCCCGGCTCGTCCAGAGCCTCGGCTACCGCTACACCCACGACGAACTCTACGAACCCACAGGCCTGCAGCATCCGGCGTATCGTCTGGATAATCCGCTGCGCTCCTAGCGATCCAGCCAGAGGGCTATACGACCTCGGCGACCGGGTTGGAGCGCACCCTGCGCGCGGATGATGCAGCCTTATTTTGCCTTGGCCGCCTTCGCCGGAGCCTCTGCCGCGGCAGCCTCTTGCTGCTGCTTCAGCGCATGCAGGACAACCCGCAGCATCTCTTCCTCCGGAGCAGGCTTCCCTGTCCAGATCTCGAACTGCCGCGCGCCCTGCTGCACGAACATCTCGACACCAGTGACGACCGGAATGCCCTTCTGCCGCGCCAGGCGAAGCAACGGCGTCTCGATCGGGTTGTAGACGAGGTCGAACACCAGCTTCGCATTCAGCTCCTTCTCATCGAGAAGCTGCGCGCTCTTGTTGCCCGCCATGCCAACCGGAGTCGAATTGATGACGATGTCGAAGGCAGTCTTCGCCAGCAACTCGCGTTTGATGACCTTCGCACCCGCCTGTTTGGCGAGCTTGGCAGCAGTCTCGGCGGTGCGGTTCAGGATATGCACCTCCGCGCCCTTCTCCTTCAGGCCAAAGGCCGCGGCACGCGCCGATCCGCCAGCACCCAGCAGAAGCACCTTCGCACCCTTCAGAGGCATCCGGCGCTCAAGCGGCACCGTGATGCCGGCAACGTCGGTATTGAATCCGTACAGCTTGCCATCCTGCGCGCGCAGAACGGTGTTGCAGGCGCCGATCTTGGCCGTCAGGGGGTCCGTATTCTCCAGGAACGGCAGAATGTCCTGCTTGAACGGCATCGTCACACTCAGTCCCTGCAGCGGGATATCCTGCACCAGCTTGATCAGATCTTTCAGATCGGTGGTCTGCAGCGCCAGGTAGACCGCGTTCACCGTCTCCCGGCGAAACGCGGCATTCAGCATCGCCGGCGACATCGAATGCTTCACTGGATTCCCGACCACACCGTAGACCTTGGTCGCGGCATCCACCTGGTCAAGCCGGTACGTCTCAATCAGCGTCCGGGCCGCAATCTGCCCTGGAGCGGTCTCCTCGCCCTGGGTCGCGGCAGCAAACGTAAACGCGCTGCCTGCACGCACGCCGAGGACGCGCGAGATCACCCCGGCGTCGCCCATACAGATGCCGATGATGTTGGCCGAATCGCTCATCCGCTCGATAAAGCGCATCAACGTGACGTTGTCGGTCAGGTGCTTCGCGGTCGGGACGATCTTCACGAAGTCCGCGTGAAACGGCTCGATCCGCTTGTAGATCGCGTCGAGATTTCCAGTCGCCTTGAAGTCGTGATAACTCACGATCAGCGCGGCCCCGGCTTCCTTCAGCTTCTCGAGTTCACCCTTCTTCGCCTCTTCCGCCGACTCCAGTTCCAGGTCGACGATGTAAAAACCCGAACCCGCAGCCTTGATCAGCACGTCGATCTCCGCCGCCAGGTTCCCGGCGAACTTGCCGCCGTTCGCCTCGCGCCGGCAGGTGGCAATCGCCGTGACCTCGGCGTGTTCGGTGAAGAAGGCCTTCAGCTTCGGCAGGGCGAGGAGGGGCTTCTCCAGGTAGTCGAGACGAAATTCGATAAACGAAGTTTCTTTGACGACGGCGCCGGCCTTTTCAATCATCTCGGCAGGCGTAGATCCGGTGATGGCCACACAGACCTTACCGATGCGGGAGCGCAGAAATTGTGTATTTGGACTAGGCAATATTCGTTCTCACTTCTTGGACAACCGCGGGTATCTTATAGGCCCGCTCACTTGGATGCAACAGTCGACAAAACGCTGCGAAATCAATCAAGTTGAAATCGTAGCGCAAAAAAAGCCCGCCGTCCCATACCGGGCAACCTGTATCAGACGCCAACCTCGCTGAAAAGTCACGCCGTTTTCCACTACATGCGTATCCACGGGGTAACTGTTACGTTGAGCCAAGTAGAATCAGGCCATGTTCCAGGCTGCCCAACTCACCGCTCTTCCCTGGCTTCGCCACGGCTTCAGTGCCCGCGCCGGGGGCGTCAGCACCGTCTACGGCCAGCCCGACGATCTGAATCTCGGCTTCACGCAGGAAGACGATCGCGCCAAGGTGGAAGAGAATCGCCGCCTCTTCCTGCAAAGCATCGCTCCCGGCCATGACTGGCCCCTCCGGAACACGCGCCAGATCCACTCCGACATCACGCGTGCGGTCACCGACACCAGCACCCCCCTCGAGCCAGCCGACGGCCTCACCACGGCCCTCCACGGCGTCTTCCTGGCGATGCTCACAGCGGACTGCGTCCCCGTCCTGATCGCCGACCGAAAACAGCGGGCGGTCGGAGCCTTCCACGCTGGCTGGCGCGGCACGGTCGCCGGAATCGTCGAGAAGGGCGTCCAGCATATGCGCGCGACCTACGGGAGCGACCCCGAAGACCTGCTCGCAGCCATAGGACCAAGCATCGGACCGTGCTGCTACATGGTGGGCGACGAGGTCATCACGCGCTTCCACGAGACCTTCTCCTACGCTTCGGAGCTCTTTCGCAACCGCAAGCTCGACCTGTGGCAGGCAAACCGCCGCCAGCTTATGTCAGCCGGAGTTCCCTCGGCGAACATCTCCATCAAGAACCTGTGTACCGCAAGCACCTTCTCCTTCGAAGGCCGCCGCGCGTTCTTCTCCTACCGCGCCGAGAACGGCGTCACTGGGCGCATGATGTCCGTCATCGCTGTATCTCCATCGGATACCATGGCTTAATGCCTGCAACCACCCCCATCTCCCACTGGATCGGCTTTCACCTCTGTCTTGTCGTCCTGCTCGGGGTGGAACTGGTCTATTACCGCACGCACAAACACAGTCCCATCCACAAGAAATCGCTCGTCGCCACCGCGCTCTGGATCGGCGCCGCTCTGGCCTTCGCGCTCTTCGTCTACGCCACTCTGGGCGGACAGAGCACGTCGGAGTACCTCGCCAGCTATGCCCTCGAAGAAGCCCTCTCCATCGACAACCTCTTCGTCTTCCTGCTTCTCTTCGGCGTCTTCAAGATCGACAGCTCCCATCAGCCGCGCGTGCTCTTCTGGGGAGTCTCCGGAGCCATCGTCATGCGTGGCGCCTTCATCGCCGGCGGCATCGGCCTGCTGGAGCGTTTCCACTGGGTCTCCTACGCGTTCGGCCTCATCCTTCTCTACGCCGCCATCCGCCTGCTCTTTCCCAGCCACGAGACATCCGACTCCAAGCCCCCCGTCTGGATCCAGTGGATCTCCCGCATTCACCCCGTCAGCCTGCGTACCGACCGCTTCTTCGCCCGTGAAGACGGCCACCGCCGCATGACCATGCTCTTCCTCGCGCTGATCGCCATCGAGGCAACCGACCTCGTCTTCGCCCTGGACTCCATCCCCGCTGTGCTCTCGATCACGCGCCACCCGTTCCTGGCCTACACCTCGAACATCATGGCGGTGATGGGATTGCGCTCGCTCTACTTCCTGCTCATCGGCATGCTGGCCAAGCTGCGTTTCCTGCACTACGGACTGGCGGCGGTGCTCGCGTTCGCCGCCATCAAGATGCTGGCCACCCGATGGTTCGAGCTTGGCCCGCTCTCGTCGCTGGCAGTCATCCTCGGTCTGCTGGGCATCACGACAGGGCTCTCGCTGGCGTTTCCAGCTAAGCCAGCGCAGCCAGCAACGCCGTAACGTCGCTTGCATCGTTGTAAACCGACGGCGAAATCCGCATGCGGTCCGACGTCCAGGAAACATCCACCTTCGCGCCGGCCAGCCTCCTCTTCGCTGTCTCGGCATCCCCAACCCGGAACGTCACAATCGGCCCGACGCTTCCAGCGGGCGTGATGCACTCGAACCCCGGCTTGGCCGCCAGACCAACCTTCACCTTGGCCTTCAACGCATCGCCATGCCGCCGGATGCTCGCCACGCCTATCCTCTCCAGATACCCCAGCGAGTACTTCAGCGCCATCACCGTGGTATTCGAGTACGTCCCCAGCTCGGAGAAGCCCGCCACGTCCTTCCTCTGGGTCCACGAGAACACCTCATCCCCGGGCGTATCCCCGGGAAACTCGTGATACGCGTTCTCGGACAGCTCCTTGTAGCCCCACACAGTCCTCTTCAGCGCCGCACCCAGCAGTCCCTCCCGCACATACAGGAAGCCGACTCCCATATCGCCCATCAGCCACTTGTAGCTGGCAGACGCCGCGAAATCGACCCCGAGCGCTTTCATATCCAGAAGCACCGCCCCCACCGCCTGCACCAGGTCCGCATACAGATACGCCCCATGGGCATGCGCGAGATCCCCCACAGCCTTCAGATCGTGCGAGAACCCATTCACATACGACACAGCCGAAACCGCCACGAGCACCGTCTTCTTGTCCACCACCGCCGCAAGCGCTTCGGGAGTAACAGCCCAGTCCTTCGGCCGAACCACCCTCACGTCGATCCCCTGCCGCGACAGCGCCTCGTACATGTACAGCGAGCCCTCAAAATGCAGCCCGTCCGTCACGATATTCCCGCCCGCCTGCAGCTTCTCCATCAGCCCGTTGACGACGATGTTCTCGCCCGCCATCGTCGAGTTGCAGTACCCTACCTCCGCCGCCGAAGCGCCAATCAGCCGCGCGAACGCCGCCTTCACCTGGCTCTGCGTCTCGCTCACCATATCCGGCGGATTCCAGATGCCCCGCTTCTTGTACGCGATGTATTCCTCGATCGACTGTGCCGCGCCATCGCTCAGCGGATGCCACCGCGCGTTGTTCAGGCAGATGCCGCTCCGCACCGTCGTGCCGAAGTGCCCGCGTACACCCGCCAGTCCGCCCTCAACCATCCCTACCGCCGGCAACGCCATCGCTGCACCACCCATCTTCAACACATCCCGACGATTCATCCGCGCCTCTTTCCCGCTGCCGCACCCTGGATCGCCGTGCCGAGAATCTCAAAGCGCCGCGCAAACAGAAGGTCCTTGATCCCGATAAAAGCCCTCGCCGGATAAGGCTCGGTCAAGAACTCCAGATACACCGCGTTGAACGTCGCAAACAGCGCCAGGTCCGTGCAGAACACCTCGACCGAAACCAGGTCGTCCATGCTCATCCCTGCCCCAACGATCGTCGAGCGAAAGTTCTCCATCATCAGCCGCGCCTCGGCCTCCGGGTCGTCTGGCCCCGCCCCCGTCGCCAGATCGATGCCAAGATGCCCGCTGATCGAGCAGGTATCGCCCATCCACAGTGCCGTGCTGAAGGGAAACTTCGCCGAAGAAAGCTCTACCGCTCCCATTGCGCCCGCCTTTTGTCTCGAATGCCCCAAGCATACCAACCCCTCCGGCCCTATGACGAAAACTTCATGTGCAATCGGCGCAAGCCATGCGAAGCTAGGATCACTCTCATGCCGACCCCACACGCCCTGCTGAAGTCTGCCCGCGTCTTCCACCTCTACACCGGCGTCTTCTTCGCCCCGGCCCTGCTCTTCTTCGCCTTCACGGGGGCCGTCCAGACCTTCTCCCTGCACGAGACTACCCGGGGCAGCAGCTACAAGCCGCCCGCCATCCTCGTCGAGCTCGGCCAGCTTCACAAGAAGCAGACACTCGTCGTCCCGCAACGCAAGTCAGAGGCCAAGCCCGCCCCCAAACCGGAGACGGTGCCCGCTCCTGTTCCCACACCCACTCCGGCTCCTTCACCAGTCGCGCCCCAGAAGGCGAAGAACCTGCTCCCGATGAAGATCTTCTTCCTCTTCGTCGCGATCAGTCTCTTCCTCTCTACGCTCACCGGACTCTACATGGCCTACAAATTCTCGCGGCGCCCCTCGGTGATTACGGCCACGCTCGCGGCCGGCATCGTCATCCCTCTTCTACTCTTGCTGCTCTAGTTGTCGGACGGGCGCTCCACCCGGTCGATCACCATCGTGCCGATGACACCCTTTGCCGGTTGCAGCTTCAAACCAAGCTGCTCCTTCACAACCGTGAACAGCGAAGGACTCGACGCATTCGGGGCGTCCTCAGCAGACCATTCGATCTGGAAGTCGTAGAGGCCCTTCAGATCGGTATGGTCCTGCACCGGCTTCCCGACCTGACGGTTCATCCCCGCCGCGATATCCGTCATCGACATGCTCGACACCTTCATCTGCGTCCTCGCACTGTTCGCATTGACGCTCATGTTCGGCTTCGCATCCTCGGCACTCAGCTTCAGAGAAGGGCCCAGCTTCCCCGGCTTGTCCACCTCCAGCCAGTACACCTGCCCCTCCTTCTCCGCACGGTGGAACTTGAACTGGAAGCGCTCTTCGAGCAGAGAGAGAATCAGCCCCTGGAACTGTGACGCCGTCTTCACCTCCGCGCGATCGGCGGTCGTGGCATCGATATCGAACAACTCACCGTCGATCCAGCCCGGGGCCCCGGAGATGCGGTTATCGTCAAGCCCTGTGGCGATACGGATGAGCGTACGCACGCTCGTCGCCCTCGCCACGAAGCGTCCACCGGGCAGGATCTTCCGGTCAGAGGGGTCGTTCCCGGTAAGCTGATGCGGTCGAATCGAGACGACCTCGAACGGTACAGGTGCCGGGGCCGCCGCGACCGTTTGCGCCATCAGGCAAACCGGTGCGAGGCAAAGCATAAGGAAGAGCGAACATCCAGCGCGAAACCAGACAGGCATCATGCGTTCTGCTACGGACGATACCACCGGGAAGTTCCTCCACGAACGCGATACGATACAGGTACAGTGTCCTCGATCAAAGTCACCACCCCCACCGCCCAGTACGAAGTCGTCATCAGCCCCGGCCTTCTCCGCACCCTGCACCGCCGGGTCCGCACTCTCTCCCCGAAGTCGCGCCTCTTCGTCATCACCTCGCCCAACATCTGGAAGCTCTGGTCGAAGCCCTTCCTCGCCAGCTTTCCCACGCCCCCCGAGGTGCTCTTCCTCCCCGCGGGCGAGAGCCACAAGCGGCTCCCCTCCGTCGAGCGCCTGGCCGAACAGCTCGCGCAGAAGGGTGCCGACCGCGACTCGCTGCTCATCGCCTTCGGTGGCGGCGTCCTCGGCGACATGACCGGCTTCCTCGCCGCCATCTATATGCGCGGCATCCCCTATCTCCAGGTCCCGACCACGCTCCTGGCACAGGTCGACTCCTCGGTCGGCGGCAAGACTGGCGTCAACCTCGCCGCGGGCAAGAATCTCATTGGCAGCTTCCATCATCCGCTCGCCACCCTCGTCGACCCCGAGCTGTGCCTCACCCTTCCCGCCGCCGAGCTCCGCTCCGGACTGCAGGAGTCGGTCAAGGCCGCCATCATCCGCGACCCCAAACTCTTCCGCTTCCTCGAAACAAAAACCGAGGCGATCCTGGCCAAAAAGCCTGACGTCAAGGCCCTCACCCGCGTCGTCACCGCGTCCGTGCAGGTCAAGGCCAACGTCGTCAACATCGACGAGCGCGAATCCGGCCCGCGCATGATCCTCAACTTCGGCCACACCATCGGACACACCATCGAGTCCGCCACAGAGTACAAAGTGCTCCTCCACGGACAGGCCATTGGCTGGGGCCAGATTGCCGCCCTGCACGTCAGCCTCAACCGCGGCCTCATCACCCAGGCCGAGTTCGACCGCATGGCCACGCTCGTCTACGCGTATGGCCCCCTGCCTCCGTTCAAGGCAACCGCAAAGAAGCTCGTAGCCCTCACGGCGTCCGACAAGAAGCGCCGCAGCGGCCGCCGGGCCTTCGTCCTGACCACGGGCATCGGCTCGACGGAGATCGTCTTCGACGTCACCGACGCCGAGCTCCTGACGGCAACGCAGTCCATGCTCCATGAGATGAAAAACAAGGCGTAAGGAGCAGATGCAAGGCGGATCAAGGCAAAGCTTCTGCTGTTCGTATCCGCCTTCATCCTTTCGATCCTGCTTGTGCCTTGTTTTGCTCCAGCCCACAAACCGGGATCTATAGCCGGCAGAGACCGACCGACTCTTTTCTCTTGCGTATATTAGGCGTACTCTTAAAACTGGTATGTCCACTGCACCCGAAACGATCGCCACCCCGCACACCCTGGTCACAGGCGCCCGCCCCGCCGGAACAGCCGACGAACTCAGCGCCTCCGTCAACGTCCAGCGCATGTTCGACACCATCGCTCCCAGCTATGACCGCCTGAACCACATCCTCTCGGTCGGCCTCGATCGTACCTGGTGGCTGCGCGCATCGCGCGCCTTCCTGCCTGTTCTCCGCGACCCCGCCTCCCGTGTGCTCGATCTCTGCTGCGGCACCGGCGACATGACCGGCGCCCTCATCAAGCTCCGCCCCTGCAAGGGAGCCCCGGTCACCGGCGTCGACTTCTCCGCGCAGATGCTCGATCGCGCCCGCGCCAAGCATGCCAAGGCCAACGCCGTCTTCGTCGAAGCGGACGCCCTCCACCTGCCCTACCCGGACAACAGCTTCGACCTCATCACCTCCGCCTTTGGCTTCCGCAACCTCGCCAACTACGCCGAGGGACTCGCTGAACTCCATCGCGTCCTGCGTCCCGGCGGCCAGATCGGCATCCTCGAATGCAACCAGCCTGATGGCACCATCGGTTCGGCCTACTCGCTCTACTTCAAAAAGATCCTGCCCTTCATCGGCGGCATCCTCTCTGGCGACAAGGCTGCCTACGCCTATCTGCCCGCCTCCGTGGAGCGTTTTCCCCGCGCACCGCGCATGTTGCAGCTCATCGGCGAAGCTGGCTACATCAAGTCCTCCTGGACCCCCTACACCTTCGGCACAGCAGGCCTCTACCGCGCTACCAAGCCCTGCCACTAGTCGACGGGTGCCCATCCTCAGATCGGCGGCGCGCCGGCGAGAGAGGGTGGGGTCCTCCGTCACATCTCAGCGAAGTCTCGCCCACTCCCCCTTCTCCTCCACAAATCCCCACTATAAGAGCGAAAGCCATGCTATCGTCCGACTAACCCGCAAGGGCTATTCAAACGACGAGAAGCCTCATGACTGTGGACGTTGCTCCTGCTTCAGACCCCGTCACCCGCTCGGCCCTTCGTAAAGCCTCTTGGCGTCTGCTCCCTCTCATCGGCCTCGGCTACGCCACCGCTTACATGGATCGAGTGAACATCAGCTTCGCGTCGCTCCAGATGAACCGCGACCTGCACTTCTCGAACACTGTCTACGGCTTTGGAGCGGGCCTCTTCTTTCTCAGCTACGCCGCCTGCGAGATCCCGTCCAACCTCCTGCTCTACCGCTTCGGTGCCCGCCGCTGGCTAGCCCGCATTATGGTCACCTGGGGCCTCATCGCCATGGCCATGGTCTTCGTCCGAACGCCGCTCCAGTTCTACGCGGCCCGTTTCTTCCTTGGAATGGCGGAAGCAGGCTTCTTTCCCGGCGTCGTCTTCTACCTGATGCAGTGGTTTCCGCCCGAGCAGCGCGGACGCGCCGTCTCCCGCTTCTACATCGGCTTCCCTCTGTCCTCCGTCTTCATGGGCCTCGTTGCTGGCGCTCTCCTCAACCTGCAAGGACACCTCGGCCTAGCCGGCTGGCAATGGCTCTTCATCGTGGAAGGCCTCCCCGCCGTCATCCTCGGCATACTCTTCTTCCTCCTGCTGCCCGAAACCCCAGCCCAGGCAAAGTGGCTCACCCCCGAAGAGCGCGACGCCATCATGACCCGCGTACCCGCCCCCAAAGACCCATCCACCCACGCCCTGGCCCCCGCCTTCAAAGACTCCCGCGTCTGGCTCCTCGGCCTCTTCATCTTCTTCACCCTCGCCTCCGGCTACGCCTACAGCTTCTCCGCCCCGGCCATCGTCCAGAAAGTCACCGGCCTCCCCATCACCAACGTCGGCTACCTCATCGCGGCAATGAGCCTCGTCGGTGCCGTCGCCATGCTTATCAGCGCAGCCATCGCCGATCGCCGCCGCCGTCCCTTTTCCCACGTCATCCCCGCCTGCATCGTCATCGCCGCGGCCTTCGTCGTCTTCGGCCTGGCGACCAACCCTGTCGTCTCCCTCACATCGCTCCTCGTCATCGTCGTCAGCAACTACTCCTATCAGGGGCCCCTGTGGTCCATCGGCAGCAGCTTCCTGGCCGGTCGCCGTGGCGCCGCAGCCGTCGCCGCCATGAACAGCATCGGCATCCTCGGCGGCTTCCTGGGCCCCTACTGGATGGGCTTCGCCCGCGACCTGACCGGCGACTACCAGCACGGTCTCCTCGCCATGGCCGTGCCGATGCTCCTCGCCGCCGGCATCATGATCTATCTCAGCACAAGGTCGAGGCCCGCCTAAAAATCCTGTTACCAAGTGGTTCCGGCCATCTATCCCACCGCCGAACCCT
This sequence comes from Granulicella pectinivorans, assembly GCF_900114625.1. Lineage (NCBI taxonomy): Bacteria > Pseudomonadati > Acidobacteriota > Terriglobia > Terriglobales > Acidobacteriaceae > Granulicella > Granulicella pectinivorans. Next base: position 3,888,931 of record NZ_FOZL01000001.1, read on the forward strand.
GTACGATTGCCCCTATGAGCCTCACGGCACAACCGAACGCAGCCGTGCCCGCTCCGCATGCCGAAAAGCGCGCCGCCGCCTTCTCGTCCGTCCTGGCCGCCTTCGGCATCACCCTCCTCAAGCTCATCACCGGCCTCCTCACCGGCTCGCTCGGCATGCTCTCCGAGGCCGCGCACTCCGGCATCGACCTCATCGCCGCCGCCATCACCCTGCTCTCCGTCAACGTCTCCGACCGCCCCGCCGACGAGGACCACAACTACGGCCACGGCAAGATCGAGTCCCTCTCTGCCTTCGTCGAGACCGGCCTGATGCTCATCTCTAGCATCTGGATCGTCTACGAGTCCCTCCACCGCATCCTCGGCCGCACCCACCTCGCCCTGGTCATGTCCCCCTGGCCCATAGTCGTTCTTCTGCTCTCCATTGCGGTCGACTACACCCGCTCCCGCAACCTCCACCGCGTCGCCGTCGCCTACGCCAGCGAAGCCCTCGAGGCCGACGCCGTTCACTTCGGCACCGACATCTGGTCCTCCTTCGCCGTCCTCCTCGGCCTCTCCGCCGCCTACGCCGGCGAGCGCTTCCACATCCCCGGGCTCGAGCTCGCCGACCCTATCGCCGCCCTCGTCGTCTCGCTCATCATCCTCAAGGTCTGCTACGCCCTCGCCAGCAAGACCATCGACAACCTCCTCGACGCCACCCCGCCCGAGACCCGTAAGCAGATCCGCCGCCAACTCATCCACGACCTCCTCGCCATCCCCGGCGTCATCTCCGTCGACCGCCTCCGCACCCGCCGCTCCGGAGCCACCTACTTCGCCGACCTTACCCTCGGCATCCCCCGCAACGTCACCTTCCAGCGCTCCGAGCAGATCACCATGGCCGCCACCGCCGCCGTCCAGCTCCTCTACCCCGGCGCCGACGTCGTCGTCCACTCCGTCCCCACCGCCTCCCTCGCCGAGTCTGTCCACGACCGCATCCGCGCCGTCGCCGCCCGCGCCAACCTCTCCATCCACGACGTCTCCGTCCAGCAATACGACGGACACCTCCACGTCGAGCAGCATCTCGAAGTCGACGAGACCCTCCCGCTGCGTCAGGCCCATGACCTCGTCACCAAGCTCGAGGCCGACATGCGCCTGGAGGTCCCCGCCATCTCCACCATCCTCACCCACATCGAGTCCGAGCCCGCCACCATCCTCCACCCCGCCGTCCTCGAACACGACCGTCAGCTAGAGCGCCGCCTCCGCACCGCCGCCCGCGCCTACCCCAAGATCCTCGACATCCACGACGTCCTCGTCACCCACATGCCCTCCCACGGATCGGACCGTATCCAGGTCAACTGCCACTGTACCCTGCCCGACGATCTCCCCATGTCCGAGGTCCACGACATCATCACCGCCCTCGAAGGCAGCTTCAAGCTCGAAAATCCCGAGGTCGCCCGCCTCCTCATCCACCCCGAACCTGCCACCGACAACCGGAGATGAAACAGTTCTGAGTTCCAAGGATCCCTCGATAGAAACCAAACAACTCAAACCCGCAAACGAACAACTTACAACCTAGAACTGACAACGTACATCTGCCCCTATGAGCACTCAACTCCGCATCCTCCGCCTCTTCAACCTCGCCTTCGGCACACTCGCCATGCTGGCGGTTGCGCTGCTCTCCGCCTTCATTACCATGCGCCTCGCCATTCACGGCCGTGAGGTCGACGTCCCCAGCTTCTCCGGCCTGTCCGTTCCCGACGCCCAGAAGCGCGCCCGCTCCAAGGGGCTCTCGCTCAACATCGAGAACCGCTTCTACTCCACCAGCATCCCCGCCGGCCACCTCATCAGCCAGTCCCCCTCTCCCGGCGAGACCGTCCGCCGCGACTCCGAGGTCCGCGTCACCGAATCCCTCGGATCCCAGCAGGTCCAGATCCCCAACACCATCGGCCAGTCCGAGCGCTCCGCCACCATCGCCATCAAGCGCCTCACCCTGGAGCTCGGCACCGTCTCCTACCTCCCCACCGACGGGCCGCCCGACACCGTCCTCGCCCAGTCCCCCCCGCCCAACGCGACGAACGTAGATGGCCCCCGCGTCTCGCTCCTCATCTCCCAGCCCCCCGACGCCGCCTCCCCCGATACCTTCGTCATGCCCAACCTCACCGGCACCTCCTTCGCCGTGGCCAGCTTCCGCGCCGCCGCCGCCGGTCTGCACATCATCCGCACTCCCGACCCCGTGGCCGTAGCGGCCGCCAACCCCGACGGCTCCGCGAGCCCCGCCACTGCCAGCGGTGCCTACCAGGATGCCGTCCCCGTCACCCCAACCTTCACCTACCCAACCGGCAACGTAGTCGCCCAATTCCCTCTGGCCGGCCACAAAGTCACCCGAGGCGACGGCGTCCACCTCGCCTTCTCCCACCCCACCCCCACCGTCGACGCTACCCCGGCCACTCCAACCCCTGCTCCGTAAGAATCATCCGGATGGCTGGGGTCCTGCGGTCATAGCTCAGGGAAGCCACAAACCCGGGTGCCCCACATCTCGATTCTGAGATGTGGGTGTGAAGCCGCGAAACTCAACCGAGGCCCACTCCGCCCAATGCCCTACCCACCCCATCGAATCGTGCGTTATCCTTCTCCCCTATGCGCCGACTCCTCACGTTCCTCCTCGTAGCGACCGCATCCAGCCTCCCCGCCCAGCAAGCCCCCATCAAAGTCGCCATCATCGGCCTCACCCACAACCACGTAGCCGGCTTCCTCAGCGCCCTCCCCAGGAGCCACTCGGCTGAACTCGTAGCGATTGTGGAGCCCGACCAGGCCCTCGTCCAGAAGTACACCACCCGCTTCCATCTCGACCCCACCCTCTTCTACCCAGATGAAGCCCAGATGCTCAACAAGCTCCACCCCGACGCAGTCCTTGTCTACACCTCCATCTACAGACATCGCCGAGTCATCGAGATCGCTGCCCATCACGGCGTCTCCGCCATGGTCGAGAAGCCTCTAGCCACAACCGTCGAAGATGCTCTCTCCATCCGCGACCTTGCCCGCGCCAACCACATCCAGGTCCTCACCAACTACGAGACCACCTGGTACTCCTCCAACATGGAAGCCCTCAACGAAGCGGCCAGCGGCAAACTCGGCGAGGTCCGCAAGGTCATCGTTCGCGACGGCCACGAGGGACCGAAGGAGATCGGCGTCACCCCCGAGTTCCTGGATTGGCTCACCGACCCCGTCCAGAACGGAGCCGGCGCCATGTTCGACTTCGGCTGTTACGGAGCCGACATGGTCACCCAGATGATGCACGGTCAGACCCCCATCTCCGTCACCGCGGTCGCCCAGACCGACAAGCCCGGCACCTACCCCAGGGTCGACGACGACGCCACAATCGTCCTCCGCTACCCCCACACCCAGGCCGTCCTGCTCCCCTCCTGGAACTGGTCCTTCTCCGTCAAGAACATGGAGGTCTACGGAGTCAACGGAACCATCTTCACCGTAGCCTCGGACCACATCCGCACCCGCTACAAGGGCGACAAAACCGAAACCGAATCGACCGCACCCCCACTATCCCCCGAACACGCAACCTCATTGGACTATCTGGCGGCCGTCCTCCACCATCAAATCGACTCCAAAGGCGACCTCTCCTCCCTAGAAACCAACATGGTCGTAGTCCAGATCCTCGACGCCGCCCGCCGCAGCGCCAAAACCGGCCAAACCATCCGTCTAACCCCGTTGCCCAACTAATCCACAAACCGGATGTCCCACATCTCGATTCTGAGATGTGGGTTTGCCGCCCCGTCATGAAAAAAACGAGCGCTCCGAGAAACAAGGCGTCTTTCAGGTATGAGATCCCGAGTCATCCATGCCGCTCTACTGGCCTTGCTTCTCACCCCTCCGCCAGCCCCATCCCAGTTGAAGCAATACAAGGCCGTCGACCCTCCTCAGCCCGGCGAGAACATAGCCCAACCCTGTCAATACGAGGTCTCGTTTCCCGCCGCACAAGTCCCCGTCAAGGCCGCATGGGTCATCTACGATCGTGGCCCCGATATCACCAGCTTCTACACCGACCCCGGCGTCATCGCCTTTGCCAGCAAAAACAGCATCGCCATGGTCCTCGCCCACCAATGCCCAGCCTCACGCACCGCCGAAGAGGGCGAGATGGACATGAACCCGGGAAATGGCCTTGGCCGCTCCCTCTTCTCGGCCTTAGCAAACCTCGGCTCAGAAAGCGGCCACCCGGAATTAGCTAAGGCAAAGCTCATCCTCCTCGGTTTCTCCGGTACAGGTGCCTACTTCGGGCATTTCGTCGCATATTCGCCGGATCGAGTCTTGGCCTCCATCCTCGCCAATCCCGGCCAGACCGATCCGGACAACGTCGACAAGATCACGCTCGACACGAACGGCATCGCCGTACCCGAGTTGATCGTCGCAGGAGGCCACGACGCCATCGCAGGCGTGACCAAACCCTACGCCTTTTATGACCACCACCGCACCCACCACGCCCCATGGATCTTCCTTGTCCAGAACAATATCCCCCACTGTTGCATCAACAACATCCGTCCCTTCCTCCTCGACTGGCTCCAGGCCGTCATCGACGCAAGAAAGCCCAGCCCCAATCGGCCTCTGCGCCCCATGAACCAGATAGCGGGCTGGTACGGATCCATCCAGCCCTGTCCCACCCAATACCAGGACCACTGGGGACTCCCGCTATGGAACGTCTGCGACGCCCATATCTCACGCAACCGCACCGCCTTCCCTCCAAACGAAAAGCCAGCCGCCTTCTTCCCCACCCAAGCCTTAGCCCAGGAATGGCTGGCCTACATCAAGCAGCCCAACCACCCCAAAACCTCCTTCTCCCGCCCCGACCACCCGGAGTTCGGAGAGCCAAAACCCGTAAAGTGAACTAAACCCGCTCCACCACCACCGCAAAGAACCCATCACACCCATCCACCCCAGGCAATGTCCGAAGCGCCCCATCCACCACCGCCGAAGACAAATCCCCACCCTCCTTCAACCCCGGAATCCCACCCAGAAACTCCCCCACCGGAATCCGTCTGAACCCGTCCCCAACCGTCCCCACCACCGCCTCATTCTCCTCCGGCTCCAGCGAACACGTCGAATAGACCAGCCGTCCCCCCGGAGCCAGCCTCTTCAGCGCCGCCCCCAGAATCTCCCTCTGGCGCCCAGCCTGCCGCCCCAACTCCTCCTGCGTCATCCGAAACCGAATCTCCGGATTCCGAGCCAGCGTCCCCGTCCCGCTGCAAGGCACATCGCACAAAATCAGATCGAACTCGCCTTCAGAGGCCGGTAACGCAGCCGCATCCACCGCCAGCGTCCGAACCCCCTCCGCATACGAGTGCCGCCGCAGCCGCCCCTTCATCTGCTCCAGACGCCGCGCACTCACATCGCTAGCCAGTACCTCGCCCTTGGTCCTCAGAGCAAGCATCAGCGTCTTCCCCCCAGGAGCCGCGCAGCAATCCCAAACCCGCAGCGCCCTCCCCTCGACCGCCGGAGCCGCCGCCGCCGCAATCTCCGCCACCAGCCTCGATCCATCGTCCATCTGCGGCATCTTCCCCGCGCCCTGGTCCCCGTTATCGAGCGCCTCGAACACCCCACCCGCCACCGGCTCCGTCTGGTCCGCCTCGCAGATCTTCAGCGCCTTATCCCGCCCGTAGTTAGCCACCCACCGCTCCACCATCCAGCGTGGATGCCCTAACCGCTCCGCAAACGCCGCGACCGATTCAAAGATCCGCTCCTTCGGCTTCTGCGCCGCTGCCACCTTGCGCAGAATCGCATTCACCATCCCGGTCGCATGCGGATGACCCGCCGCCCGGCAAAGCTCCACCGACTCACTCAACGCCGCATGCGCCGGAATCCGGTCCATATGCTGCAACTGGAACGCCCCCATCCGCAGCGCCAGCGCGACCGGCTCCGGCAGAGCCTGATCCGGTCTCTGCAGATGCACTCTCACCCGTGCATCGAGCGCGATCTCCCAGCGCAGCACACCCATCACCAGCGCCGTGGCAAGATTCCGGTCCGCCTCCGAAAGCTCCTCCGTCCGCACCCCATGCAGCAGTTCGTCGCTATGCCCCTTGTTCGCTCCGACCAGCAACAAAATCTCAAACGCCACCCGCCGTGCAGGAGATACCTTGGCCTGAGCCTCCGCCGCCGACCGGGTCGGCCCGGCACTGGCAGGCCTGCCCTTCACAAACTGGCGCGGCTTCTTTCCTGCTCCCTGTTCCCTGGTCCCTGATCCCTGCTTCCCCGGCTTCACTGTCCCACCTGCTCGCCCGTCTTGATCTGGTATCCGCGCAGGAACTCCGAGGCCGCCATCCTCTTCTTGCCTTCCATCTGCACCTCGACCAGCTCGATGCTGGTCCGTTCACCACAAATAACCAGCAATCTACCACCTTCTACGACTACATTTCCCACCTGGCCATCCATTCCATCAGCAACTCGTAACCGGCTCAGAATCAGCTTCTTACCCCGCAAAAACGTGTATGCACCCGGCCATGGCTGGAAGCCGCGCCAGCGGTCGTAAATCACCTTGGCCGGCCGCGAAAAATCGACCAGCCCATCCTCCCGCTTGAGAATCGGAGCCAGCGTGGCCAGCGCATGATTCTGCGCAATCGGTTGCACCGAACCATCCTCTAACCCCTGCAGAGTCTTCACGATAAGTTCGGCCCCGACCGCGGCCAACCCCTCAAATACATCCTCGGAAGTCTCCTCTTCGGCAATGGGAACCACCTGCGCCAGAAGCATCGGCCCCGTATCCAGCCCTGCTTCCAACAACATAGAGGTCACCCCCGTATGAGTCTCGCCATTCGCCACCGCCCACTGAATCGGCGCGGCACCCCGGTACTTCGGCAGCAAACTTCCGTGTAAATTGATGTTTCCAAAGGGAGGAAGCGCCAACATCCAATCCGGGACAATGCGGCCATACGCAACAACCAGGATTACATCCGGCCTGATTTCTTCAAGTTGCGCCCGAAACTCAAGGTTGTTCTTGATTTTTTCAGGCTGGACGACTGAAATTCCAAGACCTTGTGCCGCGACCTTCACCGGTGGAGCCTGCATCACCAACCCGCGTCCCACACCGCGATCCGGCTGTGTCACGACAAGGCGCACATCATGCCCAGCCGCCACCACCGCCCGCAACGTCGGCACCGCAAACTCCGGGGTCCCACAAAAAACGATCTTCATCGGACCCTCCAGCCCAGCCTTACCACTCGCCATTCTTCTGTAGTTTCTTGATCTTACGCATCACAAGTTCGCGTTTGAGACGACTGATCCGGTCGATGAAAAGCACGCCGTCCAGGTGGTCTATCTCATGCTGGAGAGCCCGCGCCAAAAGCTCTGTGCCCTCCACCTCGAACCACTCGCCCTTTACATTCTGCGCCTTCACCTTCACCCACTCCGCGCGAACGACCTTCTCGCGGATCTCCGGCAGGCTGAGACAGCCCTCTTCTTCGACCTGACGGCCTTCCTGCTCGACGATCACCGGATTGATCAGCGCCAGCTTCTCTTCCGGGCGCTCCTTAAAGCTCACGTCAATCACTGTAATTCTTTTAGAAATAGCAATTTGCGGCGCGGCAAGGCCGATCCCCTGCGCGGCGTACATGCTGTCGAACATCTCGTCGACCAGCTTCGCCAGCTTTGCGTCGAACTCCGTCACCTCCGTGGCGCGCTTCGCCAACACCGGCTCCGGGTACTTCACCACCTCATGAATCTTCACAAGCCCTCTCTAAAACTTCCGAATCTGTTCCGCATATCCGTCAAAGTTCCGCTTCATCTCGCGCAGCGAGTCGCCGCCAAACTTGTCGATCACCAGCCCTGCAATCGTGAGCGCGACCATCGCCTCCGCCGCAACGCCCGCGGCCGGCACCACACAGACGTCCGAACGCTCGTATGCCGCCTTGACCGGCTCCCGCGTCGCGAAGCTGACGGAACCAAGCGGCCTCCGCAGCGTCGAGATCGGCTTCAGATACCCGCGCACAACAATGTCCTCTCCGTTGGAGATACCGCCCTCAATGCCGCCAGCGTTATTTTTCTCGCGGCTAAACCGCGTGAACTTCGGACCGCCGTCTTCCGGCTCGTTCTCGCCCTCTTCCGCGTAGGCGATCGCGTCGTGCACGGTTGAACCCATTGATTCGGCAGCGGTCACTCCCCGCCCCAGTTCGACGGCCTTCACCGCCTGGAGGCTCATCACGGCCTGCGCGAGCAAACCGTCCATGCGCTCGTCCCAGTTCACGTGGGTTCCGACGCCCGGAGGCAGTCCGTGGACCACCACCTCGAAGACACCGCCGATGGTGTCACCCGTCCGCAGAGCGCGATCCACCTCGGACTTCATTCGCGCTTCGGCTTCAGGATCCACGCAGTTCAGCAGGACCTCTTCGCGAGCGCAGGAGGCTACGATTTCGGGCCAAGCAGCATCGCGGCCAAGCTCCTGCCCGCCCACGCGCACAGTGTGGCTCGCCACCTCAATCCCTAATTCGCGCAGGAGCAACTTGGCCATCGCACCGCACGCCACGCGAGCGGCACTTTCGCGAGCACTCGCTCTTTCAAGCACATAGCGAGCATCTTTAAAGTCATACTTAAGAGAACCCGCCAAGTCGGCATGGCCCGGACGCGGAGACGCAACCGCCTTGTGCTTCGCGGCGTCTCCCTCTTCAACTGGAAGAATCTCGCCCCAGTTCTTCCAGTCGTTGTTCGCGAGCGTCATCGCGATGGGCGAGCCGATGGTCTTACCGTGGCGCACGCCGCTGAGGATGTGCGCCTTGTCGCGCTCGATCCGCATGCGACCGCCACGGCCATAGCCCTGCTGCCGCCGCCACAGCTCGCGATCGACGACCTCCTGCACTACGGGAACGCCTGCCGGCAGACCACTGACCATCGCCACAAGGCTCTCGCCGTGACTCTCTCCTGCCGTCGAAAACCTGAACTTCGAACTCACGATGAAGACCCGCTGAAATGAAGTGTGGCCTGGGCAAAATTTGCCGAAGGCCAAACTCAAATTGTAACAAGCCCAGCTCCTTCGGGAGCCTGCGCTTTACTCCTTCAGCGCAAGCACCGCTGCTGCCTCCTCCTGCTCCTTGGTGTTGACCCTCGCGTCGATCAATAGTCCGACTCCAATCGCAAACGGAATCAGTGCGCACGGTACGCCCGCAAAGACATCGCGCTCCTGAAGAATCATGGCTAGCACCGCGAAGAACAACGCAACCCCGACCGCCCCGGTCACCAGGATGATGCCGGCGCGCCGAATGCCGCCGCGCCTCCGTGCTATTCCCTCTGCCTCGCGCTCCCGCTGCATTTGTTGCATCTGCTGCATGGGAGCGCCGTTCATCGCGGCCCACATCTGGTTCTTGCTTTCAGATTCGAGAGGCGGCAGAGGCAAGCCCTTGGCCAGCGCAGCCATTCTCTCCTCATACTCAAGCTGCCGCTTGCGGACCTCCGCGACCTTCGACGCAATGACGATTCCCAATACCATGGCGCATGCCGACACCGGAACGATATAAGGGCTAGCAAGCGCCTCAGTGACATCCATCATGATCATCCACCTCCACACCAATCCATTTTGAACAACGCCCCCTAAGACTGCGTAGGCTCTGCTAAGTTTCAAACTATTCGCTGAAACTTTTCCCGATACCTGCGGTCTGACCCAACCTTGCCGACCAAACCCAATCCCGAGGCGGACTTCGAGAGCATCGTGCAGGAGCAGCAGGCGCTTGTCTTTCGTACGCTGCTCCGTCTGACCGGCTCGCACGATCGCATCGAGGATCTGGCGCAGGAGGTCTTCATGCGGCTCTATCGTGGGCTAGTTCACTTTCAGGGAGAGGCGAAGCTTTCGACCTATCTTTATCGGATCATCGTCAACGTGGCGCAGGACGAGTGGAAGAGACGGCGCAAGGATCGCGAGTACCGGTTTACCCCGGCTTCGGATCCGGATGACGATGCTCCAGCGTTTGTCGAGACCTTGCCTTCACACGGGAGGAACGCCGAGCAGGAGTATGCGCGGGAGGAGATGCTCGATGCGGTCGACCAAGGTCTACTCCTGCTCTCGGAACCCGAGCGCGCCGTACTGGTCCTTTATCATCAGGAGGAGTGTAGTTACGAGCATATCGCCCTGACGCTGAACCTGCCGATCGGAACGGTACGGACCCATCTTCATCGTGGCCGCCAAAAATTGGGCGATCATGTTCGCGCACAAACCGCACGACGAACCGCGCCGGTAGAAAGGATCGCATGAGACCTAACGAAAAAGCGGACCAACCGATGCAACACGACGCCGATCCAGCGCTCTATCCCGCGATGCTCGAAGCCCTGGAGGTGAAGCCCAACCCTGCGATTCCTGGGGACTTCGCCGCCCGCATGGCCAGGATGGCGCAGGCACAACCCGTAAAGCGTATGCAGCCCCAGACCCACTATGGTCAGGCTGCGGCGTGGATCTCACTCCTCGTGCTCGCCGTGGTGGTCGCTGTGCTGTCTCCGGCGACGACGGCTGCCAACCCGTTGAGCCCGACGCCGCTTGTTCTGCTGGAATACATCCTGATCGCGCAGATGCTGGCGCTGGCACTGTGGCTTGGCACGCGCAGCTTTCCGGGTACCCGGTAGCAGCCTCTACAATCGGAGAGGTTCAGACCGCCAGGAGGCACGTCGATGTCCACAGTCACCATCATCGGTTCCGGAGCAATCGGCTGCGCGGTAGGTTCCGCGCTGGTCGAAACCGGGAAGCATCGGGTCGTCTTTTGCGCGAATACCCCCTTCGAGAGCCTTCATGTGTCCTTCCCGGACGGAAGCGCGATCGTCTCCCCTGCCGAGGTTTCCACCACACCATCCTCGCCTGCTCCGGTGGACTGGGTGCTGCTCTGCGTGAAGGCGCAGCAGGTGCCAGCGACCGAATCCTGGCTTCGAGCGCTTGCGGGGCCCAACACCAGGGTTGCCGTGCTCCAGAACGGCGTCGAGCACTTCGACTCCGTCACGCCCATCATCGGCAATCCGGAGCGCATCCTGCCCGTCGTCGTGCAGATTCCTGCTGAGCGCACCGCGCCCGGCACAGTGATCGTCACCGGGACGCCGCACCTCGTCGTTCCCGAGGGCGACCTCG